>NZ_JBEZYB010000005.1:0-85169 GCF_040638285.1 Amycolatopsis sp. NPDC026612
GGGCCGGCCCGCCGCCCGGCGGGCCGGCCCGCCGCCCGGCGGTCCCTGGCAGGACGGCCCATCATGGTGCTCGACGAAAAGCCGGTGGTGGTCTTGCTGGCCCATCCCCGGCCGGGAAGCCTCAACCACGCGCTCGCCGACCGGGTGGTCGCCGCGCTGACCGGCGCCGGGCGGCCGGTGCGGTTCCACGACCTGTACGCCGAAGGCTTCGACCCGGTCCTGACCGCGGAAGGGGCCTGCACCAGCGGGGCCCGCGCCGAAGACTTCCTCGCCGCCGAACCGGATCCGCTGATCCGGCGCCACCGCGACGAGCTCCGCGAGGCGAGCGGGCTCGTCGCCGTCCACCCGAACTGGTGGGGCAAGCCGCCGGCGATCCTCGGCGGCTGGCTCGACCGGATCCTCGTCCCCGGAGTGGCGTACCGCCTCGACGACGCCGGCGGCGCGCCCGAGTCGTTGCTCGCCCTGCGGCGGCTGCTCGTGGTCAACACGTCCGACACGACGGAGGAGCGCGAGCGGACCCTGTTCGGCGACCCGCTCGACGCGATCTGGCGGCGCTGCCTCGCGCCGTACCTCGGCGAGCCGGAGGTGAGCCGGATGGTGCTGCGGGTCGTGGCCGACGCCGGCGAACCGCAGCGTGCCGCGTGGCTCGACGACGTCGAAGCCGAGGTGCGGCGGCTCTTCGGCGGTCGTTAGTCGGCGGTCGTTAGCGTCAGCGGAGGGCGTCGAGGGCCAGCTTCGCCGCTTGCGCGATCAGCCGGTCGTCGTGGCCGGCGGTTTCGGTCCTCCGATCGGACATCACCACCAGCACGATCGGCGCCCGCCCGGGCGGCAGGACGACCGCGATGTCGTTGCGCGTGGCGTAGCCGCCGGTCCCGGTCTTGTCGGCGACGGCCCAGCCCGCCGGCGCACCCGCCCGGATCAGGGCCGCGCCCGTCGTGTTGGCGCGCATCAGGTCCGTGAGCACGGTCCGCTTTTCCGGGGGCAGCGCGGGGCCGAGGGTGAAGGCGCGCAGGGTGCCGGCCATCGCGCGCGGGGTGCTCGTGTCCCGGACGTCGCCCGGCGCGAGGTCGTTGAGGCCGGGTTCGATCCGGTCGACGTGCGTGGTCGTGTCGCCGGCCCCGCGCAGCGCGTCGGCGAGCCCCGCCGGCCCGCCGAGCTCCCGGAACAGCAGGTTCGCGGCGGTGTTGTCGCTGAAGCGCAACGCCGCATCGATCGCGTCGCGCAGCGGAAGCCCGGTGGCGACGTGCTTTTCGGTGACGGGGGAGTTCGGCAGCAGGTCGGCACGGCGGTAGGTCAGCACTTTCGCCAGCCCGTCGAGGCCGGTGCGCTGGAGCACGGCGCCCGCGGAGAACACCTTGTGCGTCGAGGCGTAGCCGAAACGATCGTCGGCGCGGTGGGCGACCTCGCGGCCGGAACCGGTGTCGACGGCGTACACGCCGAGACGGGCGTCGAAGCCGCGTTCGAGCGAGGCGAAGTCCGGCTGTGCCGCCACGGCGGCGGACGGCAGCGTCGCCGGGGCCGGGGCCGGGGCCGGGGCCGGGGCCGGGGCCGGGGCTTCGGCGGCGCAGGCGGTGAGGGGCACGACAACCAGCGCGGCGAGCGCGGCCCGCCGGACGTGGGGGAACGGCACGAGGACTTCCTTCCGGTGGTGATCGCATCCGCAGTCAGGGGTGAACCGGTCGCGCCCGGTTCTACCCCGGCCGGGCACCCCCCGCGACGGTTCGCCGCGGGCCCGAGCGCCGACCTGTCAGACCGGCGCCTTCACCGCGAAGTCCACTTCGGCCGTCTGCACCACCCCCGCCGCCCGGCCGGGCGCCGTCTGGTACTGCCAGTAGAGGTTCGTGTGCGCGATGACCTGGCCGGGTGGTGGGGCGCCGTACGCCGACAGGTCCTCCGTCGTGTGTGCGTCGGCCACCAAAGTCACGTCGTAGCCGCGGGTGAGCGCGCCGTGCAGGGTCGAGCGGATGCACGCGTCCGTCTGGGCGCCCGCCACCACCAGCGTTCCGATGCCGCGGGCCGCCAATACCTCCTCGAGGTCGGTGTCCTCGAACGAGTCGCCGTAAGTCTTGTGCACCAGCGGTTCCGGTTCGCGGCGGACGAGTTCCGGTACGTACGCCCAAGGTTCACTGCCGCGGGGCAGCTCGTCGCTGGTGTGCTGCACCCACACCACCTCGGTGCCCGCCGCGCGGGCCTTCTCGACCAGCGCGACGAGGTGGGCGAGGACGGTTTCGCGGTCGTGGGCCGCCTGCATCACGCCGTTCTGCACGTCGATGACGAGCAGGGCGGTGTGCGGGCGGCCGGTCAGTGTCGTCATGCCGATCACCCTAACCACCGGCACCGACAGTTTCCGGTAGTAGCGTGCCCGGCATGGACTACGGGATGCTCTTGCTCGGTGTCGTCGTGCTGGTCGTGGTCGTCGCACTGGGATCGTCGGCCACGGACCGCAAGCTGGCCCGGGTCGACCGCCGCCTCGCGCGGGTGGAACGGAAGCTGGACGCCATCGCCGACCGGCTGGGGGTGGCCGTCGTGGAGCCGGAACTCGCCGAGGTCACCGCGTTGCTGCGGCAGGGCAAGAAGATCGAAGCGATCAAGGCGTACCGTGCCGGCACGGGCGCGGACCTCAAGGAAGCGCGCGACGCCGTCGAGCGGCTCACCTGAGGATCAGGGTGCCCCGCCGACGTGCTTGGCGGACACCGCTTCCCAGACGGCGTCGAAGTTCTCGTACCGGTCGCTGTCCGGCAGCCCGCCGAGCGAGCCGAGCACGGAGTCGCCGCCACCCGCCGCGGCCGCCCGGCGCAGGAGCTCGTCGCGGCCACAGGGGTACTCGGTCTCGGCCAGGTGCTGTTCGAGGTCGGTCCGGTCCGAAGCGGGCATCGCACACCTCCTGATCGTTCTCTCCCGGGACGTACCCGGCCCGGCCGGCGGGGAAACGCCCTCAGCCGACGACGATCGTGTGGTCCGACCGCGGCTCGAGCGACCCGATCACCGGGTGACCGGGCAGTTCCCCGGCGACCAGCAGGCCGCCGGAGGTCTGCGCGTCCGCCAGCAGCAGGGCCTCGTCCCCGGAAATCCGGGACAGGTCGGCGTGCGGGCGGACCCAGTCGAGGTTGCGGCGGGTGCCGCCGCTGACGTACCCGTCGCGCAGGGCTTCCCGCGCGCCGTCGAGGTAGGGCACGGCGGCCGGGTCGAGGCGGGCGGTGACCCCGCTGGCCCTGGCCAGCTTGTGCAGGTGGCCGAGCAGGCCGAAGCCGGTGACGTCGGTGGCGCACACCGCCCCGGCGGCCAGCGCGGCCCGCGACGCGGCCGCGTTCAGCGTCGTCATGGCGTCGATCGCCTGCCCGAACCGTTCGCCGGTGGCCTTGTGCCGCGAGTTGAGCACGCCGATGCCGAGCGGCTTGGTGAGCGTCAGCGGCAGACCGGCGCGGCCGGCGTCGTTGCGCAGGAGCCTGCCGGGATCGGCGATCCCGGTGACGGCCAGGCCGTACTTGGGTTCCGGATCGTCGATGCTGTGCCCGCCGGCGAGGTGGCAGCCCGCCTCGCCGCAGACGTCGAGGCCGCCGCGCAGGACCTCGGCGGCCAGCTCGAACGGCAGCTTCTCCCGCGGCCAGCCGAGCAGGTTGACCGCCACCACCGGCGTGCCGCCCATGGCGTAGACGTCGGAGAGCGCGTTGGCCGCGGCGATCCGGCCCCAGTCGTAGGCGTCGTCGACGACCGGGGTGAAGAAGTCCGTGGTGGCGATCAGCGCGGTGTCCCCGGAGATCCGGACCGCGGCCGCGTCGTCGCCGGTGTCGAGGCCGACGAGCAGCTCGCCCGGTGGATCGACGGGCGAGGCGACGGTGAGGCCGCGGACGGCCGCTTCGAGTTCGCCGGGCGGGATCTTGCACGCGCAGCCGCCGCCGTGCGCGTACTGCGTCAGTCGGTAACCCACGGGTTCATCCTGCCCGCCGGCCGCGACCTTGGCAGGATGACCACCATGGTGCAGGGAGGCGTATCCGGCCTGGTGACCGGCACGGTCTTCAAAACCGTTGAACGGCAGGTTCTGCCGCTGGCGGGTTCGATTCCCGTCCGCCTCCGCCACCGGGGCCCGTCGTGAGCGACCCGCGCCGGGCCATCCCGAGGACCGACGCGCTGCTGGCCGAACCCCGGATCGCCCAGGCCGCCTGCCGGCTCGGGCGGGACCTGGTGAAAGCCGTGGTCGTCGCCGCCCAGCAGGCGGCGCGGGCCGGGAAGATCGCCCCGGAGGACGTTGCCGACGCGGTGCTCGCGCGGCTCCCGGCGAACGCGTCCTCGCTGCGGGCGGTGGTCAACGCGACCGGCGTCGTCGTGCACACCAACCTCGGCCGGGCGCCGCTTTCGCCGGCCGCGCTCGACGCCCTCGTCGCGGCCGGCGGCGCCACCGACGTCGAATTCGACCTCGCGACCGGTGACCGGGCCCGCCGGGGGCGCGGCGCGCTGGCGGCCCTGGCCGCGGCCGTGCCGGCCGCCGGTGCCGTGCACGTGGTCAACAACAACGCGGCCGCCCTGCTGCTCTGCGCGCTCACGCTGGCCCCCGGCCGGGAGATCGTCGTCAGCCGGGGCGAGCTGGTCGAGATCGGCGACGGCTTCCGCATCCCGGACCTCCTCGAAGCGGCCGGCGCGCGGCTGCGCGAGGTCGGCACCACCAACCGGACGTCGACCCGGGACTACGCGGCGGCGATCGGCCCGGACACCGGGTTCGTGCTCAAGGTCCACCCGTCGAACTACCGCGTCACCGGCTTCACCTCGGAAGCGGGGATCGCCGAGCTGGCCGGTCTCGGCGTGCCGCTGGTCGCCGACATCGGCTCCGGCCTGCTCGCCCCGCACCCGCTCCTGCCCGACGAGCCGGACGCGGCAAGTGCGCTGCGGGCAGGCGCCACGGTCGTCACCGCCAGCGGGGACAAACTGCTCGGCGGCCCGCAGGCCGGCCTGCTGCTGGGCGACGCCGACGTCGTCGAACGGCTGCGGCGGCACCCCGCCGCGCGGGCCCTGCGCGTCGACAAGCTCACCCTGGCCGCCCTCGAAGCGACGCTGCGGGGGCCGGAACCGCCGGTGCGCGCCGCGCTCGAAGCGTCCGTCGCGAGCTTGCGTGAACGAGCCGAAGCGCTGGTCAGGGCCCTGCGCGCCACCGATGCCCACGTGGTGGCGTCGGTGGCGGCCGTCGGTGGCGGGGGTGCGCCCGGCGTGGAACTGCCCAGCGCCGCGGTGAGCCTGCCCGCCCGGTACGCGGCCGCGCTGCGGACGGGTGAGCCCGCCGTGGCCGGCCGGGTCGTCAAGGACCGCTGCCTGCTCGACCTGCGGACCGTGCGGCCGGAAGAGGACGCCAAGCTGCTGGAAGCCGTCCGCCGATGCGGGTGATCGTCACCGCCGGGCACGTCGACCACGGCAAGTCCACGCTGGTGCGGCGGCTGACCGGGATGGAGCCGGACCGGTGGGCCGAGGAGCGCCGCCGCGGCCTCACCATCGACCTCGGCTTCGCGTGGACCCGCATCGGCGACGAGGACGTCGCCTTCGTCGACGTGCCGGGCCACGAACGGTTCGTACCGAACATGCTCGCCGGCGCCGGGCCGGCCCCGGCGGTCCTGTTCGTCGTCGCCGCGGACGAAGGCTGGATGCCGCAGTCGGCCGAACACCTCGCGGCGCTGGCCGCGTTCGGTGTCCGCCGCGGCCTGCTGGTCGTCACCAAGGCCGACCGGGCCGACCCGGCCGCCACGACGGCCGTGGCGCTGCAGGAGATCGCGGCGACGTCGTTGGGTGCCGTGCCGAGCGTCGCCGTCAGCGGCACCACGGGAGCGGGCCTCGACCGGCTGCGCGTGGCGATCGGGGAGCTGACCGCCGCGCTGCCGCCGCCCGACCCGGACGCCGACGTGCGGCTGTGGATCGACCGCGCCTTCACGGTTTCGGGTGCCGGCACGGTCGTCACCGGCACGCTGGCCGCCGGCACGATCGCCGTGGGCGACGAACTGCTGCTGGGGGCGGCGCGGGTCAAGGTCCGCGGGCTGCAGGCGCTCGGCGAACCCCGGGACCGCGTGACGGCCGTGGCCCGGGTGGCGGTGAACCTGCGCGGGACCGCGCGCGGCGACGTCCGCCGCGGCGATGTCCTGCTCACCCCCGGCCGGTGGCGCACCACGGCCGAGTTCGACGTCCGGTTGCGCGGCGCGGCCGCCGCGGACCTGCACCGCGAGCTGGTGCTCCACCTGGGCACGGTGGCCGTGCCGGTGCGGGTCCGTCCACTCGGGACGGACACCGCGCGGCTGACCACGGCCACCGCGCTGCCGCTGCGCACCGGGGACCGCGGCCTGGTGCGCGACCCCGGCGAGCACCGGATCGCCGCCGGGTTCGACGTCCTCGACGCCGACCCGCCCGCCTTGGCCCGCCGGGGTGCGGCGCGGGCCAGGGGCCGCGAGCTGGCCGAACCCGACCTCGCCCGGACGTACCTGCGCCGCACCGGTTTCGTGCGCGCCGCGGACTTCGCGGTGCTGGGCCTGCCGGCGACGGGGGAGCGGGTGGGCGAGTGGTACGCCGACCCCGGCCGGATCGCCGCGTTGCGCACGCGGGCGGCCGAGATCGTGGCCGCGTGGGACAGCACGGCCGCGGGCGTGCCGGTGGAGGCGCTGCGTCAGCGGCTCGGGCTGCCCGCGCCGGAGCTGGTCGCCCCCGTAGTGCGGGGCACCGGGTTCGAGGTGGCGGGCGGGCTGGTCCGCCGTCCCGGCGCCGGGCTCGCCCCAGCCGTCGAAAAGGCACTGGCCACGGTGGCGAAGGGGCTCGCCGAGCAGCCGTTCCGCGCGCCCGAGACGGACGAACTGCGCGCACTGGGCCTCGGACGGCGGGAACTGGCGGCCGCCGTCCGGCTCGGCAGGCTGACCGCGGTCGCGGACGGCGTCGTCCTCGGCCCGGACGTCGAAGAGCGAGCGGCGGCGGAACTGCGCCGGTTGCCGCAGCCGTTCACGGTTTCGGAGGCGCGAAAAGCCCTCGGCAGCACGCGGCGGGTGATGATCCCGCTGCTGGAACGCCTCGACGCGGCCGGGCGGACCGAACCCCTCGGCGACGGCACCCGGCGCACGAGGGATTAGGGCGCGGCCGGCCCACCTGCGCGACGGAGCCGGCGTCGGCCGCACCCACGGCGGACTCCGCGGTCTGGATCCGCTTGACCCGGGCCCTCGTGGAGCTGGCGGCCACGCTCACGCAAGACGGTCGCCCGCTTCGGCCGCCGCCCTTCAGCCGGCGCCGTAGCGGAGGCCGTCGACGAGGACGGCGACCATGCGCCTGCCGTGCCCCGGCTCGCGGCCGGGCACGGGCTGGCACAACAACGCGATCGTGTACAGGAGGTCCTCGGCGCCGAGGTCGCCGCGGATCGCGCCGTCGGCGGTCGCCGCGTCGAGCAGGGCCGTGAGCGTGGGTCCCAGCCGTTCCATGAAGTAGCCGGGCAGCCCTTCGAACGCCGGATCGCCCGAGTGCAGGGCCGAGGCGAGCCCGCGTTTGGTCCCGAGGAGTTCGACGAACCGGTCGATCCAGAGCGCAAGCGCCCGCTCCGGCGGGTGGGTGGCGCTCAACTCCGGGCCGGCGTCGGCGACGGCGTCGATCCCGGGTTCGCACGACGGCCTTGACCAGGTCCGAGCGCTGCGGGAAGTGCCGGTACAGCGTGCCGACGCCGACTCCGGCGAGGTCGGTGATCTCCTTGGCCGGGGCGTCCACGCCGGAGGTGTCGAAGACCGTCCGCGCCGCCTCGATCAGGGCATCGTCGTCGCGCTGGGCGTCGGCGCGCCGACGCCGGGTCTCCTGGGTCACTTCGCCCCTCTCGGCCGGCCCCTCGACGGGAGAGAACCCATGCACTACCGCACCCTCGGCCGAACCGGGATCAAGGTCAGCCCGTACGCGCTCGGCGCGATGATGTTCGCGACGTCCTTCGGCAACCCCGATCCGGACGACTCCGCCCGCATGATCCACAAGGCACTGGGCGCGGGCATCAACTTCATCGACACCGCCGACGCCTACGGTGACTCCGAAGAGGTCGTCGGCAAGGCGTTGCGGGGCCGCCGCGACGACGTCGTGCTCGCCACCAAGTTCGGCCGCCAGGTCGGCGACGACCCGCACCACCAAGGCGCGTCCCGGCGCTGGATCGCCACCGCCGTCGAGAACTCGCTGCGGCGCCTGCAGGTCGACCACATCGACCTCTACCAGCTGCACCGCACCGATCCCGCGACGGACGTCGAGGAAACGCTTTCCGCGCTGACCGACCTGCTTCGCGCCGGCAAGATCCGCGCGATCGGCACGTCCCAGAGCCTCGCCTCCGACATCGTCGAGGCCCAGTGGGTCGCCGAACACCGCGGCCTGGCGCGGTTCCGCGCCGAGCAGGCGGCCTACTCCCTGCTCAACCGCGGTGTCGAACGCGAAGTGCTGCCGCTGGCCCAGCGCTTCGGCATGGGCACGCTGATCTGGGGCCCGCTCGGCCAGGGCCTGCTCACCGGGCGCGTCCGCAAGGGCGAGCGCAACGACCTGCGCCGGGCCCACCTGCTCAAGCACCTCAGCGACGAACGCCGGCTCGACGTCGTCGAGCAGCTCGTTCCGCTGGCCGCCGAAACGGGCCTGCCGATGACCCACCTCGCGATGGCCTTCGTCATCGCCCACCCCGGGGTCACCAGCGCGCTGCTCGGGCCGCGGACCATGCCCCAGCTCGACGACCTGCTGGCCGGCGTCGAGGTCCGGCTCACCGACGACGTCCTCGACCGCATCGACGAAATCGTGCCGCCCGGCACCAACATCGGCGCGCTCGACCAGAACTACCAGCCGCCGGCCGTGCACGACCCGGCCGTGCACGACCCGGCCCTGCGCCGCCGCCCGCTCGCCGAGCGCGCCGCGGCCTAGCCGACTATTCGTAGCTGGGTTGGGGTCGCGGCCGGCCGTGAGTACCTGCCGCTCGTCGAACTCCCGGCCCGGACTCACTCGGCTAGGGGCAGCCGCCGAAGAAGTCGCCGAGCGCGGTGGCCAGTGCTTCCGGGTTCTCCTCGGCCACGTGGTGCCCGGACTCGATCGCGTGCCCGCGCAGGTCGGTCGTCCAGGGGCGCCAGACCGCCAAGACGTCGCCGTAGAGGTCTTCCATGTCGTCGCTCGACCAGAGCACCAGCGTGGGGCAGGTGATCCGCCGCCCGGCGGCGCGGTCCGCGTCGTCATGGGCGCGGTCGATGCCCAGGCCCGCGCGGTAGTCCTCGAGCATCGCGGTGACGGTGGCCGGGTCGTGGATCGCGCGGTGGAAGTCGGCGAAGTTCTCGGCGCCGAGCCGTTCGGGAGTGTTCTTCGTGCCGACGCCGTACCAAGCGTCGGGGTCGGCCGTGATCACCCGTTCGGGCTTTTCCGGCTGGGCGAAGAAGAACCAGTGGAACCACTCGCGCGCGAACCGCGCGTCGCAGCGGGCGAGGGCCTCGCCGATCGGGACGGCGTCGAGGATCGCCGCGCCGCGGACCACCGATGGGTGGTCGAGCGCCAAGCGGGTCGCCACGTACGCGCCGCGGTCGTGGCCCGCCACGAAAAACCGGTCGTGGCCGAGCCGGCGCATCAGCGCGACGCAGTCCGCCGCCATCGCGCGCTTGCTGTAGGGCGTGTGATCGTCATCGGTCGGCGGCTTGGTGGACTCGCCGTAGCCGCGGGTGTCCGCGCACACGACGGTGAACCGCTCGGCGAGGCGGGGGGCGACGCGGTGCCACGTGGTGTGCGTACGCGGGTGCCCGTGCACCAGCAGGACCGGTGGCCCGGAGCCGCCGTGCCGCACCCGCAGGGTCACTGCACCGACGTCGATGCGGTCCAGTGCGAAGCCGTCGAACACGCTATCCCCCGGACACGGACACGCTGCCGCACCCCGGTGTGCGGGGTGCGGCAGCGGAGAACGGGTCAGTCCTTGTTGGTGACGCCCTTCACGGCGTCCTTGACCTTCTCGCCGGCCTGCTTGAGCGAGCCCTTGGCCTGGTCCGACTTGCCCTCGGCCTGCCACTGCTCGTTGCCGGTGGCGTCACCGACGGTTTCCTTGGCCCGGCCCTTGAGCTCTTCGCCCTTGTTCTCGATCTTGTCGTTCATCTCGGTGCACCTTCCGTTGCGGCGACATTTCCGGATCGGCCAGTCGCCAAAAGGGCCTTGACTTACTGGTACCCATTTGCTCGCGGCCTACACATCGGCGGGTAAGTGCCCGCCCATCCGTTCGATCCGCTGGATCGCCGGCTCCGCGAGGACGCCGTGCACGATCACCGACACGGCGACGGCGAGGGCGCCGACCCGCCACAGCACGTCCTGCTGCGGGACCGGGAGCCGGTTGAGGGCGTAGGCGAGGTAGTAGAGCGTACCGATGCCACGCACGCCGAAGAACGCGATCGCCGCGGTGGCGGGTCGTCCCGGTGACGGCGCGCCGAGCAGGGAAAGCCAGCCGACCAGTGGCCGGACCACCAGGACCGCGACGACGGCGATCACCACTTCGAGCGGACGCAGCCCGCGCAGCAGGCCGTCGCCGATCGCCAGGCCCAGCCCCAGCAGAGCGAGCGGGACGAACAGCCGTTCCAGCTGGTGGCCGAACGCGTGCAGGACGCCGTGGTACTCGTGCTCGCGCTCCTGCGTGCGCACCGCGACGGCCGCCACGAACACGGCGACGAACCCGTTGCCGTGCACCAGTTCCGCGAGCGCGTAGGGCACGAAGGCGAGGGCGAGCAGGACCAGTCCGTCGGCGTACTCGGCCAGCCGCAGCCGGTCCGACGGCGTCCGGAAGATCCCCCAGCCGAGCAGCCGCCCGCTGACCAGGCCGGCCACGACGCCGACGACCAGCGGCAGCAGCAGATCCACCAGCACCCAGGAGAGGTCCAGGCGGGGCTCGGCGCCCGCCAGTGCCAGGCCGAGCAGGACGAACGGCATGGTGAGGCCGTCGTTGAGGCCGGCTTCCGTGGTCAGCGTGAAGCGAATCTCGTTGTTCCTGGCCAGTTCCGGCTCGACGTCGGGGTGCGGCACGCCGATGTCGCCCGCCAGCACCGGGTCGGTCGGGGCCAGCGCCGCGGCCAGCAGCAGCGCCACGCCGGGGGTGAGCGCGAGCCACCAGTACCCGAGCGCGGCGATCGCGAGGATCGAGACCGGCATCGTCACCGCGAGCAGCCGCCACGTCGAACCCCACCGGCGGAGGCCGAAGGGGCGGTCGACGGACAAGCCCGCTCCGGCGAGCGCGACCAGGATCCCCAACTGCGCGAAGGATTCCACGCCGTGCAGGTGGGCGGCCGGGTCGCTCCAGCCGTTGCCGTAGGGCTCGGGCAGCGGCAGCAGCCCGAGCCCGATGCCTGCGACGAGCATCACCAGCGGCACCGAGAAGGGCCGGTCGGCCACCAGCTTCGGCACGATCGCCGCGGCGAGCGCGAGCACGCCTGCCACTCCGAACAACACCGTCAACGACGACAAAGATCTCCTCCTGACCGCTCGTACCCGCACCACCGCGGCCAGGAGACCCGGTCGAGCGTGCCTCCGGGTTCCACCGGGCGCACCGCGATCGGCCGGGTACCCGTGTGCCGGGTAGCGTGGCCGGGGAGAGGCGCGCCGCGGCCAGGATTCCCGGGCGCGCGAGCGGCGAAACCGACGAGGAGGCCGCGGTGACGGCGACGAACGGTGCGGGTCGGCCGTGCCGGTTCTGCGGCAGGCAGCGCGATCCCCGGGTGCCCGGCCGGAACGGGCCGATCTGCGTGGACTGCGTCCGGGCCGGCCTGCGGGTGGTGCGCGACGGCGCGGACCGGGAGAGCGGCGCGGGTGACGTACTGGCGGCGGTGACGTCGCCACTGGCGGCGGTCTGCGACTTCTGCGGCCGCCGCGAGCGCCGGACGTTCCTCGGGCTCCGGCGTCCGCTGCTGCGCGTGGACTGCGCCGCGCGGGACGCGGTGATCTGCGTGGACTGCCTGGACCACGCCGGTGACGTGCTGAACGTCGCCCTGCGCGGCTGACGGCGTTTCCGGCCGGTCCCCGCGGGTAACCGGGCGTCATGACGTCTACTCGGGAATCCCGCACGCGACCGGCGACCGCTTCGGTGACCGAAACGCTGCGGGTCGCGGTCGAGGTGGCGCTGCCCACACTGGCCGGCGGGGTCATCAAGCGCCGTCCCGCGGCGATGGCGGTGGCCGGGAAGCTGCCGTTCGACCGCCGTGCCGTGCGGCTGCTGCGCCGTCTGCGCGACCGTCACTACGGCCGTCCGCTGAAGCTGCGCATCCCCGGCCGGTCGGTGGAACTGGCCCTGTCCGGCGCGGACGTGAAGCGGCTGCTGGCCGGCGCGCCGACGCCGTTCAGTCCGTCCACAGTGGAGAAACGGGCCGCGCTGGGGCACTTCCAGCCGCACGGCGTCCTGATCTCGGACGCGGCCGACCGCGCGGCCCGCCGCCGGTTCACCGAGACCGTGCTCGAAACCGGCCGTCCGCTGCACGAGCTCGCGACCCCGTTCGCGCAGGCGATCGCCGAAGAAGCGGCCTTCCTGCCGAGCGAGGGTTCGCTCGACTGGGACACCTTCAACGTCGCCTGGTGGCGGCTGGTCCGGCGCGTCGTGCTGGGCTCGGGTGCCCGCGACGACACGACGCTGACCGACCAGCTCGACCGGCTGCGGCTCGACGCGAACTGGGCGTACCTGCACCCGAAGCGCAAGCAGCTGCGCGAGGAGTTCCGGCGCCGCCTGACCGAGCACCTGAACCGCGCCGAGCCGGGCAGCCTCGCCGCCGTGATCGCCGCGGTCGGCGAAGACACCGCGCCCGACCAGGTGGCGCACTGGCTGTTCGCGTTCGACGCGGCGGGCATGGCGACGTACCGCACGCTGGCCCTGCTGGCGAGTCACCCGGCGGAACAGGAGCGGGCCCGCACGGACATCGGGGACACCGGGCCGGCGCAGCTGAGTTACCTGCGCGCGTGCGTGCTGGACGCGGTCCGGCTGTGGCCGACCACGCCGATGATCCTGCGCGAGACGACGGAGGAGACGTCCTGGGGTCCGGCGGGGACGACGGTGCTCGTCTTCACCCCGTTCTTCCACCGCGACCCGGACCTGCCCTACGCAGACCGGTTCGAACCGGACCTCTGGCTCGACGGCCGCGCGGCGGAGAACCCGGCCCTGGTCCCGTTCAGCGCGGGCCCGGCGATCTGCCCGGGCCGGGACCTGGTGCTGTTCAGCGCGAGCACGATGCTGGCGAACCTGCTGCGCCACCACCGGTTCGAACAGGCGTCGGGATCGGTCCTGTCCCCGGAGCGCCCCTTGCCGGCGACGCTGGACAACTTCCACCTGAAGCTCAACCTCGTCGGCTGAGCCGGTGCCGCCGCAGTGGCCGCGGCGGCACCGGCTCACCGGTCAGGCCGGGGCGGTGAAGACGTACGAGCCCGCCGGCACGAAGTACGTCCCCGGCACCGACGGCACCGCCTCGGGCGGCGCGGTGACCCCCGCCGGCCGGGACGTCGGCACCACGACCGTCGCCGAAGATCCGGCCGGGACCGTCACCCGCAGCTTCAGCTTCCCGCCCGCGACCGACCAGTCGCTGACCGCGCTGCCGTAGGGCGTCTCGTACGCCGACGTCGCCGAGGTCAGGCCGCCGCCCGGCTGGGGGGCGATCCGCAGCGACGCGTAGCCGGGTGACGCAGGGGCCAGCCCGCCCACCGAGCGGTACAGGAAGTCGCCCACCGAGCCGAGGCCGTAGTGGTTGAACGAGTTCATCCCGGGATCGTTGAACGAGCCGTCCGGCTTGATGCCGTCCCAGCGCTCCCAGATCGTCGTCGCGCCGTGGCCGATCATGTAGCCCCAGCCGGGGAAGCCCGGCTGCAGCAGCACCTGGTAGGCGACATCGGCGTGGCCGTGCGCGGCCAGCACCGGCAGCAGGTTCTCGACGCCGAGGAAGCCGACGCTCAGGTGCCCGTTGGCGGCTGTGACACGGGCCGCCAGCTTGTCGGCCGCCGGCTGGACGCGGTCGGCCGGGAGCAGTCCGAACGCCAGCGCCAGCACGTACCCGGTCTGCGTGTTCGCGCCGATCGTGCCGTCCGCGGCCACGAACCGGTTCGTGAACGCGGCGCCGACCTGGTCGGCGAGTGTGCCGTACTTCGCCGCTTCCGCGGTGCGCCCGGTGGCCGCGGCCATCCGGGACAGCAGCCGCGACGACCACGCGACGAACGCCGTCGAGACCAGGTCGTGCGGGGTCTCGTCGTTGACGTTGAGCCAGTCCCCGTAGGTCTGGTGGTCGCGGATCAGGTCGGCGCCGGAGGTGGAACGCAGGTACTCGACCCACCGGACCATCGCGTCGAAGTGCTCGGTGATCACGCCGGTGTCGCCGTACCGCTGCCACAGCGTGTAGGGCACGATGACGCCCGCGTCACCCCAGCCCGCCGTGCCCGAACCGCCCAGCACGTCCGGCGCGACGTCGGTGAACGACCCGTCGGCGTGCTGCGCGTCGGTCAGGTCGTCGCTGAACTTGCCGAGGAAGTTCGCGACGTCGAGGTTGAACGTCGACGTCCCGGCGAAGATCCCGATGTCGCCGGTCCAGCCGAGCCGCTCGTCGCGCTGCGGGCAGTCGCTCGGCACCGACAGCATGTTGGAGCGCTCGCCCCACAGGATGTTGTGCTGCAGCTGGTTCACCATGGTGTTCGACGTGGTGAACGTCCCGGTCTGCGCACCCGACGTCCACATCGCCCGCCCGGTGAGGGTGGCGGCGGTCGGCGCGGACGGCAGCCCGGTCAGCTCGACGTACCGGTAGCCGTGCACGGTGAACCGCGGTTCGTACGTCTCGGCGCGGCCGATCCCCGCCAGGGTGAACCGGTCGGTGGCCTGTGCCGCGCGCAGGTTGGTGGTGTAGATCGTGCCGTCCGCGTTGAGCACCTCGGCGTGCCGCATGGTGACGGTGGTGCCGGCCGGGCCGGTCACCGTCAGCCGGTTCCAGCCGCTGAAGTTCTGGCCGAGGTCGGCCACCCAGACCCCCGGCTTGGGCTGGGTCCAGGAGACCGGGTGGAACTCCTGCTGCACCGTGACGCCGTTGTCGACCTGGGGCACCAGGTTCGGTGCGGTGCCGGTGCGCACACGGGGTGCCGACCAGCCGCGGTCGTCGAAGCCGGGACGGTCCCAGCCGGCCGCCGCGAGCCGGGCGTCGTAGGTTTCGCCCTGGTACAGGTCGTCCGCACGGATCGGCCCGTCACCGGCCTGCCAGCTGCCGTCGGTCGCGATGGTGCTGCTCGTGCCGTCGGTGAAGGTCAGCCGCAGCTGGGCGGAGTACCACGGTTCGGTGCCGTACTTCTGGCTGCCGGCGATGCCGACGCTGCCGGAGTACCAGCCGTTGCCGACCATCGCGCCGAGGACGTTCTCCCCGCGCCGGATCTGCCCGGTGACGTCGGAAACCCGGTACTGCACGCGTTTCGCGTAGTCGGTCCAGCCGGGTGCGAGGACTTCCGCGCCCACCTTCGCGCCGTTGAGATGGGTCTCCTGAAGACCGAGCGCGGTCGTCAGCAGCCGCGCGCTCGCGACCGGCTTCGTGACGGTGAAGCTCTTCCGCAGCAGCGGCCCGGGGGCGCTGACGGCGACGTTCGCGCCCCATGGGCCGGTGCCGTACGCGGTCAGTGCCCGGGCCGCGGGCCAGGAGCTGTCGTCGAAGGCGCGCTGCTGCCACCCCTCCGGGCCGCTCTGGCTCGCCTTCCAGGTTCCGTCGGTGAGCACCGTCGGTCCACCTTGGACGGTCAGTTTCGCGATCGTCCCGGCCGGGCTCTGCGTGGTGTTCTCCGTGCTGACCGCGATGGTGTTCGCCCCGGCCGTCAGCAGGCTGCCCACCTCGACGACCCCGGCCGTCTTCCACGAGTCGGCGACCCGCGGCGAGTCGCTGACGCGGGTGCCGTTGACCCACACGGTCGCGGTGTCGTCCCCGGTGACGACCAGGGTGGCCTTCGCCGGGGCGGCGGCCAAGTCCAGGTTCTTGCGGAAGAAGCGGGTCGAGGCCGGCACGCCACCGAGCGGATCGCCTTCGGGGTACCAGATCCAGCTCGCGCCGGCGAGGTCCGGACCGGCCGTGGCGCGGCCGAGGAAGGCGCCGGTCCACTCGGTCGCCGGGGCCCGGAGCGCGGTTTCGAAGCGCTGCACCGGGCTCCAGCCGCTCGGCCGGCCCTGGCCGTCCCAGACGCGGACGCGCCAGGTGTAGGCGGTCAGCGAGGCGAGCGCCGGGCCGCCGTAGGCGACGTCGGTCTGCTGCGCGGACGCGACCCGGCCGCTGTCCCAGAGGTCGTGTCCGCCGGCGGACACGACGAGCTGGTACGCCGACTGCCGCTGCTGCGCCGCCGGGGACGTCAGCTTCCAGCCGAACCGCGGCTGCGCGGGGTCCACGCCGAGCGGGTTCACCCGGTTCGAGACCGTGGCGGCGGCGACCGACAGCGGTGACGCCGTGGCGAAGTTCGGCGTGCTGACCCGGGTGCCCCACGGCGCGGTGCCGTAGGTGCCGAGGTCCGCGGCCGCGGACCAGGTCGTGTCGGCGAAACCGGGCTGTTCCCAGCCTTCCGGGACGGTCGTCGCGCTCTTCCAGCCGTTCCCGGTGGTCAGGTCGGTGGTGCCGGCCGCGGTCGTGACCCGCAGCCGCCCGAGCAGCCCGGCCGGGCCGCCGTCGTTGCGGACGGCGACGGCGAGGGTGTTGCCGCCGGGGACGAGCGCGGGCCGCAGGTCCACCGGCAGTCCCGTGCGCCACGAGTCCCTGGTGCGGGCCGAGGACGCGAGCGGTGTGCCGTTGAGCCAGACGTCGGCGGTGTCGTCGCCGGTGAGGACGAGCCGGGCGTCGGTGACGGCGCCGGCGGGAACGGTGAACGTCGTGCGGAAGTACCGGGTTCCGGCCGGCGCGGCGACGCGGGCGTTGCCTTCCGGGTACCAGATCCAGTGTGCACCGGCGAGTTCCACCGGTGGCGCGGCGCCGGCCGCGGGCACCGCGGCGGCCGACAGGGCCAGGATCGCGGCGACCGTGGTGGTGGTTGCGCGCCAGAGCTTCGAGGGCAGCATGCAGGCTCCCTTGCGGCGGGGACGGGACGCCGATTAGAACGTTTCAATCAGGCGTGATAGGTGACTGTAATGAGCAGCACACGTGTTGGCAATACTCCAGCGGTACCCACCCCGCCCACGCGCTGCGGATTGTCGGAGGTTTCTAAATCGTTTCAGGTGAGCGAAGCCCGCCCGGTCGTGGCCGTACTCCGCCCCTCCGGGGCGTCCACGGAAGCGTTCACACAGCCGGGCGAAGCCCCGGCGCTTACGCTGGAATCGACGGCGAAGCCGATACGGGGGTTTGACATCGATGTCAGTGCTCTGGGGCGTGTCCTTCGACGCCACTCCGCTGTCCGGGGTCGTGGTCGAGTTCCTCAAGACGGCGCAGCGCTTCGCCGCTCGCGGCCACCGCGTCCACCTCGATCTCGGGTACGACATCAAAGCCGACAAGGGTGCGTTCTTCCGGCCCTACCGCGACGAGGGCCGGCTGCTGCCGGAGTGGGTCACCCTCGGTCGCATCGAGGGTGTCGAGCGGATCCGCGGCTACGACCGGGAGTTCGTCGAGCGGGTGCTCCGCCAGGTCGTGCAGGCCGGCGACACCGCGCTGCGGCCGGCGATCGACCGTGTCGCCGACGAGCTGGCGGAGCGGATCGTGGCCACCTGGGAACGCCTCGGCGTAACCGTGGTGATGGTGGAAAACGGGACCCTGCCGGAGAACCCGGCCTACACCGAAGCGCTGTACCGGGCGATCGACCGTTACGGCGCCCGGCACCGGCTCGGCCGGTTCGTGTTCTGGCGCGACCACGACCTGATGTGGCAGAGCGAACCGGGGATCGTCAAGTACGGCCGGTTCCCGTACCCCGGCGTCCCCGCACCGCGGAACTCCCCGCACATCCACTACTTCGCCCTCCACGAGCAGGCGAAGGCCCGGACGCTGGAGTGGGTGCCGGGGCTGGAGAACATCGACGTCCTGCCCAACAGCTTCGCCGTCGCCCCCGCGCGCGTCGACGAGCGCAACGCGGCTTTCCGGCGTGACCACGGCATTCCCGAGGACGCCCCGCTGCTCGCCCGGATCACCCGGATCATCCCGCAGAAGCGCATCGAC
The DNA here is from genome assembly GCF_040638285.1 of Amycolatopsis sp. NPDC026612. Lineage (NCBI taxonomy): Bacteria > Bacillati > Actinomycetota > Actinomycetes > Pseudonocardiales > Pseudonocardiaceae > Amycolatopsis > Amycolatopsis sp. NPDC026612. The sequence continues at coordinate 18,090 of NZ_JBEZYB010000005.1, forward strand.
CGGGACCTCCACCTCCTCGCGTTGCTGCCGGACGCGTGGCTGTTCGTCGCCGGCGACACCCGCGAGACGCCCACCGAGCACGCCCGGCTCGGCGACCTCGCGACCCGCCTCGGCGTGCGCGAGCGGGTCGTGTTCGGCGGCTGGCTGACCCCGTACGACACCGCCGTCCCCGGCCGCTACTCCGTGCGCGACCTGCTCGCGCACGCGACGGTCGTGTCGTTCCTGACCTCCTACGACTACGAGAGTTACGGCAATCCGATCAGCGAAGCGATCGCGTCCGGAACGCCGTACGTGACCAGCGGGTACGAGCTGTACGACGTCGTCTACGGCAGCAAGGGCTTCCGGGCACCGGTGCTGGACATCCGGGCCCGCGACCTGCCGGACTCGGCGTTCGCCCGCGAAGTCGCCGAGCTGATCACCGACGAAGGGAAACGGGCGGAAGTGGTGCGGGCGAACTCGGAACTCGGGCAGGCGCACTTCGGCGCGCGGATCGTCGGCGACCTGGTCGACCGGCTGTACCCGCCGCCGATGGGGGCGGCGACGCGGCTGAGCGTCGTGCTGCCGGTGTACAACGAAGCCGCGAACCTGCCGGAGGTGCTGCGGACACTGCACGACCAGTGTGACGGCGACGCGCCCCTGGACAAGAGCCGGTACGAGGTCGTGCTGGTCGACAACAACTCCACCGACGACACCGTCGCCATCGCGCACGCCTTCGCGGCCGCGCACCCGGACCTGGCCCTGCATGTCATCCACGAGCCTGAGCAGGGCGTTTCGTGCGCCCGGCGGGCAGGCATGGACTTCGCCGCGGCCCGCAGCCGGAACCGGCCCGACAGTGACCCGGGGGAGCGGTTCTACCTCGTGTCCGCCGACGCGGACTGCCGGGTCGACCCCCACTGGCTGAGCGAACTGTTCGCCGCGATGGAGGCGAGCAAGGCCGCGATCGGCGTCTGCGACTACTACTACAACGCCGGGCACTTCACCGGGCGGCCGCGGTTGTGGGACGCGATCCAGCGGACGCTGCGGTGCCGCGCCGTCACCTTCGCGCTCTTCGGCGGCTTCCCCGACGGCAAGGGGTTCGCCGTCGAGCGCGACGCCTACGAGCGCGCCGGCGGCATCGAGGTCTTCTACCAGCTGCAGGACGGCAAGTTCGTCAACCACCTGTCCGACGACTGGGACTTCGGGATCAAGGTCGCCAGTGGCGGGGACGCGATCACCTACGCGCCGCGATCGCGCGTCGAGATCAACCCGCGCCGGGTCGACCACGCCATCGACGAGGTCATCGCCGGCCGGGCCTACGGCTCGGACGGCATCATCGTCATGCGGGACATCCGGCCGTCGGCGCCGGCGGTGCCGTCCGACCTCACCGAAGCAGAGGCCCGGCAGGCGTGGGAGTTCTCGATCAAGGACTTCACGCCGAAGAACACCATCCTGCCCGTGCTGCTGACGCCGGCGCTGCTGGAGGACGACGCCGTGATCGCGTTCTTCGGGGCCGATCTCGCCGCGCGGCTGGCCCGGCGGATCACCGAGATCCGGCACGAAATGCGCGTCGTCGACTTCACCCCGATCCACGCCTACAAGACGCCGTCGTACCGGCTGTACTTCGAGTTCGCCGACGAGCTGTTCGCGTGCCTGCGGCGGCACGTCGGCGCGGACATCGGGCACCCGCCGCCGCTGCCGCCGTGCCTGGCGGAGGTCCCGGCCGGGCGGTTCGCGGAATTCGTCCGCTACTACTGCGAAGACCGCGAGTCGGGCGAGGCGCACAACTACTTCGGCAACGGAGGGGTGTTCTGATGACGCTGGGCTATGAAGAGGCGATCGGCTCGCTGCACACGATCGATCCCGCGTGGCCGCGGCCCGTCGTGCTCGACGTCCTCGAAGCGCCCGAGAACCGGCACCTGCTCGACTTCGTGCAGGAGGACCCGTTCGGGGCACACGTGTTCCCGGGCAACGTCCCCGGCTCACCCGGGGACTTCCTGCGCGACCTCGACGCGCAGCTGGCCTCGAGCGGCCCGATCCACCTGTGGTCCTACATCCCGACGTGCGCCTACCGCTGCCGGTTCTGCCAGTACCCGGTGGTCCTGGTCAAGGGCAACCCCGAAGTGGCGTACGAAAAGGCGAAGTCGTGGGTCGACCTCAACCTCGCCGAGGCGCGGCTGTGGCTCGACGCCGTGCCGCACCTGCGCGGCGCCGAGGTAGGGGAGTTCAACGTCTTCGGCGGCACGCCGTCGCTGCTGCCGGAACCCGAGATCCGCCGCTTGCTGGAGTTCTACCGCTCGAACTTCCGCTTCACCACCGACACGACGATCCGGTTCGAGGGCGACCCCAGCACGTTCACCCCGGCCAAGCTCGCCCTCCTGCGGGAACTGGGCTGCACCAAGCTGTCCAGCGGGGTCCAGTCGTTCGACGACCACGTGCTGGAGCTCTGCGGGCGGGAGCACAGTGCGCGGATGTGCGTCGACTTCGTCCGCAACGCGACGGCGGCGGGCTTCGAGTGGGTCAGCATCGACCTGATGTACGGCCTGCTCGACCAGACCCTCGACAGCGTTCGCCGCGACCTGGATGTCGTGCTGGAGAACGAGGTCACGGCCGTGGTGTGCACGAAGCTGCACCTGGCGTCCTACAGCGACACCCGCACCGGCGTCACCGGCGAGAAGCCGGCGGCGTGGCAGCTGCCGTCCTACCGGGACAAACTGGTGCGCGACGGCCACCGCTGGCCCACGCTCGGCGAGCAGTACCAGATGCGGGAGCTGCTCACCGATGGCCTGCGCGCGGCGGGGTACACCGAGCACCCCACGATGTACTTCGCGCGCGACGGCCTCGGGCCCGAGAAGTGGAAGTCCATCATGGTCGACCAGGACAAGCAGGAGGCCGAGGTCGCGATCGGGCTGGGCGGCAGTTCGAGCTGCCGCGCTTCCGAGGCGATCACCGACGTGAACTCCCGGCGCTACACCGAAACCGTCTCGGCGGGCCGGATCCCGTTGGGGTCGGCGACGCGGTTCACGCCCGAGGCGCAGGAAGCGCGGGCGGTGAAGATGGCGCTGACGACGTTGCAGCCGCTGCGGGATTCCGTGCACGCCGCCCGGTTCCCCGGCCGGTCGCTGTTCACCGGGCCGTGGCCGGCGAAGTTCCGTGCGCTGGCGGCGCGGGGCTTGGTGGACCTCCGGCCGGACGACGGCGTGGTCGAGCTGACCCCGGCGGGGGAGACGCTCGTGGAAGCGATCATCACCACCGAGCTCTGAAGATCACTGGATCGGGTGACACACGCCTGCGGGGAACCAGAACGGCAGGCAGCATGGGCTCCGGATCTGCCGTACCGAGATCGGAGCCCGGATGAACCGAACCGTGGCGGGACAGCGGCTGTCGGGAGCGGCCGCGCTGGCGGTGCTCGCGGCAGTGGTGGTCGCGGCGCCTGCCCGAGCCGACTACTCGCTGGCGGACACGAACTACGCGGGCACGCAGATCGCGCGGCACGAAGGGGTCCAGGGCACTCCGCGGGCGGACCCGGCCGGGCAGACGCTCGGGCACGACGTCAGCGGGCACCAGGGCCCGGTCGACTGGACCGCCGCGGCCGGCGCCGGGGCGAAGTTCACCTACGTGAAGGCGACCGAAGGCACCGGGTTCGTCAACCCGCAGTTCGGGCAGCAGTACGACGGCGCGCACGCGGCCGGCATCATCCGCGGGGCGTACCACTTCGCCCGCCCGGACATCTCGGGCGGCGCCGAGCAGGCGGAGTACTTCCTCGCCCACGGCGGCGGCTGGCACCGGGACGGCACCACGCTGCCCGGCGCGCTGGACATCGAGTACAACCCGTACGGTGACGTCTGCTACGGCAAGAACCCCGCCGACCTGACGGCGTGGATCGCGGACTTCACGCGCACGTACTTGGCGAAGGCCAAGCGCAGCGCGCTGATCTACACGAGCACGACGTGGTGGAAGCGCTGCACCGGCAACACCGGCCGCTTCGGGAACACCGATCCGCTGTGGCTGGCGCGGTACGGCCCGGACGTCGGCGAGCTGCCCGCGGGGTGGGCGAAGCAGAGCATCTGGCAGTTCGCGCGGGACGGCGGCCTGCCGGGGGACCAGAACTACTACAACGGCCCGATCGGCCGGGTGCAGGCGCTGGCCAAGGGCTAGCGCCGGGCGCCGGCATCCGCCGCCGCTGACAAGATCGGACAAAACCCTGGCTTCCGCGTGACCGGCTGCCTACGATCGGCGGTGAGGTCGTCGCAGACCGTCCTTTGTGGACCCAGGAGGCGCCGTGCGCAGGATCGCCCTTCTCGCCGCCCTTTCCTTGGCCGCGGCCGTCGTCGTCTCCGCACCGGGGGCCGCCGGGGCCGGGCACGCCTGGTTCACGTCGTGGGCGCAGTCGCAGGACGGCCGGGCCGACGCGCCGGTCGCCGGCCGGTCGCTGCGGATGATCACCCACCTCAGCCAGGGCGGCGACGCAGTCCGCGTCCGGTTCCAGAACACCTTCGGCACCGGGCCGCTGACCATCGGGCACGCCACCGCCGGGCCGAGCGCGGGCGGTGCCGGGGTTTCCGGAGTGCGCGACCTGACCTTCGCCGGCCGCACCGCCGTCACGATCCCGGCCGGCGGCGAAGCCTGGAGCGACGAGACGAGGCTCGCGACGCGCCCGGACACCGACTTCGCGGTGAGCATGTCGATCGAGGGCACCGCCGTGCCGGGCCGCCACGGCACGGCGTTGCGCGACAACTACCTCACCGTACCGGGCTCGGGCGACCACACCGCCGACCTTTCGGGCGGCGCGTTCACGACCACGGTCGGGTCCACGTACGTCGTCAGCGCCGTCGACGTGCACAACACCGCGCTGAAGGGCACGGTCGTCCCGTTCGGCAGCTCGGTCGTCGACGGTGTCGGCAGCACCAACTGCGGCCCCGGCTGCACCGAGCTCGGCGCGAACCGGCGGTGGACCGACGATCTGGCGCGGCGGATCGTCGCGGAGTCGCCGCCGTCCGCGCAGCTGGCCGTGGCCAACGCCGGCGTCTCGGGCACGACGAGCGCTCCGTCGTGCCCGGCGATGCCGCCGTCGGTCGCGGGCCTGGACGCGGCGAGCCGGCTCGACCGGGACGTCCTGGCGCTGCACGGCGTCACCGCCGTCATCTACTACTACGGCACCAACGACCTCGCGTACGGCTGTGACGCGGCAACGATCCTCGACAGCTACCGCTCGGTGTTCGCGCGGCTGCGGGCGGCCGGGATATCGGTGTACGTCACGCCGAGCACGCCGCGGCCGGGCTACGGCGATCAGGCGAACCTGGCCCGGCACGGGATCGCGCTGTTCGTGCAACGCTGGAACACCTGCGGGGGCACGTGTTCGGGTGTCGTGGACTTCGACACGGTGCTGGCGGATCCGCTGAAGCCGAACAGCATCCTGCCGGCGTACGACAACGGCGACGGCATCCACGCGAACGCCGCCGGCCAGCAGGCGCTCGCGGACTTCGTCTCGTTGCCGATGCTCGCCCGATCCGGGCCGGTTCTCCACTCGATGGGGTGAGCCGGCGAGTCGGAACGCCGGACCTGTGCCCGCGGGTCCGCAGAGTACGTCGGGTGATGAACGAGTCGATGGACGACGCCGGGTGCTGCCTGCTGTCGGTGGCCTGGAACGTCGCCCCGCTGACCGAGGGGCAGCTCGGCTCCCGCCGCGGCGACCTCCGGCGCACCGTGGTGACCGTGTGCCGGACGGCGGGCCACGGCGCCCGGGACTGGGCCGCGCGGTACGGGGCGGGCACCGAAGCCGAGTACCGGCCGTTCCTGCAGCTCGCGGACGTCGGCTACGAGATCGCCACGCTCCTGCTGCTCGTGGAGGACCTCCTGGTGCCGGACCTGGAGCGGGAACACCGCCGCTGGGCCGAGATCGAGGAGCTGACCTCACGGCTGACGGAACTCGCCGACTGGACGGCGGCCTTCCTCTTGTCAGGCGCTCCCTTACGTCTGTAAGGTCGATCCTGACAAGGAGGTCTTCCATGAGTCCTGCGGTGATCGCCCGGTGTTCGTTCTGCGCGAAGCCGAACACGGAGGTGGACACGCTCGTCGGCGGTCCGGGGGTCTTCATCTGCGACGGCTGTGTCCGGCTGTGCGTTTCAGTGATCGAAGGCAAGCCGTCGGACGCGCCGCTCATCGCGCCGTGGGAGCACGACCTGCCGTTGGAGCAGGTGCTCTCGAACCTCGCCCCGGTGTCGGCGGCGAGCGCCCAGGTGCAGCAGAACCTGGGTGCGTGGGTCGGCAAGGCGCGTGCGCTGGGCGGCACGTGGTCGCAGATCGGCGAGGCACTGGGCATGACACGCCAGTCGGCGTGGGAGCGGTTCGCCTAGGAGAAGCGGTTCGCCCGGGGTTTGATGCCCACGCCGGCGTAAAGGCCGTCTTCTTCCGGGTCCACGACCGCGGCGAGCCTGTCCGGCCGCCAGTTCGCGGACGTGGTCAGTCCCGGCTCGACGAGCTCGAAGCCGTCGAAGAGCGCGAGCACCTCGTCGCGCGAGCGCGGGTAGATGTGGTCCTGCGTCTTGCGCATGGTTTCGGCGACCCGCGGATCCCTCAACACGGCGAAGTCGTTGGTCAGGTGGGTGAGCGCGACGTAGCTCCCGGGCGCGAGCGCGTCCCGGTAGGCGGCGAACACCGACCGCGGATCCGGCTCGGGCGGCAGGTAGTGCCCGAGGGTGATGGCCAGCAGGCCGACGGGTTCGCTCAGATCGAGCAGCTCTTTCACCGGCTCCGACTTCAGGACGGCTTCGGTGTTCGTGGCATCGGCTTCGAGGGCCTCGGCGTTCGGGTTGTCCTTGAGCAGCATGAGGCTGTGCGCGACGGCGACGGGTTCGTAGTCCACGTAGACGACCTTGGCGCCCGCATCGACCTCTTGGGCGACTTCGTGGACGTTGCCGACGGTGGGGATGCCGGAGCCGAGGTCGAGGAACTGCCGCACGCCCTGCTCGAGCAGATACCGCACGACGCGGCGCAGGAAGGCCCGGTTCCGCCTGGCCACGGTGGCGACCTGAGGCTGGATGGCCTCGAGCTTGTGCGCCACGGCCCGATCGGCGGCGAGGTTGTGGGCGCCGCCGAGCAGGTAGTCGTAGATGCGGGCGGCACTGGGCCGGGACAGATCCGCGCCGGGCGGGATCCAGTCGGCACCTTCCTGATCGGTCATGATCATCCCCTCGCGCTGCGCCACGGCTCGAGCCCACTTTAGCGGTCCGGCCCGGCGAGCGGCGCGGCTCGGTTCGTCCCGGTGAGCGGGACCGGTCACGGCGTGGACGCAGTGCCGGGAAGACGGGTCGCGCCTGCTGCGCCACGAAACCGGCCGGCCGATGACCGCCCGACGGGGAACGGCACGCCTGCTCACCGCCGGGAGGACCAACGGTGGCAACGGCGCAGGTCAGGACGGGTGAAGGGGACGGTCGGCCGGACCGTCGGGCGCCGCGAGCGCCGGCCCGGGGCTGCGCGGTGCACGACGACCTGTCAAACCCACTGACCAGGACGTGCGGAATGCACTACTGCACAGGCGGCCGACGGATCAGGATCTAGGGAAGCCGAAAACCGTCGGAGGAACACTTGATGACCGCATCGCACGCAGACCGGGAAATCCGGCCTGACGACGACCTCGGGCATCCGGTGAGCTCTCGTCCCGAACTCGTGCACCAGCCGGCCGCGCTCGCCGCCGCCGCCACCACCGGCCGGACGGTCGTCGTCCACGGGGAGGGGCACTCGATCTTCGGGCAGGCGGGCGCACCGCTGCCGCGGGTCACCACCGACGAGAAGCTGTCCCACCGCGCCCGTTCGCTGGGCGCCGTGCAGTACCTCGTCGGGTCCGTCCCGATGCGCCCGGCCGACTGGACCGTCCACTTCGGACCAACCTGGCCGCTGGCGGCGCCGGCGAAGCACCACTACGACCCGGACGACGTCCTCGGCAGCGGCCCAGGCGTCTTCGTCCGCTCCGAAGGGAAGTAACCACAACGGGACGTCGATGAGGCGAAGGGAGCCGCGGGACCGCAATCCAGGAGCAGCCTGCTCGTGCACCGCCATGTGACCCTTTCGGGCATGGCGGTTTTCCCCAGCACTGCGCTTGCTCCTGCGGTGAATCCGGCGCGCCCGCCGGTCGGCCCTGTCGTCGTGCGCGACTTGCGCGACGGTGTGCTGCCCGGCGCCCGCGTCAGGTGGCCGGACGATCCGTACCGCGAAGCTTGCGTCGACATGGACGAGGTCGAGTACCGGGCCGTCCACGGCGCCCGCTTCGACCCACGTCCCGGCTTCGTCGCGGCTCGTGCCGCCGTCCGGCCCGCAGCCGAGCCTTTCGGCGCCCATTTTCGTCGCGATAATCGACCGGTGGCGCCTCGGTGTGGTGCTCCTTCTCCACCGATTCCGAGTGAAGTCTTCTGTAGAACTCCGTCGGGCCACCCGAGGGTTCTGGTACATCGAATTTGATCGCATTCATGGGTGATTCGATTCCGACTGTATCGATAAACACAGGCCAAGCCGGTATGGGGTGGTAATGATGTCGAAGTCGCACAGCTTGTCCGCGGCCGGAGCCGTGCCGGTCAATTCCGGCGAGGCCGTGGTTGATTTCTACTTCGATCCCGCGTGTCCGTTCGCGTGGATTGCGTCGCGTTGGATCATCGAGGTCGGCGAGTTGCGAGAAATCGAGCTGCGATTTCGGGTGATGAGCCTGTCCGTGTTGAACGAGGGCAGTACCGCCGAGTTCTTCGACCGGGCCTGGAAGCCCGTCCGGGTACTCGTCGCCGCCGAGCAGGAGCACGGCCCGAAAGCCGTTCGTTCGCTCTACGACGCCATGGGTCAGCGCATCCACCACCAGCGGAACCGGAACTACGACGAGGTGGTCACCGAGGCGGTCGCCGAGGTCGGCCTGCCCGGCGACCTGGTGGGCGCGGCGTACTCGACGGACTTCGACGAAGCGGTCCGGGCGAGTCACAACGCCGGGATGAAGCCGGTGGGCGGCGACGTGGGCACTCCGGTCGTCCACATCGACGGGAAAGCATTCTTCGGTCCTGTGCTCAATTCGATTCCCCGGGGCGACGCGGCCCTTCGGCTCTTCGACCTCGTCCGGGAACTCACGCACACGGACAATTTCTTCGAGCTCAAACGAGGTGTCCCGGAGGGCGCGCTCAGTTTTGACTGAAGTTTCCGTTTAAGCCGCACGACAGTATGCGCGGCTTCGCCATGTCGTTCATGAGAACGCGGCGGAGCTGTGACAAACGGTTGTCTGTTCACTGAGCGCAGGAATCGTTCCTGTGCGTTTCAGTGCGTTGTGGGGGTGTCACGTAGTGGAAACGCGTCCAAAAGATGTGCCGTTGGCCGTTGCCGTGATCGGCGCCGGACCGCGCGGTACGGGCATTCTCGAACGGCTGCTCGCCAACGTCGGTGAACTGCTGCCGGGCCGCCGGCTGCACGTCGACGTCATCGACCCGTACCCGGCCGGTGCCGGGCGGGTGTGGCGGGCCGACCAGTCGCCGTTGATGCTGATGAACGTGGCCGCGCGGAACGTCACGATGTTCACCGACGAAACCGTCCGGTGCGCCGGCCCCGTCCGGCCGGGCCCGGCGCTCGACGAATGGGCCAGAACCGTCGACGGCCACGAGGACGTCGGCACGGGCAGTGTCTTCGTGGACCGGGCGACCCAGGGGGAGTACCTCTCGGCCGTGCTGACCAAGGTGCTGGCCGACAAGCCCGGCGCCGTCAGCATCACCGTGCACGAGACCGCGGCGCTCCGGCTCACCCGCGCCGAGACCGGCCGGCAGCTCGTGTGGCTGGCCGACCGGGACGAGCCGCTGGTCACCGACGTGGTCGTCCTCGCCCTCGGGCACCTGGATGGCGAGCCGGTCAAGGAGGAGCGGCTGTTCGCCGACTTCGCCGACCGCCGCGACCTCTGTTACATGCCGCCGTGCTACACCGCCGACGTCGACCTGTCGGCACTCCTGCCGGGCGAGAACGTCGCGGTGCGCGGCTTCGGGCTGGCGTTCATCGACCTGATGGTGCTGCTCACCGAGGCGCGCGGGGGCCGGTACGAGACCAGGGCCGACGGCTGGCTCCGGTACGTTCCCTCCGGCAAGGAGCCCGTGCTCCACGTGGGTTCCCGGCGTGGCGTGCCGTACCGGGCGAAGATCGACTACCAGCCGGCAGGCACACCCGCGCCGCTGCCCCGGTTCTTCTCCGCCGAGATCGTCGCCGAGCGGTTCGCCGTCCGGCGGGAGATCGACTTCTACACCGACCTGTGGCCGGACATCGCCAAGGAGATCGGCTGGGGCTACTACCACGAGCTGTTCACCGGCCACCCGGACCGCGTCGAGGTGGACTGGCCGCGGTTCGCCGCGCGGTACACCGACCTGGTCTGGGACTCCACCGAGATGCGCGAGCTGATCGCCAAGGCGGTGCCGGACGAGGCGGACCGCCTCGACTTCGACGCGATGGACCGCCCGCTCGACGGGGAGCGGTTCGACTGCCTCGACGACCTGCACGAACGGGTGCGGGCGCACGTGCGTGCGGACGTCGCCCAGATGACCGACCCGCGGCACAGCGCCGAACTGGGCGCATACCTGGCCATGCTGTCCGTGCACGCCGAGCTGCCGGCGATCGTCGCGAGCGGAAAGCTGGGTGCCCGTGCGTACATTCAGGACATGCGCGGCTGGTGGTTCCGGTTTTTCGAGTACGCCAGCAGTGGCCCGCCCGGCATGCGGCTCCGTCAACTCATCGCCCTGGCCGAGGCTGGTCTGGTACGGTTTCTCGGGGCGGACATGTGGGTACTGGCGGACGAGCGGGAGGGTTGTTTCCGGGTCGGCGGCGCAGCAACCGACGAGTCGATCACAACCAGAGCATTCGTGGAGGCCCGGCTGCCCAGTCCAACCCTGCACACGACGACGAACACGCTGCTGCGCGGGCTTTACGAGGACGGTGCGGCACTCGAGGAGGTGCTGGGTGATCCGGACGGCTACACCCACCGATCCGGCTTGCTGCAGGTATCCGAGCTGGACTTCCGGGTGCTGGACGCGGCCGGTGCGCGACAGGCCGACCGGTTCGCGCTCGGGCCATACACCAGCATCAGGCATTTCGCCACCTTCTCTCGGCCCAAATCCAACGCGAATTCCTTCCGGCAGAACGATGTCCTGGCGAGGGCGGTCCTCGACCACCTCGCCCGAGCCGGTCACCTGACCAACGACGTTCCGTGGCCCGCGGCCGGCAGCGGCGGCACGTGACAGACGGGCCGAATCGGTTTACCGTCCACAACAGACGGCGGGCCGGGCCCGGCCGGCAACGACGGAACAGTGCATGACCCACCGCGAGGCAGACCTGCTCGCTGCCGGCGGTGGACGGGAATGGGGGAAGAGCGCATGACCCACCGCGAGGTAGAACTGCTCGCTGTCGGCGGTGGACCGTCCAACCTCGCGCTGGCTGTGGCGATGGAGGAGATGGCTCCACCGGAACTGGCCGCCGACACACTTGTCATCGAGCAGGCGGACTCCATCGCTTGGCAGCGCGGGATGCTGCTGCCGGAGGCGCAGATCCAGGTGTCGTTCCTGAAAGACCTGGTGACCCTGCGCAACCCGCAGAGCAGGTTCTCGTTCATCAGCTACCTGCACTCGATCGGCAGGCTCAGCGAGTTCATCAACATGGGCAACTTCTGGCCGTACCGGGTGGAGATCTCCGACTACCTGCGCTGGGTGGCCGGCACGTTGAGCCGGGTGAAGGTCGAGTGCTCGCGGTCGTGCCAGGACATCTGGCCCGAGTACGACGCCGCCGGGAAGGTCAGCGGCTGGCTGACCAGCCTCGCTGACGGCAGCACCATCCGCAGCCGGCACCTGTCCATCGGTATCGGCCGGGACGCGTACGTGCCCGACGTCATCGCCGGACTGCCCGAGCGGTACGTCATCCACAGCACCAGGTACGTCGAACGGATCGCGCAGCTGCGCGGGGACGTGCCGTACCGGGTGGTGGTGATCGGCAGCGGGCAGAGTTCCGCGGAGATGTTCGACGCCGTCCAGCGGGATCTGCCGGGGACCGCCCAGCGGACGATGATCATGCGCTCGATCGGCATGAAGACGTACGAGAACAGCAAGTTCACCAACGAACTGTACTTCCCGGCCGCGGTCGACGACTTCTTCGACGCGCTGCCCGAAGGTCGCCAGCAGCACCTCGACGAGATGCACACCAGCAACTACTCCGCGCTCGCCGTGTCCACACTGGAGTCGTTGTACCGGCAGCTCTACCTGGACCGGATGTCCGGCAAGGGGTCCATGCGGATCGTCACCATGACGGACGTGACCGACGCCCGGGTCGACGGCGAAGAAGTGGTGCTCACGCTCCGGTCCCGGCGGACCGGGGCGGTGCAAGAGCTGGCGTGCGACCTGGTGCTGCTCGGCACCGGGTTCGTCCGGGACATGCCGGGGCTGGTGCGGCGGCTGGCCGGTGCGCTCGGCCTGGAGCGCATCGAGGTGAGCCGGGACTACCGGTTGAAGATCCCGGACAGCGCCGGCGCCGCGTGTTACCTCCAGGGCGTGAACGAGGCCACGCACGGCATCGCCGACTCGCTGCTGAGCATGCTGGCCGTGCGCGCGGCGGACATCGCCAACGACATCCTCGTCGACCACGAGGTTCCCGCCGCGGACGACGAACTCGCCCCGGCCACCACCGTGTCCACCCAGTGATCCCTGCCTCAACCGGAGGAAACGATGGAGCTGCGCAAGCTCGACCGAGACCGGCTCGGGCCGGACAACAACCATTCGCAGCGGCTGGTGCCGTGGTCGGCGCTGAACGCGCCGTTCGAGGGCGCGTGGTCGGTCGTCCGGCCGGGCACGTCCACGACCAAACACGCGCACCACGAGTACGAGATCTTCATCGCGGTGTCCGGCAAGGCGATGCTGGAATCGGCCGACGAGCGCGTCCCCTTCGAAGAGGGTGACGTCGTGCACTTCCCGCCGCACACCGACCACCAGGTCATCAACGAGGGCACCGAGGACTTCCAGTTCTACTCGGTGTGGTGGGACCGGGCGATGACGGATGCGTTCGTCGAGCGCGACAGCGAGAAGGGCTGAACCGTAGATGCCTGGCCAGAACCGTCCCGCCATCGTCGTCGACACCCCGCCGACGTCGAACGGCGACCTGCACATCGGACACCTCGCCGGTCCGTTCATGGCGGCCGACGTGCACGCGCGCTACCTCCGGGCCCGCGGCCGCGAGGTGGTCTTCTCCAGCGGTACCGACGACAGCCAGACGTACGTGCTGGCCAGCGCCCGGCGCAAGGCGATGCCGCCGGAGGAGCTCTGCGGCCGGTCCTGGCACCAGATCAAGCACACGCTGGAGCGGATGGGCATCTCGCTGGACGGCTTCGCGCCGTATGACGACCGCTACCGCGCATCGGTGCGCACGTTCGTCGACGACCTGTACGCGGCCGGCAAGTTCGAACTGCGGACCGTGCGGCTGCCGTACTCCGAGCGGACCGGCGAGTTCCTCGTCGAGGGCTTGGTCGCCGGCTACTGCCCGGTCTGCCTGGTGTTCAGCCGTGGCGGGCTGTGCGAGACGTGCGGCCACCCGAACAACTTCGACGAACTGCTCGACCCACAGTCCACAGTGGACCAGCACGACCCGGTGACGCACCGGGAGACCGAGATCCTCGTGCTCCCCCTGGAGCAGTACCGGGAACGGCTGGTCGAGTTCTACGAGCGGCGCAAGGACCGGATGCGCCCGCACACCGTGCAGGTCGTGCGGGAGCTGCTGGCCAAGCCGCTGCCGGACTTCCCGATCACGTACCCGATCGGGTGGGGCATCCCGGCGCCGTTCCCGGAGACGCCGGACCAGCGGCTCAACGCGTGGGTGGAGGGCATCCCGGCGGTCATGTACTGCACTGCCTTCGCCGACGAGCAGAAGCGCGGCGGCCCGGACGGGTCCGCGGACGACGAGCTGTGGCGGGCCGAGCGCGACGCCGAGGTGATCTACTTCATCGGGTTCGACAACGTGTACTTCTGGGGCCTCACGCACGTGGCGCTGCTCATGGCGCACGAGGGCAAGTACGTGTTGCCGGACGCGATCGTCTCCAACGAGTTCTACGAGCTGGAGAACGACAAGCTCTCCACCAGCCTCGGCAACGTGCTCTACACCAACGACCTGCTGGACGAGGTCCCGCGCGACCTGATCCGGTTCTACCTGGCGCTGACCTGCCCGGAGAGCCAGCGCGCCAACTTCAGCCGGGCCGCGCTGGACAAGGTGGCCGACCTGCGGGTGGTCACCCCGTGGAACCAGCTGGCCGAAGTGGTGAACAAGGTCACCGCGGCCAGCGGTGTGACCGACGAGCTGCCGGTGTCGCAGGCGGCTCAGGCCCGCGCGGGCGCGGTGGCCGCACGGTTCCGGGTCTGCTACGAGATCGACGGTTACAGCCTCACCCGGGCCGCGGACCTGATCGTGGCCCAGACCGAGCGGCTGCTGCTGGCCGCGCAGGCGCTCGACCCGTCGGCCGCCGGCACCAGTAGCGCGCTCGCCGACCTTTTCCTCGAATTGCGAACGCTGATCAGCTGCGCCGCGCCGATCATGATCGACCTGGCGGCCTCGGGAGCCGAGGCCGGCGGGTTCACCTGCCGCCTCGACGACGAGGCCACGCGGGTCAGCACGGTGAAGCCGTTCCGCGTGCCGGCCATCGAGGCGGCGGCGCCTTCCGGCGCGTGAACTCTTCTGCACTGCTGTGCACTGGCGAGAGGACCTGAAGGGAAGATGGCGTCGACTCAAGTGACCAAGGCCGTCGAGTTCACCGTCGAGCCGGACGACGCGGTGCTGGTCGAGCGGGTCGCGCGCGAGGTGTGTGCCGCCGGCCCGGACCGGATCGACGACCCGGCGTGGGTGGACCTCGCGCGCGACGCGTGGGACGCGTTGCCGCTGCGGCTGCGGCAGGCCGTCCGGCAGTTCCGCCGGGACTCCGGGCCGCAGGGCTGCATGCTGCTGCGCGGTGTTCCCGTGGAGCCCGAGGAGACCCTGCGGCCGACGCCGAAGGTGGCCGAGTCCGTGGAGCACAGCTCGAGCATCTCGGCGGCCGTCCTGGTGATGGTGGCCTGCGGGCTGGGCGACCCGTCCGCGTTCGCCGCGGAAAAGTCCGGCGCGCTGGTGCAGAACGTGGTGCCGGTGCCCGGCAAGGAGGAGTTCCAGGGCAACTCCGGGTCGGTGTTGTTGGCGTCGCACAACGAAAACGCGTTCCACCCGCACCGGCCGGACTTCGTGATGCTGCTGTGCCTGCGCGCCGACCACGACCGGGTGGCGCAGCTGTCCACAGCGTGTGTCCGCATGGTCTTGCCGCTGCTCAGCGAGGACGCCAAGGAAGCGCTGTTCAGCCCGGAGTTCGTCACCGAGCCGCCGCCGTCGTTCGGCAGACGCAGCGGCCCGACCTCACCGCACGCGGTGCTCTTCGGTGCATCGGAGGACCCGGACATCCGGGTCGACTTCTCCGCGACCACGCCGTTGACCCAGCGGGCGAAGTCCGCATTGGCCGAGCTGGAACGGCTGTTGGGCGAGACGGCGTTCTCGGTCAAGCTCACGCCGGGAGACCTGGCGATCGTGGACAACCGGGTCGCGGTGCACGGCCGCTCGGCCTTCACGCCGCGCTACGACGGCAGGGACCGCTGGCTCCGGCGCACGTTCGTCGCAACCGACCTGCGCCGGTCCCGCGACCACCGGCCGCTGGACGGGTACGTCCTGGCGCGCTAGTAGTGCTTTGTTAGGTCTCGGCGTGTCGTGGGGGAGTAGGGCGGGGCTGAGCGGTTTCATGTTCCGGTGACCCCTGATGAGCTTGCCCATGTCCGGCAACGCCTGGAGGCCTTCGCGGCGGACGTGTTTGCGCCCTTGGCCCGGTCCGATCAGCGGGCCAAGGGTGAGATGTACATGCGCGGATTGCTGCTGGATGGGCAGCGGAAGTCGATGCAGCCGATGGCGGACCGGCTGGGGGTGGATCATCAAGGGCTGCAACAGTTCGTGACCACCTCGACGTGGGACACCGACGCGGTGCGGGCACGACTGGCCCGCAAAGCGGTGGAGACGATCGGTCCGGTGGCCTGGGCGGTCGACGACAGCGGCTTCCCGAAAGACGGCTCAAGTTCACCGGGTGTGGCCCGGCAGTACTCCGGAACCTTGGGCAAGGTCGCCAACTGTCAGATCGGGGTCAGCGTGCACGCGGTCACCGACACGGCCTCCTGCCCGCTGGACTGGAAGCTGTTCCTGCCGGGGTCCTGGGACACGGCCAAAGCGGGCCGGCCGCGGTCAAGACGGCCAAAGCCAAGCGGCGCAAGACACTGAAGAACGCGCCACGAGCCACCGCACCCGCTGATGATCAGGCGCGTCCGGGGGTCGAGGTCGACATGGAAGCGGTCACCGAGGCCGCCAGGGCGCGGCGCAACCGGTGCGGCATTCGCAGGAGGAGGGCCACCGTCCGAAGTGGACGCTAGCCGTGGAGATGCTCGACGAACTCGCCAGACACGGGCTGCGGCCACCGGTACTGGCCGCCGACGCCGGCTACGGCGACAACAGCCAGTTCCGGGCCGCGCTCGACGAGCGGGACGTCGCCTACAGCGTGCAGCTCAAAGGCGAGGCCCTGGCTCACACCAGCGAGGCGGTCCCCGTCGAGCGGGAGTGGTCCGGCACAGGCCGGTGCGGCCGTCCGCCGGCCGGCACGCCCGTCTACACCGACGAACCGGTCAGCCTGGCTCGGCACGTGGCCGCCACCGGCCGCCAGGACGCGCTCACCATCACCTGGCGCGAAGGCAGCAAAGGTTCACTGACCTCACAGTTCGTGTTCCTGCGGGTCCGCCCGGCCGGGCACCGCGTCCCCCGCAACGGCGAGGACGGCGCCCTGCCCGAGCGGTGGCTCATCGCCGAATGGCCCGACGACGAGCCCGAACCGGTTACCTACTGGCTGTCCAGCCTTCCTGCCACCACCAGTCACGCCGACCTCGTCCGCTACGCCAAGATCCGCTGGCGGATCGAGCACGACTACCGCGAACTCAAGACCGGTCTGGGCCTGGACCACTTCGAGGGCCGCTCCTGGCAGGGCTGGCACCGCCACGTCACCCTGGTCACCGCTGCGCACCTGTTCCTCACCCTGCTGCGAGGCGACCCAAAAGCGGCTGCGCCGGCCTGACCCTCTACAAGGTCATCCGCGAGCTGCAGCTACTCCTCGCGACCTGGACCGGCGCATGCCTGACCTGCCACCAAACCGTGAAACCGTTGCACCGCAACAAGCATCAACAAACCTAACAAAGCACTACTAGGGCTTGTCTCGAAGTCATCTCGGGCAGCATGAGCTGGACGTGCCGGTGGTCGAAACGGGCCCGGCTCTTCAGCCCTGCCGCAGTGGTCGTGAGTGTTCAGGACGGTTAGAACCCTCCTGAACACTCACGACAACCCAACCACCCACCCAGCCCGGCGCTGTCCGCCCCCGACCACCGCCCCGGCCTCCGGCCACCGCCCGGCCGGGGGCGCCGGTGCGCGCCCGCCACCGTGGAAAGTGTCCACCAGGTCTCCGGTCGTGCTCAGTTTCTTTTTCGATCGACGACCCGATTATCGGCGACCGCACCCATTTCGACCACCAAAAACGTCCGGCAACACCGGCTCCGACGCAACCGGCTCGACAAAACTTCGATTCAGGCCCTAGCCCTCGCTGTGTATAAATGTTTTCGAAAACACACCCACACAAACACGAGCAGGGGCCATGGACGCTGACGTTCCAAGGGACAAGCCGGCGGCGTTCCTCTTCATGGGGGACCTGGTGATCGTCGCCCGCCAGGCGCGGCTGATCGCCGAGGCGCACGCGCGTGGGCTGCAGCCGTTGTTGGTGGTCACGCCGCACACGCCGGCGGAACGTCTGGCCGCGTGCCGAGCCGATCCCACCCACCCGCTCTCGAAGCTGGCGGAGGTGGTGGAGGTGCCGGACGCGACCGTGCAGGACGTGCTGCCCGGCATCCAGCCCTTGCTGCGCGCGTACGACGTCCAGGGTGTCATCTGCGTCGGTGACTTCTTCGTGGAACCCGCGGGCATCACCGCGCACTGCCTCGGCCTGCCCGGCGCCGGTGCCGGGGCCAGCCGGATGGCACGGAACAAGCTGTTGCAGCGTACCGCTTTGCCCGACCTGTCTCCGGCCTTCCAGGTGGTCACCCCGGCCGAACGGTCCGAAGTGGACGGCTCGGCGATCCGGTTCCCGGTGGTGGTCAAGCCGACCGGCCGGTTCTCCAGCCTCGGCGTGCACCGCGTGGACGACGCCGAACGGCTCGCCGAGGTGCTGCGCGGCTACGAGCCCGACGAGGTCGTGCTCATCGAACAGCTGGTCACCGGCCCCGAATTCTCCGTCGAATCGCTCGTGCAGCACGGCGAGGTCATCTGGTCGGGGGTCACCGCCAAACAGACCAACGAAGCCACGAGCACGTCGTTCACCGAAATGGGGCACACCAGCCCGGCCGAATACCTGGCCGTGGCCGACGAGAAACTGTTGCTCCAGGCCAATGTCGACGTCCTGCAGCGGATCGGGTTCGCGGACGGCATCAGCCACGCCGAGTTCCGGCTGTCCGACGGTGCGCCGGTGCTGATGGAGGTCGCGACCCGGCTGCCCGGCGGTGGCATCACGTTCCTGTGGGAGCTCGCCACCGGTGCGTCACTCGAGCCGGTCATGGTCGACCTGGCGCTGGGGCGGCCGGTCACCTACCCGCAGCCCCAGCGCCGGGCCCGCCAGGTGTACCTGGACCACCCGGCCGGTCGCCTGCGGGACGTCACCAGCACCGCCGCCGAGGTGTCGTGGGTCGAACGCGACGACCGGTGGCCGTACCCGGAGCCGGTCGACCGGGACGCCCCGCCTGCCGCCCGCGCGGTGCTCGTCACCCAGCATCCGGGGACGCTCCTTGGCCCGCAGGTCGACGGCGAACAGCGGTCCGGGTCGGTGCTGTTCGACGCGCCGCTGGACGCCCCGACCGACCCGCTGGCCGCCCGCTTCCTCGGCGAGGTCACCGTCGTCGTGGACCCGACATGAGCCCGGAGAGCAGCATGCCCAATCTCGTGATGGTGATGCCGTACAAGGCGTATCTGCTTGCCGCCAAGCAGGAGGGCTTCCGGGTCTGCGCGATCTGGGACCCGAGCCTGTCATCGGTGATGCCGACCAGCCCGCGGGACTTCCCGGCGTACCTGGAGGAGTTGCGCGGCATCGCCGACGAGTTCGTCCTCACCGACTTCGATGACGAGGTCGGGTTCGCGGACGTGGTGGCGCAGGCGGCGAAGGACTTCGACGCAGACCTGATCTACCACGTGGGCCAGGAGAACAGCATGCTGGCCACCTACCGGGTGGCCGAACAGCTGGACAAGGCGGTCAACCCGGCCGGCTCGATCGAGCTGCTCAACGACAAGCTGGCCATGCGTCGCCTGCTGGCCGAGCACGGCGTGTCCACGATCAAGTTCGCCGCCGCCGACCGCTGGCAGGACGTGGCCGCCCTGCTCGACGACTTCACGCTCCCGGTCGTGGTGAAACCCACCGAACTCGCCGGCAGCCGCGGGGTGTTCCTCCTGCGGTCGAGGGACGAGCTGGCCGAATGGGGCAGGTTGCTCGACTCCTACGGCTATGCGGGACAGCTCCTCGTCGAGGAGTACCTGCAAGGGCAGGAGTACAGCGTCGAGACGATCAGCGTCGAGGGCGTGCACCACGTCATCGGCGTGACCACCAAGTCGCTGAGCGAACCGCCGCTGTTCGTGGAGACCGGGCACCTGCACCCGACGCCGGAATCCCCGGCTACCAAGGCGATCGCCGACCTGGCCGTCGAGCTGCTCACGTTGACCGGCTACCGCACCGGGCCCGCGCACACCGAGGTGATCAGCACGGCCGGCGGCCCGAAGCTGGTCGAGTCGCAGGCCCGGCTGGCCGGTGACCGGATCCCGGTGCTGGTCAAGCTGGCCACCGGCTTCGACATCAACCAGGCGATCTTCCGCGCGCTCGCCGGACGGCCCCTCGACCCCGTGGTGCCCCAGCGGTACGCCCGCGTCGCCTACCTGGAATACCCCACGGGCGTACTGCGGTCGGTGGACGGGCTGGATGCCGTGCGTGCCCTGGACTTCGTCGCCGAGCTGAGCTTCCCGTTCGTGGCCGGCGACGTCATCCCGCCGGTCGTGGACTCCAAGACGAGACACGGGTACGTGGTGCTGCACGGCGCCTCGCCCGAGGAGGTCGTCGAACGGGTGGCCGAGGTCCGGTCGATGATCGACGTGCACGTCGGATGAACATCCTCGGGCTGCACCGCAACCTGCGAGCCCGAATCGCGATCGGGTTCGTGAACCGGTTGCTGGACGCCATGATCACCACGTTCATGGCGGTGTACCTCGCCGACCGGTACACCATCGCCGTCGCGGGCGTGCTGATGTTCGCCGTCGTCTCGCTGGGTGTGTTCGCGATGTTCTTCGGCGGCCACCTGTCCGACACCCGGGGCCGCCGCCCGACACTGCTGCTCGCGGAGACGGCCGCGTGCCTGTCGTTCGGGTTGATGGCGTTGGGCAACAGCGGTGCCGGCGGCACGGTCGTGGTGTTCGTCGGCTACCTGGTCGCGAAGCTGGCGTCGAGCGTGGCGCTGCCGGCGAACGACGCGGTGATCGTGGACGTCACCACGCCGGAGGACCGCAAGGGCGTCTACACCATCAACTACTGGGCCACGAACCTCGCGCTCGCGGTCGGCAGCCTCCTCGGCGGCTTCCTCTACCACGGGCACTTCACGTTGCTGCTGCTGATCGCGGCCGTCGCCACCGGCGGCGCGTTGCTGACCACGTTCCTGGTGATCGGCGAGACCCGACCGGCCGAGGCGGAATCCGCCGAGGCGGTGCACCCGGTGCGCGCGTTCGTCGTCGGCTACCGGACGGTGGCGCGGGACGGCCGGTTCCTCAAGTTCGTCGCCGCCGCCACCCTGGGCCTCGCCATCGAGTTCCAGCTGGTCAACTACCTCGGCGTCCGGCTGTCCGGACTGCCCGCCCAGAACCTGCTGGGGGTGGGCCAGGTCGACGGCGTGGAGATGCTGGGTCTGGTCCGTGCCGAGAACACCGTCCTCGTCGTGTTGCTCGCGTTGTTCTCCCACGTGGTGTTCAAGCGCATCCCCGACCGGCCGCGGCTGTACGTGGGCATCGCGCTGTTCGCCGCGGGGTACATGGTGCTGGCCGTGAGCCAGACCGGCTGGGTGCTGCTCGTCGCCGGTGTCGTGTTCACCGTGGGCGAGCTGATGAACGTGCCCGTGAAGCAGGCGTTGCTGGCCAACATGGTTCCGCGGACCGCGCGGCCCCGGTACATGGCGGTCTACAACCTGAGCATCCGGTTCTCCCAGATGATCGCCTCGATCAGCATCACCCTGGGTGCGCTCATCGGCCCGTGGGGCATGGCCGCGTTCTACGGCCTGCTGGGCGTCGCGATCATCCTGCTGTACCGCACCGTCCTGGCCACCGCGGACTTGGTGGCCGCCGAGAGGTGACCATCACGGGTCGATCATCTCGGCCGCGCGCAGGCCGGCCCGCAGCGCTCGGTCGTCCTTGGTCAGGTCGTACGCCTCGGCGGCGGTGTCGGCGAACTTGATCACGTGCTCGTGGCCGTGCGCCACCGCCCGTTCCACCATTTCGTCGGTGGTACCAACGGCGGACACCGGCACGTCGACCGGGTGGGCGGGCGCGAACGTGGTCACGATGGCCGCCGCCGCGCCCCACCCCGCGGTCAGGCTCGGCGCCCACAGTTCCCGGGGCAGCGCGGGCAGCGTGTGCCGTACGGCGTTCGGTGCGGTCGCCGCGTGCACCAGCAGGACCGGGCTGGCCTGCCCGTGATGCAGGTAGTGCACGGTCGCCGCGTGCACCAGGTCACCGAGCAGCAGGGGGACGTCGTCGGCGGTGGCGGGCGGCCGTAGGGCGCTGAGTGCCCTGGGCCACGCGGACATCTCGGCGAACTGGCCGAAGCGGTGGGCCAGGCCGCCGCTCTGGTCCGGGACCCGGGGGAGACCCGCGAGCGCCGCCGTCGCGTCCAGGGTGCCGGCCGGTGCGACGACACCGGGGACAGCCCGTGACCGTGCGGCCCAGAAGGCCAGGCCGTGCGCGAGTTCGGTGAGCGCCGGCTCGCTGTGGTCGCCGGCGAGCAGGGCCCGCGCCACGTGCCCGACGCGGATCAGGCCGTGCGTGGCCCCGGCCATGATCCCGGGCAGCAGCCGCGGCCACCACGTGGCCAGCACCTCCCGCCACGGCCGCTCGGCGATCTCGTGTTCGAAGTAGACGGACCAGTCGCCGACCCGCGACCCGTCGCCGAGTGCCTCGCGCCAGGTGTCCGCCGTGATCGGGTTCCCGGCGGACGGCATGTCGTCCAACCGGTTCAGGTAGTCGTCGATCCACGTGTCGACGGCCGTGGCGTGGCCCCGGCGGACCAGGACCTCCACGGCCATCGGACCGTGGTTGGACAGCTGGCCTTCACCCTACTCCGGGCCGGTACCGCGGAGACGTCGGTATGCGTCGTCGAGGGCGTCCATGCCCCCATTCTGCCTGTCGCGCCCGGGGCCGCACAGCCTCTTCCCCCCGGCCGAATCTTCCGCCCCGGACGGCGCCGGCTAAACCGTTCTCGCGGCTGGAGCGTTTCCCCTCGACTCGACCAGGAGACCAGGGAGCAAACTCATGCCGAAGATCAAGAAGTGGATCGCACCGGCCGCATTCGTGCTGGCGGCCGGAGCGGCAGTGGCCGTCGCGCCTGCGGCGTCGGCGCACGATGCCATCGGATCGATCAACAACTGCAACGGCCGGTGCGGCTACGGTGGTGTCACCAACAACCACACCCGGGTCTACGCCTGCGACACGAAGAGCGACGGCTACGGCTTCCGGACGGACTACATCCTGCGCAACGGCGCCAGCGGCTACGTCGACGACGCCAACGGCAGTGACTCGGGGTGCAGCGCCGTGGTCCCCGGGACGGCGAGCAACCCGGTCGTGTACTTCCTGGTCAGCTGGAAGCGCACGGGGGACTGGGTCTCCGCGGGGTGGTTCACCGCCTGATCGATACTGCAGGATGCGCCGGCAGACCGTGAAGAAACGAGCGCAGGAGCGGCACCGCCGGGGCAAGGGCAAACCGTGGCAGGAGAACGGGCTCGTGTTCGCGTCGGCGGCCGGTACCGAACTGGACGCGCACAACGTCCGGCGCAGCTTCGTGTCTCTGCTGTCGGATGCCCGATGGCGGATCGAGGAGATCGCCAGGCTCTGCGGCCACAGCGGGGCGGCCGTCACGGAGCAGGTGCACCGGAACCAGATCAGGCCGGTGATCGTGGAGGGTGCGCTGGCGATGGAGGGCATCTTCTCGGCAAGGGGTGGTGAGGGGCAGTCACTCAGTTAGTCACCAAGGCCGGGTTTCCGCGCTGAGCAGGAGCCGGAGGAGGCGCGGGGGAATAGATGCACAAAGGGCCCGTGAGCAGGGGTTGTGCTGCTCACGGGCCCTGCAATTGTGTCCGTCGGGCTGACAGGATTCGAACCTGCGACCCTTGACCCCCAGGACGGGGAGTCGATGTTTTCGCAGCTCAGGGCGCGTTCGTGTGATCAAGTGGCGTGTCGGAAATGCCTGGTCGTTCATCGGCGTGCACGACGTGTGGTCCCCTGGTGGTCCCCAAGGATCGACCTGTTCCTGATCTCTGACGGCCTGGTAGCTCTCCCCAGTCACACTTTGCCCTGCATCCCGATACGAAGCCAGCACGCGGCCGGTGGTGCCGGGTCAAGACACGCTTCATCGTCTTGACGCGGTGCTATCGGCCGTTGTCACGATCAGGCTTCGGGATGGAGGTCTCCAACGACGGTCCGTAACGGAGATCGACAGTCCATTGTGGGCAAATGTATCTGGGTGGTCGGCGGTTGCTCCTATATGCGTGGATCCGATGACTTTCGCGGAGCCGTCGGGTGCCTGCGTGCTGACGAGGCTGCCGCGTCCTCTCGATGTCGAGGTACCGCGGCTGGGGCTCGTTCAGCGCTTGGAACAACGGTGGCAGCGATCGGTCACCCTGGTCGTCGCGGGACCGGGGTTCGGTAAGACGACCATCCTGGCCCAGGCGGCGCGGGCCCATCTGCTCGCACCTCGCGGGATCGACGTGTGGGTTAGCTGCGAGGCCGCACACGAGGATCGCGCGCGGTTCGCACGTTCGTTGCTCGACGCCATGTGCACCGGTCACGAGTCCGGCGCCGTTCCCGGGGTCGGGGACGTCATCGACGCCGTGATCCGCAAGGCGCCGCTGGAAGTGTGTCTGCTGCTCGATGACGTGCACGAGATCCCGGCCGGCTCACCAGGGGCGGCGCTCCTCCGCGAGATCGCGACGGCGCTGCCGGCCACCGCGCATCTCGTGCTCTCCGGGCGGGAGGCGCCCGAGCTGCCGCTGGCCCGTCGCGAGGCGGCCGGCGAGCTGATCCGGATCGGCAGCGAGGACCTGGCCTTCACCGACGTCGAGGTGATGGCCCTGGCCCGCAGGCTCGGGCAGGACTCGCGGGCAGCCGCGGCGGTGCACGGCTGGCCCGCACTGGTCCGGCTGGCCTTCGCCGCCGGCCCTGCCGCGCCGTGGCAGTACGCCCGCGAGGAGATCCTCGATCGGTTGCCCGGCCCGCAGCGGCGGGCACTGGCGGCGTTGGCCGCGCTCGGCACCGCCACCGCGGGCGAGGTCGCGGCAGTCACCCGGGAACCGGTCGCCCTCGATGACCTGGCCAGGCGGATCCCGCTGGTCGCCGGCCTGGACGACGGCCGCTACCGCGCGCAGGAGCTGTGGACCGACGCGGTCTCGCGCACGATGACCCCGGAGGAGACTCAGCTCCTGCGCGAACGCGCCGCTGCCGTCCTTGCGGCACGAGGTGACCTGGCCCGCGCCGGCCTCCTCGCCCACCAGGCACGGGACTGGCACCTGCTTGCCGGGCTGGTCGTCGAACTGGTCCGCACCACGCTCACGGTCCTGCCCCGTACCATCGCCGAACGGTGGCTCGGTCTCGTCCCGTCCTCGATGGCCGACGAACCGGCGTTCCTGCTGCTACGTGCCGCGGTGAGACATGCCGGGGACTTCACTGACCCGTGCATCGGCTTCATGCTCGACCGCGCCTGGCACGGCATGCTCAAGCGGCACGACGAAGCCGGTGCGGCCGCGGTACTCGGCCAGGCCATGGTCACAGCGTTCTCACGGGCCGACCTCGTCAGGCTGGCCGCGCTGACCGGGTGGGCCGACCGGCTCGACGTGCCGTCCTCCGCCATGCTCGCGTTGTTGCGGCACAACGTGGCCGCGAGGCGCGCCGAGGTCGACGGCGATCCGGAGGCCGCGCTGGCGCACATCGTCCAGGCGCCCGTGTTCGGTGTGCCCGCCGCACTGGCGATGTCCACCTGGCGGTTTCACTACCACTGTCTCAACATGTGCGGGCGCAGCGGGGAAGCGGCCGACCTGGCGGACCGGACACTCGGCGACGCGTGCGACGCGCGCGTTCGACTTTCCGCCGCGGTGGCCCGCTGGCTGGACGGCGATCCGTCGGACCTGGCTCTGTTGCGTGACACGGGACGTGTGGCCGCAGCGGCCGCCACACCGCGGGCGGATCCGGTGCCGGCGACGGCGCGGGAGGCGTTCGTGGCGATGGCCCTCGCGGCGGTGATCGCGTCCTCGTGCGGCGAGGGGTCCCTGTTGCCGGCACTGCCCTGCGGTGACCCCGAGGGCAGGGACAACCCGCGCGACGCGGTGCTGGCATGCGTCGCGCAGGCTGCGGTCGCGGTGGCCCGCGGCGACGAGTGCGCCGCCCGCTGGGCCTACGCCGGCCACCTGGTCCGCTGGCCCATCGAAAACCGTTTCGCCGAACGGCATTTGCGACGCTTCCTGGCCCTCGGGTATGTCGTGAACGATCGGCTGCGCGAACACTGGGACGGCGTCGAGCTCGGCCCGTCCCATCACGCGGCGCGGGGAGCCGCACAAGCTCTGGTGCTGGCGCGCGCGGGCGACCTCACCGCCGGCGAGCGGCTGAACCTCGCGCACGCGCTCTGCTTCCTGCCGCTGCCGTGGTCGGTGGAGCTCGCCGCACGTCTCGCGGCCGGCGGAAGTTCCCGCGGGATCGACCTGGGTCGCTGGCTGGCCGACACGATCGGGCCACCGGTGCACCACCAGTTCCGCGAGTCGGCACGAGCCGCCGAGGAAACCGTGGCAGCCGGCGCGACCCGGCTGCTGGCTGCTCTGCCCGCGCCACCCACACACCGGACTGGTATCGAGGTGCTGGGCGTGCTGCGACTGACGCGAGACGGCGTCGCCGCCGACGCGCCGCAGCTGCGACGGGCGCGGGTTCGGCAGTTGCTGAGCGCGCTGGTGTTGCGTCCGGTGCTACCGCGTGACCAGGCGATCGGGCTGCTCTGGCCGGATCTGGCGCCGGACAGGGCGGCCAGGAACCTGCGCGTCACGCTGACGTACGTGCGTCAACTGCTCGAGCCTGACCGGTCAGCCGGCGACGCGAGCTTCCACCTGCGCACCGACGCGGACACGATCCGACTCGTCCCGTCCGAGTCGCTGTCCTCGGACCTGTGGAGGTTCAACCTCCTGGACACCCACGTCGGCCAGGCGCGGGCGGAAGGCGACATCGACCTCGCCACGGACCTCCTCGACGAGGCGGTCGCCCTGTGGCGCGGCGACCCGCTGCCCGACCTGCGTGACCAGGACGTGACGATCGAGGTCGACCACCTGCGGGCGCGGCACGTCCACGACCTCCTGGCCCTCGGCGAGCTCCGCCTCGTCGCGGGAAACGCCGCGGAGGCTGGCCGGCTGGCCGCCCGCGTCCTGTCCGTGGAGCCCTATGATGCTCGTGGCCAACGGCTCGCGCTCGCCGCCGCACTCAGGGGCGGCGACCCGAAACAGATCGCGGCGGTCCGGCGCCGGGCCGTGGCCGCACTACGTCAGCTCGCCTCACCACCCGACCCGGCCACCGCGATCTTGCTCCGGCAGGCGCTAGCCGCTAGCAGTTCTTCGTGAACTCGGTTCTGACACAGGTGTTCGTGCCTCCGTTGCCGTTGCCGCGGTCGCCCTCGATGTGCGGGCCACCGTCGAAGTAGTCGTCGCCGGCACCGCCGAGCCAGGTGTCGTCACCGCCCTCACCGAACGCGCGGTCCGCACCGGCGCCGGTGGTGATGTGGTCGTTCCCGTCACCGGCGCAGACGTGGTCGTCGCCGGCCTCGGAGTTGATCGTGTCGGTGCCTGCTGTGCCGACGACCACGTCGTCGCCGGGCCCGGTGTTGGTGACCAGGCCCGGCATGGGGATGACGATCGTCGCCACGAGACCGTCACACATCGGCACCACAGTGCTGGCGGTGGCGACGCCGCCGGCGAACCAGGTGGCGGAGAGCAACGCCGCGGCGGTGAGCGCGGCAACTCGAGTGCGTGCGTACATGATGATCTCCCTCGGTCTGTGCTGCCTCGTGGCAACCGCCGCACAGACTCCGCACCCGGCGCTGCCCGAACGTTAGCCGGCCGCTTCGGCTAGCGCTCGGCTAACGGCCCGTCGGGATCGTCGTTCATCACCTACTACGAGAGGGAGAACGACGATGGCAACACTGGAACTGACCAAGCTTCACTGCCACCGGAAGAAGGACGTCATCGGAAAGGACGAGCCACGCATCAAGGTCGACGGCGTCCCCGTGTGGAACGGGGTCATGGAGAAGGACTCGTCGCGGGACCTTCGCCCCACGAGCGTCGTGTTCGACAACACCACCAGGGTGAAGCTCGAGGAGATGAACAACCAGGACGCCAAGCAGATCGGCGCCGATGTCGTCATCAGGGAAAGCGGCAACCCCGACTCGGTGCACTTCAAGACGTCCGGCGCGTGGTACGAGTTGTACTTCACGGTGGCGTAGAACAATGGTCAGGAATGTTCGGTCGCCGCCGCCATATGGAAGCCGAGCAGTTCGATCGCCGCGGCGCGCATCTCGACCCTGCGTACCTCGCGGCGTTCGCTGGGAACGGCCGGGCCGGCTCACCGAAGCCGGCCCGGCCGCGCTTGCCGGGGGCTGGTGCCAGGACGCGCACCGAGCGCTGTGCTAGACCGGATCGACACCCATGACCACAGCAAAAAGCGGGCCTCCGCAGCTGTGAGCTGCGGAAACCCGCTGTCCGTCGGGCTGACAGGATTCGAACCTGCGACCCCTTGACCCCCAGTCAAGTGCGCTACCAAACTGCGCCACAGCCCGGACCCGCACTCGCTGAGTGCGTAAAATTACTTTAGCGTGCCCGCCAAACGGCCCTGCAACCAGGGTCCACCCTCCGTCTGACCTGCGAAAATGCGGTCAGGGTGGCCGGAAACCGGATCAAGCGGGTGGCCGAAGTGGGTCAGGGTCTGCCACTCCACGAACAGAGCTCTTCGAGCCCGTCAGGCCGTCGACGAACGCCGGTTGCCGGGTCCTGAGCTGAGCGCCGTCGGCGAGCACCATCGTCGCGAAACAACCCGAGTTCGACCACCAAGCGTTCGGTCCGCTGCACGCGACTGTTCAGCGGGCCGGACCCAATCACTCGAGCCTGGCGCTGACCGCGTTCATCAATACCCCGTGTCACGCGACATCTCCCACGCCAGCACGCCGAGACCGCGAGGCCGTCTTCACCCCGATCGACCAGGCGTCGTCGAACGTCCGCCACTGGCCGCCGTTGCCCGTGTGGCAGGACGTCGCCACCGCGGCCGTGCGTGGTGGGCCGTCCTGCCCGGCATGGTTGCGACGAGTTCGCGTAGCAGCGCGTGCCCGTCTCCCGGTGAGCTGGCCCGGTGCCGCGCTGTCGGCCGTGGCCGTAGAACGCCATGTCGAGCGTCAGCCGCCGGGGATCGACGCCTGCGTCGTCGTCGGGGTCGGCGTACCGGTTGCCCCGTGGCCGGTGCGGTTCGGCTCCCACGCGTTGTCGCTGCCCGATCCGTGGAAGTCGTACCCCTGCACATTGGCGACGTCCAGAGAGGTGAACGCGTGCAGCCGGTGCCGCTTGTCAGTGGTCGCGCCGTACGCGTCGAGCTGCGTGGGGACTCGGCCGGCGGCGCCGTCGAATTGTTCTTGTCGTTCGCACTCCAGTGGTTGCCCGAGCCGCTGTAGGGCGCGATGGTGCCCTTGAGTCACGTGTCCACACAGGACGAGACCAACTTTTTGCGCGAAGCGTCGGTGGTGGCAACATCGGAGAAGTACGTCCAGCCGTCGCAGGTTCGCTGGCGCGCCCGGTGAACCGTCGCAGTAGGCATGCAGAGGCGGTGAGCGCGGAGCGCAGTCGAACTGGAGTGCCTCTCGTGGCGGTGCTCCAGGCGGCATGAGGCGGGGAGAACCGCGCACGCCGGAACGGTGCCAACCGGGGGCCGAACGGACGGTCAACGCCCCGAGAAAGCCGCCTTGCCTGGTCCGTCCGCCAGGAACGACTTCACGGCGTTGCGGAGATCTTCGGTCTCGAACAGCGATGCCGCGATCGTCGTGATGTGCGCGTTCGCCTCCGGGACGCCGCCGGCCGAGTAGTGGTCGAGAACGCGCTTGGTCGCCGCGTGGGCTCGGGTCGGGCCCTCGGCCAGCCGAACCGTGAACGCGCGCGCCGCTGCGTCGAAACCCTCGTCCGGCAGCACGCGGTTGACGACGTTCCAGCGCTCCAGTGTTGCGGCGTCGTAGGTGTCGCCGGTCATCACGAACTCCTTGGCGCGCCCGACGCCGGCCCGCGCGGCGAGCCGCTGGGTGCCGCCCATCGTCGGTGTCAGGCCGACGACCTTCTCGACCAGCCCGAACTTCGCGCGCGTGGCCGCGAGGATGATGTCGCAGGCCACGGCGACCTCGAACGCCCAGGTCAGACACAGGCCGTGGGCGGCGAAGACCGTGGGGAACGGCAGCGCCGCGATCCTGTCCGGCACCGCCAGCATCTCGTCGAACAGCACCTTGGCCTCGGCGGCCGAACCCTGGGCGTCGAACAGCGAGACGTCCACGCCGCCGCTGACGATCTTGCCCTCGGCGCGGATCAGCAGCGCCCGCGCGGGTTCGGCTTCCAGCTCGCCGATCGCCGACGAGAGTGAGGACTGCAGCGAAGCCGTGTACAGGTTCAACGGCGGGGCGTCGACGGTCAGGACGGCGAGGCCGCCGTCACGATCGAGGCGGACCTGCTGAGTCATGGTCACCCTGCTTCTTCGGCTTCGACGATGGAGTCCCAATACTGCTGGGCCTCGGGGCGCCAGTCGACGTGTTTGTGATGGAACAGTTCCGCCGCCTTCGTCCCGCTCCACTTGGCCGGGAGCAGCTCCGCCGGCAGTTGCGGGTCGAGGAACGGGAACCGCCGCCACTCGTGGACGAGCTCGGTCTGCGCCCGCAGCACCGCCCGGCCGCCGGTGGGGTGCAGGCCGGTGAACCGGTCGATGAAGTCCTCGTAGCGGTCCTTCAGCTCGGTCAGGTCCCAGGACCGGGCGACCATCGACTCCTGCTCGCCGACCTCGCCGTACGCGGCCGTGAACGACATCGCCTGCGCGTCGAGGCCGAGGTCACTGACGATCTGCTGGGCCTCCCGCTGACGGGACAGGTCCGGGCTGACCCACACGCCGGCCACCGGCGAGCCGAAGCCCGCCCAGGTCAGGCGCGTGCGGAGCCGGTGCCGCAGGTCGCGCTTGGCCTCCGGCACGGAGACGATCAGCATCAGCCACTGCCCGTTCCAGCGGCGTTCCTCGCGGCCGAACGCGTAGATCCGGTCGGCGCCCTCGGTCAGCAGACGCCGCCCCGGCGGGGTCAGCGACCAGCGCACCCGGCGCCCGACGCGCTCGGAAACCACCCAGCCCTCGGCGGCGGAGCGGGCCAGCGCCTGCCGCGCCGACTTCTCCTCGATGTCGAGCATGCCCAGCACCTCGACGAGCATCGACGTCCAGACGGGCGTGTCCCGCGGCAGCGCGTACTCGCCGAGCACGGTCATCAGCAGCGACCGCGCGCTGGCGTGACTGACCTCCCGGCGCCGGCTCACCGTGGGCCGCGGCGCGGACGACCGGCCTTCCCTCGGCTTCGGCCTGCGGCCGAGGGTGACCGGGGGAGCGGGCTCGCCCATACTGTTCACCGACCTCACTGCGCTGCGGGACTGACAACCGAACAGGGTACCCACACTGAGTGATCAAAGCGCCACGGGACACACACAGCCGGTGGTTTTGACCTTGATCTGACAGTTCGGCACGGGGTCGTAGACTCGGTTACCTCATGAGCGCAACACTCGTCGCGAAGGACCTGGCCGCGGGCCACGGTGACCGCATCCTCTTTTCCGGCCTCGATCTGGTCGTCGCGCCCGGCGACGTCGTCGGCCTGGTCGGTGTCAACGGCGCCGGCAAGTCCACGCTCCTGCGGACCCTCGCCGGGCTCGCGAAGCCGGACAGCGGCGAGATCCGGCTGAACCCGCCCGCCGCGACCGTCGGGCACCTGCCGCAGGAGCCGGAGCGGCGGGAGGGCGAGTCGGTGCGGGCCTTCCTGGCGCGACGCACCGGCGTCTCCGCGGCGCAGGCCGACCTCGACGAGGCGACCGAAGCGCTCACCGCGGGCGAGGCCGGCTCGGACGACCGGTACGCCACGGCGCTCGACCGGTGGCTCGCCCTCGGCGGCGCCGACCTCGACGAACGGGCCGCCGAAGTGGCTGCCGACCTCGGCCTGGCGGTCGACCTGGATCAGCCGATGACGTCGCTGTCCGGCGGCCAGGCGGCGCGGGCGGGGCTGGCCTCGCTGCTGCTCAGCCGCTACGACGTCTTCCTGCTCGACGAGCCGACGAACGACCTCGACCTGGACGGCCTCGCCCGGCTGGAGCGGTTCGTGTCGGGGCTGCGCGCGGCGACCGTGCTGGTCAGTCACGACCGCGAGTTCCTGGCCCGCACCGTCGACCGGGTCGTCGAGCTGGACTTGGCGCAGCAGCAGGTGAACGTCTACGGCGGTGGCTACGAGGCGTACCTCGAAGAACGCGAGGTCGCCCGGCGGCACGCGCGCGAGGACTACGACGAGTACGCCGACACGAGGGCGTCGCTGGAAGCGCGCGGGCGGATGCAGCGGGCGTGGATGGAGAAGGGCGTCAAGAATGCCCGCCGGAAGCAGCCCGACAACGACAAGGCCGCTCGCAAGTTCCGCTCCGAGGCCACCGAGAAGCAGGCGTCGAAGGCGCGGCAGACCGATCGGATGATCGAGCGCCTGGACGTGGTCGAGGAGCCGCGCAAGGAGTGGGAGCTGCGGATGGAGATCGCCCCGGCCCCCCGGGCCGGCGCGGTGGTCGCGACCCTGCGCGGCGCGGTCGTCCGCCGCGGCGGGTTCACGCTCGGACCCGTCGACCTGCAGATCGACTGGGCGGACAAGGTCGCCATCACCGGCGCGAACGGCTCCGGCAAGTCGACGCTCCTGGCGGCTCTCCTCGGCCGGGTTCCGCTGGACGAAGGTGACGCGGCACTCGGGCCGGGTGTCGTGGTCGGCGAGGTCGACCAGGCCCGCCGGCTGTTCCTCGGCGACGTCCCGCTCGCGGACGCGTTCGCCCGCGAGGTCCCGGAGCTCGCCGACGCCGACGTCCGGACCCTGCTGGCGAAGTTCGGGTTGAAGGCCGCGCACGTGCTGCGGTCCGCGGCGACGCTCTCGCCGGGCGAGCGCACCCGCGCGGCGCTGGCGCTGCTGCAGGCGCGCGGGGTGAACCTGCTGGTCCTTGACGAGCCGACCAACCACCTCGACCTGCCGGCGATCGAGCAGCTCGAGGCGGCGCTGGACCGGTACCCGGGCACGCTGCTGCTGGTGACGCACGACCGCCGGATGCTCGACGCCGTGCACGTCACCCGGCGCCTCGAGGTCGACGGCGGGAAGGTCGGCGAACTGTGACCTGCCGGCGCTTCGCGGGTATGGCTGCAGTGAGCGGTGCTCTCGCAGGAGAGCACCGCTCACCCCTTCGTCGCG
The DNA here is from genome assembly GCF_040638285.1 of Amycolatopsis sp. NPDC026612. Taxonomy (NCBI): domain Bacteria; kingdom Bacillati; phylum Actinomycetota; class Actinomycetes; order Pseudonocardiales; family Pseudonocardiaceae; genus Amycolatopsis; species Amycolatopsis sp. NPDC026612. The sequence goes on from NZ_JBEZYB010000005.1 coordinate 50,983, forward strand.
CCTCCCGTCAGGCCCTTCACGAACTGCTTCTGCAACGCGAGATAAAAGATCAGCACCGGCAACGTCGCCAGGAACATCAGCGCGAACACACTCCCGAGATCCGCCTGGTACTGGCCGATCGACCGGTAGATCCCCGTCGTGATCGTCGTGCCCTGGCTCGGGCCGAGGATGATCAGCGGGTCGATGAAGTCGTTCCAGATCCACACGCCGAGGAAGATCAGGACCGAGGCCGTCGCCGGGCGGAGCAACGGGAACACCACGCGCCAGAACACCTGCATGCGGCCGGCGCCGTCGAGGAGGGCCGCCTCCTCCAGTTCCACCGGGACACCGCGGATGAATCCCGTGAACACGAACACCCCGAACGGCACGTAGTAGCCGACGTTGAACAGGATCAGCCCCTGCAGCGTCGCCATCAGGTGCGTGACGCGCAGGACGTCGGTGATCGGGATGAGGATGACCTGCGGCGGGATCATCAGCCCGGCCAGCAGCACCAGCGTCAGCACCTTCGTCCACCGCTTGCCCGAGCGGGCCAGGTAGTGCCCCAGCATCGCCGACAACACCGTCAACACCAGGATCGACAGCACCGTCACGACGACGCTGTTGGCCAGGCTGACCCAGAACAGGCCGTCCGGCCGGGTGAGCACCGCCTGGATGTTGGCCAGTGTCGGCGGAACCGGCAGCGACGCGGGTTCCTTGGCGATCAGCTCGCCGCGCTTGACCACGTTGGCCAGCACCAGGTACAGCGGCACGAAGAACACCGCACCGACCAGCAAGGCGACCGTCGGACGCAGCCAGGACCGGGTCACAGGTCCACCTCCCGGCGGCGCAGGAACCCGAGCACGATCGTCGTCACGACCGCGACGATCGCCAGCATCAGCACGGCCATCGCGGACGCGTAGCCGACGTGGTTCGAGTCGAACCCCGTCTGCAGGACGTCGAACGCGATCGTCGCGGTGGCGCCGGATCCCGGACCGCCGTTGGTGATCACCTTGACGTAGTCGTAGGTCTTGAACGCCGAGATCAGCAGCACGACCGTGTTGATCGTCAGCGACGGCGCGAGCAGCGGCCAGGTCACCGCGCGGAACCGGCGCAGCGGCCCGGCGCCGTCGATCTCCGCGGCCTCCAGCAGTTCCGGCGGCACGCCCTGCAGGCCGGCGAGGTAGACGACCACGCAGAACCCGAGCATCTGCCAGCACACGATCGACGCGACCGAGTACAGCGCGACGTCCGGGTCGGACAGCCAGCCCGGCGGGTGCGAGATCCCGAGCGCCCGCAGCAGGCCGTTCAGCGGCCCCCGGTCGTCGAGCAGCCGGGACCAGACGATCGAGACGACGACCGAGCTGAGGATCACCGGCGTGAAGAACACGCTCCGCAAAGCGTTGTACAGCCAGCCTTTCCGGTCCAGCAGCAACGCCACCCCCAGCCCGAGGACGTTGGGCACGATCACCACGATCACCGTCAGGATCGTGGTCACCTTCAGCGCGGTGAGGAACTGCTCGTCGGTGAACAACAGCCGGTAGTTGCCGAACCCCACGAACTTCACCGGCGGGTGGAACGGGTTGTAGTTCGTCAGGCTGTACCCGAAGCTGATCAGGATCGGCGCCATCACGAAGCACAGGTAGACGAGCACCCCGGGCGCGCCGAACGACGCGAAGTGCGCCACCCGCGGCAGGACGGGCTTGCGGCGCCTGCCGCGGGCGGGGGAGCGGCGGGTGCCGGGCGGCGCGGGCGGACTGGCCACGGCGGTCACCGACGTCAGCCCGCCTTCGCCCACTCGGTGTCCAGGAACGCGCACGCGTCGGCCACGGACTTGCGGCCGGTGATGACGTCCTGGGCGGCCTGGTCGACCTTGTCCTTCATGCCGGGCAGCAGCCCGTCGTCGGCGGTCTCCCACCGGAACGCGTGCACCACGGCGTTCTGCTGGACAGCCTGCGTGTACAGGTCGTAGCCGGCCTTGAAGGTCGCGCCGACGCCGGATGGCGGGGCGTAGCCCTTGATCGCCGGGAACAGGCCGTCAGCCTTCACGGACGCGTCCAGCTGGTCCTTGTCCAGCTGGAAACCCAAAGCGAACTTGCGGGCGGCGGCCAGGTTCGCCGCCTTGGCGTTCACGATCATGCCGCCGCCGGTGTAGGCGGGGACGACCAGCTTGCCGTCCTCGGTGGGGAAGTTGAACACCCCGACCTCGAAGTCGTGCTTCTTCGAGTCGGCGTTGGCGGAGAACCAGTTGCCCATCGGGTACATCGCGCCCTGGCCGTCGAGGAACGCCTGCTCGGTCGCCGCGTAGTCGCGGGACACGCTGGTCTTGTCCACGTACCCCTTCGCCGCGAGGTCGGCGAGCTTGGCGAAGGCGTGCTGGAACGCCGGATCGGCGAACTTCACCTTGTCCTGACGCCGTTGCGTCAGCCAGTCCGGCATCGTGGTGTAGACCTCGGTGCTGACCAGGCCGGACAGGATCATCGACGAGGGGAAGCCGTCCTTGCCGCCGCCGATGGTGAACGGCGCGTAACCCTTGTCCTTCAGCTTGCCGGCGTCGGCGACGAGTTCGTCCCACGTCTTCGGGGGCGCCGCGATGCCCGCGTCGGCGAACATCTTCTTGTTGTAGTAGACCGGCGGAATGGTCTGGGTGTTGGCCGGCAGCTGGTAGTACTTGCCGTTGACCGGGTTGGCCTGCGGGAACTGGAAGTCCTTCAGCTCCTCGGGCGTCCAGGCGTAGAGGTTGCCCGCTTCGGCGAAGCCGGCCGAGTCGACGGCGATCATCACGTCCGGGAACTGGCCCGACTGCAGGAGCTGCTTCGCGTACGACGTCCGCCCGTCGGCGGTCGGCGCGACGAGCTTCTTGACCTTGATCCCCGGGTTCTTCGTGGTGACGCGCTGGATGGCGGCGTCCCAGTAGGCCGGCGTGAGGTTCGGGGTTTCGAACGTCAGGAAGGTGATCTCCGCGTCGCCGCCACCGCTGGTGCCTGACCCGACCGAACACGCGCTCGCCGCCAGGAGCGCCGCTGCGCCCAGCGCCAGGGACCTTCTCATCGTGCCTCCGTCATATGTGATGTATGACGCATTTGATCGGAGGTATGGACCAGTGTCAAGCGTCGAATCCCGTCGAATACGGCTGAGACGCGCCGAAAGATCAGATCTTTCGCTGCAATCGGATGACGGTGCTCGAGAAGTCCCCGGTCGGCAGGCCGAGCGGCAGCCCGTGGGCGAGCAGGACCGCCCCGCCGTAGGTGGACCCGGAATCCGGATCGAGGTACCGATGAGCGGGATCGAGGCCGTCGAGCCGCAGCGGCCGCTCCGGCGCGTTGAAGCGGGCGGCCTGCCGGTAGGCGAAGACGACCACGCGATCGCCGAGGACGTACTGGAAGGCGACGACGCCGTCGTCGAGCGGTGGCCGCAGCCGGTACAGCGCGCCGTGCTGCACCACCGGCCGGATGTCCTTGTAGAGCGCGATCAGGCCGTGGGCGAGCGCGAGATCTTCGCCGGGCCAGTGCACGATGTCGCCGCCGACGCCGAGCACGCCGGCCATGGCGACGTGGAACCGGAACGTGAGCGGCGCCGAGCGGGCGGTCACGAAATTGGGGTTGTCGGTGACCCAGGCCGACATCGCGCGAGCGGGGTAGAGCTGGCCGTAGCCGTGCTGGATCCGCAGCCGGTCGAGGGCGTCGGTGTTGTCGGAGGTCCAGACCTGATCGGTGCGGGCGAGCACGCCGAGGTCGATCCGCCCGCCGCCGCCGGCGCACGACTCGATCCGCAGGCCCGGGTGGTCCGCGCGCAGCCGGTCGAGCAGCGCGTACACCGCGCGGGTGTGCTCGACCCACAGCCGGTCCTGGTCGGGTTCACCGGGCCAGCCCGCTTCGCTGAACGGGCGGTTCATGTCCCACTTGAGGAAGTCGATGCCGTGCTCGCCGACGAGCCGGTCGAGCCAGTCGTGGGCCCACTCGCTCACCTCGGGGCGCGCGAAGTTCAGGACGAGCTGCCGCCGCAGCTCCGACCTGCGCCGGTGCGGGTGGTGCAGCACCCAGTCCGGGTGGGCGCGGTAGAGGTCGCTGTCGGGGTTGACCATCTCGGGCTCGACCCAGATGCCGAACCGCATGCCGAGTCCGTGCACGGACTCGACCAGCGGCTTGAGCCCGTCGGGAAAGCGCTCGCGGTTGACCTGCCAGTCGCCGAGCCCGGCGTGGTCGCCGGTGCGGGCGCCGAACCAGCCGTCGTCCATCACGAACAGCTCGACCCCGAGCGCCGCGGCCCGCTCGGCCAAGGCGCGCTGTCCGGCCTCGGTGACGTCGAACCCCGTGGCCTCCCAGGAGTTGTAGAGCACCGGACGAAGTTCTTCCGGGTGCGGAAGGACGTGTGCGCGGACGTAGGCGTGCCACGCGCGGCTCGCGGCACCGAACCCGCCGCCGGTGTACAGCCCGGCGGCCACCGGCGTGGTGAGCGGACGGCCGGGCCCGACGTGGTGAACGACACCGTCCTGGCCGAAGCCGCCGCTCACGGTCAGGCGGCCGGTCGGCGACCGGGTGGTGGTCAGGCGCCACGATCCGCTCCAGGCGAGCGCGACGCCGTAGACCTCGCCGTGGCGCTCGGTCGCCGTGCCGTCGTCGACCATCACCCAGGGGTTGGCGTGGTGGCTGGTGATCCCGCGGCGGCTGGCGAAGACGGTTTCGCCGTGCGGCACGGGTTCCCGGTGCAGCTGGGTTTCCGCGGCCCAGCGGCCGGTGACGTGGCTGAGCCGGTAGTCCTCGAAGACCGGCAACGCCCAGGTGGCGGAGTCGGCGCGGACGACCTCGACGTCGGCGCCCGCGGTCAGCTCGGCCCAGCGTTCGAGGACGTCGCCGCGCAGCCGGTAGTGCAGGGTGATCCGCAGCGGGTAGTGCCGGTCCGCGAAGCGGAGGCACAGGTGCCCGGCGGTGATTTCGTGGTCCTCGTACCGCCATTCGAGGGCGCGCGTCCCGTCGGCGAAGCGGACCTGCAGCGCGGGCGTCCAGTACCGCGTGCCACCGTCGGCGGCGAGTTCGCCGAGCCCCTCGTTCGGGTCGTTGAAGCCGTCCCACCAGGGAAGCGTTCTACCGGCCGATTCGGCGACTTCGGCCGCGGTCAGCGCGGGTCCCCAGTAGACGTGGGTGGGGACGTCGTCTTCGTCCAGCCGCAGCGCGTACGTGCTCGACTCCCCGGTGAGCACCCAGATGCGGGGTTCGTCGAGGAAGCTGATCCCGGCCATGCGGGACATCCTGCTCACCGGCGTGGCCGCCGCCAAGGGATGTCCCGCTCACCGGTCACGGACGGTCGGTGAGGTAGCCGCCCATCGTCTTGAAGTATTCGTGCGCGCTCACGTCGGTCCCGTCGGCGGTGCGGACGCGCTCGACGAGCAGGCCGGGGGACCGGCCGCGGCGGGCGTCCGGCCCCGCGACGATCACCACCCCGTCGCCCTCCCGGATGAAGATCCGGCCCGGCGTGCCGCCGTAGTGGCCCTTCGACACCGACGCCCGGGTGATCCGCAGTTCCCGGCCGCGGTGGTAGGCGAACGCGTTCGGGTACGGGTCCGACAGTGCGCGCACGAACCGCTCGATGTCCGCCGGCGGCAGCGTCCAGTCGATCAGGCTGTCGCGCTGGGCCCGCTTGTGGAAGAAGCTGGCCTTCGCCCGGTCCTGGGGCACCGGGGTGTAGCCGGTCTCGACGAGCCGGATGGCTTCGGCGGTGATCGGCGCGATGAGGTCGACCGTGCGGTGGAAGAGATCGGTTGTGGTGTCCGACGGCCCGACCGGGATCGCGCGCTGCAGCACGATGTCGCCGGCGTCGAGTTCGCCGTCCATCATGTGGGCGGTGACGCCGACCTCGGTCTCGCCGTTGATCATGGCCCAGATCAGCGGCGAGAAACCCGCGTACGCCGGCAGCAGCGAGTCGTGGATGTTGAGGGTGCCGTGCCGCGGCAGCTCGAAGATCTCCGGGGGCAGCCAGGTCCGCCAGTTGTTCGCCACGATCAGGTCGAGGTCGGCGGCCTCGAGCTCGGCGAGCAGTTCGGCGTCTTCGGGCTGGTGGCGCAGCAGGACGCGGAGGCCGTGGGCCTCGGCGAGGTCGGCGACCGAGTCGGCCCAGATCCGCTCGTAGGCGTGGTCGCTCTTCGGGTGCGTGACCACGAGTGCGACCTCGTGCCCCGCATCGAGGAGCGCCTGGAGGGTCCGGTGCCCCCAGGTCTGGTAGCCGAACATCGCCACGCGCATAGGAGAGGGCCTTTCATGATCGGGGGACGAACATCACCACGAACGTACTAGGCGAGGCTCGCCTAAGTTAGGTTAGGGTTCCCTGAACCGTACCGGACGCGCTAGGAGCGACATGACTGCAGAGGCCGGCGAACAGGTCCCGATCCACGACGTTGTCGGAGTGGGCTTCGGGCCGTCGAACCTCGCGCTCGCGATCGCCGTCGCCGAGCACAACTCCACGGGTTCCGGGACGCCGGTGACCGCGCACTTCCTCGAGCGGCAGCCCCGGTTCGGCTGGCACCGCGGGATGCTGATCGACACCGCCACGATGCAGGTGTCGTTCCTGAAGGACCTGGTCACCATGCGGAACCCGACCAGCGAGTTCAGCTTCCTCAACTACCTGCACGCCGCCGGGCGGCTGGTCGACTTCATCAACCACAAGAACCTCTTCCCGCTGCGGGTCGAGTTCCACGACTACTTCGAGTGGGCGGCCGCGAAGGTCGACGACGTCGTCTCGTACGGCACCGAGGTCGTCTCGGTGAAGCCGGTGTACGCAGGTCCGGAAGTCGCGTATTTCGACGTCGAGGCGTCGGACGGTTCGTCGCTGCGCGCCCGGAACCTGGTGCTGGGCACGGGTCTGCGGCCCCAGCTGCCCGCGGGGGTCACCGCCGGCGCCCGGATCTGGCACAACAGCGAACTGCTGTTCCGCATGGACGCCCTGCGGGAGTCCGAGCCGAAGCGGTTCGTCGTGGTCGGCGCCGGCCAGAGCGCGGCCGAGGTCGCCGCGCTGCTGCACGACCAGTTCCCGCGCGCCGAGGTGTGCGCGGTGTTCGCGCGCTACGGCTACAGCCCGGCCGACGACAGCTCGTTCGCGAACCGCATCTTCGACCCCGAGGCCGTCGACCGGTTCTACGGCGCGGGCGAGCCGGTGAAGGAACGCCTGATGCGCTACCACGGCGCGACGAACTACTCGGCCGTCGACATCGACCTGATCGACGAGCTCTACCGCCGGGTCTACCGCGAAAAGGTGCTGGGCGTCGAACGGCTGCGGCTGTTCAACGTCTCGCGCCCGGTCGAGGTGACCGACGCGGGAACCGTGACGGTCGAGTCGCTGACCACGGGCGAGCGCACGGTGCTGGAAGCCGACGCGGTCGTCTACGCCACGGGCTACCGGCCCGCGGACCCGACGCCGCTGCTCGGCGAGCTGGGCCCGCGGTGCCTGCGCGACGAGTCCGGCAGGCCGCGGGTCGAACGCGACTACCGGATCACCACGGACTTCCCGCTGCGCGGCGGGATCTACCTGCAGGGCGGCACCGAGCACACGCACGGGATCACGTCTTCGCTGCTGTCGAACACCGCGGTGCGGGTGGGGGAGATCCTGCAGTCCGTCGTGGACCGGCGGGTGGTCGGGGAGCCGGCGGAGGAGTACGCCGTCAGCGTGCGGTGAGCTGCTCCCGGAGGATGTCGCCGTGGCCGGTGTGGCGGGCGAGTTCCTCGATCAGGAACAGGTGGACGAACCGGAGGCTGACCTCGCCGACGACCGGGTGCGTCCACCGGTCGTCGAGCGAGAAGCCCGCCGCGATCTCGCGGGAGCGCGCGCTGGTGCGCTCGTACTCGGCGATCACGTCGGCCACCGTTTCGTCGTCGGCCACCGCGAAACTGGCGTCTCCGGGGGTCGAGGGGCCGTCGATTTCGGCCGCGTCGAGGCCGGCCACCAACCACTGGAACCAGCGTCGCTCGGCGACGGCGGCGTGCTTCACCAGGGCGATCGGCGTGGTCAGGGACGCGACCAACCGCCGCCGGGCGTCGGCTTCCGACAGGCCTCGCAAGTTCTCGACGAGGGCGCGGCGGTTGCGGTCGAGCATGGTCTCGAGCAGCTCACGCTCGGTGCCGGTGGTCTTTTCGGGCAGCACGTACACGGCAGTCGTCTTTCTGGTGGGGGATCCGGCCGGACGGGTCCTCGAGACGGTGAGGAAGGCCGGGGCCCAGAATAGCGCTACTTCGCCGGCGCCGGGTGGTGCCGGCTGATCGGGATCACCATCGGCGTTCCGCTGACCGGGTCGGGGGTCACCTGGCAGCGGACGTCGAAGACCTCCTCGACGAGCTCTTCGGTGATCACCGACGCCGGCTCGCCGGAAGCCACCACGCGCCCCGCCTTCATCGCGATCACGTGATCGGCGTAGCGGCAGGCCTGCGGGAGGTCGTGCAGCACCATCACCACCGTGCGGCCCTCGGCGCGGTTGAGGTCGACGACCAGGTCGAGCACGTCGATCTGGTGCGCCAGGTCGAGGTAGGTCGTCGGCTCGTCGAGCAGCAGCACCGGGGTGCCCTGCGCGACCGCCATCGCGATCCACGCGCGCTGGCGCTGGCCGCCGGAGAGCTCGTCCACCGGGCGGTCGGCCAGCTCGGTCGTCCCGGTGGCGGCCAGCGCGTCGCGGACGGCGCTTTCGTCCGATGTGGACCATTGGCGCCACCAGCTCTGGTGGGGGGCGCGGCCGCGGCCGACGAGGTCGGCCACCGTCATGCCCTCGGGCGCCACCGGGGACTGCGGCAGGATGCCGAGCCGCTGGGCGACCTGGCGGGTCGGCAGGTCGTGGATCGAGCGGCCGTCGAGGTACACCCCGCCGGCCTTCGGCGTGAGCAGCCGGGCCAGCGTGCGCAGCAGCGTCGACTTCCCGCAGGCGTTGGCCCCGACGATCACGGTGATCTTCCCCGGCGGGATTTCGAGGTCGAGGCCGTCGATGACGACCCGGTCGTCGTAGGCGACGCGCAGGTCCTGCACGCGCAGGGACGGTGTCATCTCGTTCAGCCTCCGGAACCGGATCGGTTGGCCCTGGCCAGCAGCCAGAGCAGCAGCGGGGCGCCGAGTGCGCCGGTCACGATGCCGACCGGCAGCGGGGACGCGGTGAGGGTGCGGGCCAGGATGTCGCTGCCCAGCACCACGACGGCGCCGGTGAGCGCGGACGCGGCGAGCGGCGGGGACGCCTGGCGCACGAGTCGCTGCGCGACCTGCGGCGCGGTCAACGCCACGAACGAGATCGGGCCCGCGGACGCCGTCGCGAAGGCGACCAGCCCGGCGCCGGCCAGCAGCAGGCCGAGCCGGACCGGCTGGACCGGGGTGCCGAGCCCGGCGGCCACGTCGTCGCCGAGCTGGAGGGTGCGCATCCACCGCGACAGGGCCAGCACGAGCGGCAGCAGCACCGCCAGCGCGCCGGCCAGCGGGACGACGTGCTCCCAGCCGCGGTTGGCGAGGGTGCCGACGAGCCAGCCGATCGACGCCTGGGCCTCGGTGATCTGCGCGCGGCTGAGCAGGTAGTCCGTCAGGCTGGTGCACATCGCGAAGATCCCGATGCCCACCAGGATGATCCGGTAGCCGGTGGTGCCGCGGCGCCACGCGAGCGCGTACACGAGCAGGCCGGTCAGCAGCCCGCCCAGGAGGCCGAGCGTGGTGGTGCCGAGCCCGCCGCCGAAGCCGAACGAGATCCCGGCGACGACGGCGGTGGCCGCGCCCGCGTTGATGCCGATCATGTCCGGACTGGCCAGGGGGTTGCGCGTGATGGTCTGGAACACCGCGCCGGACGCGCCGAACGCGAGCCCGGCCAGCAGCCCGGTCAGCGCCCGGGGCAGCCGGAGTTCCTGCACGATGTAGCCGGTTCCGCTGTCCCCGCCGCCGAACACGGCGGACAGGACGTCGGACACGCTCAGCGGGACGTCGCCGATCGTCATGCCCGCGCAGAACAAGGCGAACGCCAGCACGGCGAGGACGAGCGAGACGGCGGCCGGCCGGAGCCGGAGCTGCCCGGACACCACGGGTTTCGCGAGGCGGAAGGTGACGCGGCCGCGCCGTACCTGCAGCAGGCTCATCAGGACTCCACGAGCTTGCGCCGGCGGACCAGGTAGATGAAGAAGGGCGCGCCGAGGAAGGCGACGATCACGCCGGCGCGGACCTCGCCGGGCCGCGCCATCACCCGGCCGAGGATGTCCGCGGCCAGCAGCAGGCACGGTGCGAGGACCGCGGTGTAGGGCAGCAGCCACCGGTGGTCGGGCCCGACCACGAACCGCACGGCGTGCGGGACGATCAGGCCGAGGAACACGATGGGCCCGGCGACCGCGACGGAAGCGCCGGTCAGCAGCGTGATCGCGAGCGCGCCGCGCAGGCGCAGCGGCCCCAGCCGCCGTCCGAGCGCGACCGCGACGTCGTCGCCGAGCGCGAGGCTGTTCAGCGCGGGCCCGCTCGCGATCGCCAGCACGACGCCGACGAGCAGGAACGGCAGGACCCGCAGCAGCGAACCGCTGTCGACGCCGGCGAGGGAACCGGCCGACCAGAACCGGTAGCGGTTGAGCGCCACCGGGTCCGAGAGCACCATCGCACTGGTGAACGAGCTGAGCAGCGCCGTGACGGCGGTGCCGGCCAGTGCGAGCTTGACCGGGCTCGACCCGCTGCGGCCGCGGGTGCCCAGGAAGTAGACGACCGCGGTCGCGGCGAGCGCGCCGGCGAAGGCGAACCAGATGGAGCCGTAGAGGGAGCCGGCGCCGAGCACGGTGATCGAGAAGACGATGGCGAACGCGGCTCCGGCGCTGACGCCGAGCAGTCCCGGGTCGGCCAGGGGATTGCGGGTCAGCGCCTGCATGAGGGTGCCGGCCAGGCCCAGTGCGGCACCCACCAGCACCGCCAGCAGCGTCCGCGGCAGCCGGACACTGTGGATGATCACGGCGTCGGCCGAGCCGTCGTCGTGCCAGAGCACCTGCCAGACGGCGCTGAAGGAAATCTCCTTCGAGCCCAGCCAGACACTCAGCAGGCACAGGAAAACCAGGACGCCGAGAGCGGCGAGCAGCCCGAGCGCGCGGCCCGGGTGTGGCGGGCGTCGCTTGAGAGCGATCCCTCCGGGGTCTGTTCGCACCGCACCTCCGACTGGTACTGATTTAGGTAAGGCTAACCGATGGTACAGGAGTGCATCCTCACCATCTGTTTGTTAGGGTCACCTAACTTCGCGTCCCGGTCGGGGCGCCGTGAGCAGCGGGAGGCTGGTCTACCGGTGAGCAACGGTGACACTGTGCAGCAGGGGTCGAGGCTCGGGTTTTGGCGTGAACGCCTCGCCTCGGCGCCGAAGGAGCTGCTGCTGCCGGTCGACCGGCCGTACCCGATCGAGCCCGGCGCGCGGGCGAAGCTGGTCCGGCCCCTGCCCGCGGTGGACGAGCTGACGCTCCTCGCGGCCTTCGCTGTGCTGCTGTCCCGGTATGCGGGCACCGTCGACGTCGTGCTCGGCATCGGCGCCTTGGTGCCGCTGCGGGTGGATCTCGGTGGCGCGCCCGGCTTCGCCGACGTCGTCGCCCGGGTGCGCGAAGCGCGCGACGAGGCCCTCGCGCACGAAGTCCCGTTCGATGACCTGGTCGCGGAGGTGGAACCCGAGCCCGGTCGCGGGGGATCGGTGCTCGTCAACGTCGGCTTCGGCGCCGGAACCGACGTTCCGCTCGACCTGAACCTGACCGCGGACGGCGTGCACTACCGCGCCGACGTCCTCGACGAGTCCACTGTGGACCGCATGGTGGACCACCTCGAGGTTCTCCTCGCCGACGCGCTGGAGCGTCCACAGTGGCCGGTGACCCGGCTGGACCTCATGGCCGCGCCGGAACTGCGCCGCATGCTCGAGGAGTGGAACGACACCGACCTCGCGGTGCCGCTTTCGACGCTGCCCGAGCTGTTCGCCGCCCGCGTCCGGAAGACGCCCGGCGCCGTGGCCCTCGTCTTCGAGGACGAGGAGCTGACCTACGCCGAACTCGACGCCCGTGCGAACCGGCTCGCCCACGTCCTCGTCGGGCGGGGCGCCGGACCCGAGCGGGTGGTCGCGCTCGCCGTGCCCCGCTCGCCCGGGATGGTCGTCGCCGAACTGGCGGTGCTCAAGGCCGGTGCCGCGTACCTGCCGCTGGACCAGGACTACCCGGCCGACCGCATCGCGTTCATGGTCGCCGACGCCCGCCCGGTGTGCGTGGTGACCACCCGCGACCTCGCCGGCCGCTTCGACGGCGACGTCCTGCTCCTCGACGAACTGAGCCTGGACGACGTCCCGGCCACGGACCCGGCCGCCACGATCGTCCCGGCGAACGCCGCCTACGTCATCTACACCTCCGGTTCCACCGGGCGGCCCAAGGGCGTCGTGGTTTCGCACGCGGGCGTCGCGAAGCTGGTCGCGACGCAGTCCGAGCGGTTCGGCGTGGGTCCGCACAGCCGGGTGCTGCAGTTCGCGTCGCCGAGTTTCGACGTCGCCTTCTGGGACCTGTGCCTCGGCCTGCTTTCCGGCGGCCGCCTGGTGATCGTCCCGGCCGAACGCCGGGTGCCCGGGCCGGAACTGGCCGGGTACGCGCACCGGCACGGCGTCGACTTCATGATCCTCCCGCCCGCGCTGCTCGCGGAGTTCCCGGACGACTGCGACCTGCCGCGGGACAGCGTGTTGCTCGCCGGGACCGAGCGGGTGTCGCCGGAGCTGGTGCGCCGCTGGGCGCCGGGGCGGCGGATGTTCAACGCCTACGGCCCCACCGAGGCCACGACCAACTCGACGCTCGGGCTCTGCGACCCGGACATCGCCCCCGGCTCCGCCGTGCCGATCGGCGGGCCGGACCCCGGCACCCGGGCCTACGTCCTCGACGCCCACCTCGCGCCGGTTCCGCCCGGGGTCGCCGGAGAGCTGTACCTCGCCGGAAGCGGCCTGGCGCGCGGCTACTTGGGGCGGCCGGGGTTGACGGCGGAGCGGTTCGTGGCGGATCCGTTCGGTGCGGGTGGGCGGCTCTACCGGACTGGTGACCTGGTGAAGTGGTTGCCGGATGGGCGGTTGGTGTTCCTGGGCCGGGCCGATGATCAGGTGAAGATCCGCGGGTACCGGATCGAGCTGGGGGAGATCGAGTCCGTCCTCGCCGAACACCCGCGCGTCGGGCAGTCGGTGGTCGTGGCCCAGGACGGGCAGCTGATCGCCTACGCCGTGCCGGTGCCCGACCGCGACCGGGTGGCCGAGCAGAGCCACGTCGCCGAATGGCACGACGTCCACGAGGAGATGCTCGCCGGTTCCCGCGGCATCGAGGAGAACTTCGCGGGCTGGAACTCCAGCTACGACGGCTCCGAGATCCCCCTGGAGGAGATGCGGGAGTGGCACGCGGCGACGATCGACCGCCTGCGTTCCCTGAGGAGACTGTCGCTTTCACGTGAAAGCGGCGGTCTTGGGCGGGTGCTGGAGATTGGGGTCGGCAGTGGCTTGATCCTGTCGCGGATCGCCCCGGACGCCGAGGAGTACTGGGGCGTCGACCTTTCCGAGAGCGCGATCGAGAACGTCCGCCGCGAGGTCGCGGCGACGCCGTTCGCGGCCAAGGTCCACCTCGCGGCCCGGCCCGCGCACGACCTCGGTGAGCTGCCGGACTTCGACACGGTGATCATCAACTCGGTCGCGCAGTACTTCCCGAGCGCCGACTACCTCGCCGAGGTCGTCCGTACCGTCGCGGGCCTGCTGAACCCCGGCGGGACGATCTTCCTCGGCGACATCCGCAACCTCCGTTCGCTGCGCGCCTTCCGGACCGCCGTCGAGCTGCGCCGCGGCTGGACCGACGTCGCCGCGGTGGACCGGGCGCTCGCCCGGGAGGGCGAGCTGGTGCTCGATCCGGACTTCTTCCCGGCGCTGGCCCGGGAACTCGACGGCTTCGACGACGTCGACCTGTGGGTCAAGCGCGGGCGGGTGCACAACGAGCTGACCCGGCACCGCTACGACGTCGTCCTGCGCAAGGCGCCCCGGCCGGAAGCGGCCGAGGAGCAGGTCGTGGCGTTCGGCGATCTCGGTGCGGTGGAACGGTTCCTGGCCGGCGAGAAGCCGGAACGGCTGCGGGTCACCGGCATCCCGGACGCCCGGCTGGCCGGCGAGCTGGCCGCGGTCCGGGCCCTGGACACCGGGGGCGCCGCGGCGGCGCTCGCCGCACTGGACCGCCGCGACGGAGTGGACCCGGAAGCCCTGTATCGCCTCGGTGAGCACGCCGGCTACCGGGTGGCGGTCACGCTGGCCGCCGACGGCGGCGAGCTGGAAGCCGTCTTCACGAGGGGCGGAGACGGTCCCGCCTACCGCCCGGTGCGGCGGACCGGAACGCCGGGTTCGTACGCCGGCAACCCGGCCGCCCGGCGCGAAACCGGCGCGCTCGTGGCGTCGCTGCGTGCGCACGTGCGGGACCGGCTGCCGCAGTACATGGTGCCCGCGGCGTTCGTCGTCCTGGACAAGCTGCCCGTGCTCGCTTCGGGCAAGCTCGACCGCAAGGCGCTGCCGAGCCCGGAGCGGTTCACCGCCGGCCGGGGCCGTGCGCCGCGCACCCCCGTCGAGCAGCTGCTGTGCGAGCTGTTCGCCGACGTCCTCGGCGTACCGCAGGCGGGACCCGACGACGACTTCTTCGCACTCGGCGGCCATTCGCTGCTGGCGAACCGGCTGATCCAGCGGATCCGCGCGGCCGCCGGTGCCGAGGTGCCGGTGCGCGCGGTGTTCGACGCGCCGACGCCGGCCGCGCTCGCGGACCTGCTGTCCGCGGCGGTCGCCGGCCCCGGGCGGCGTCCGCTCGCCCGCGTCCCCGAGCGGCCCGGGCGGCTGCCGCTGTCGCCCGCACAGCAGCGGCTGTGGTTCCTGCACGGCCTGGAAGGCGGCTCGGCGACCTACAACGTCCCGCTCGTCATGCGGCTCACCGGCGAGCTGGACGTCGCCGCCCTGCGCCGGGCGCTGAACGACGTCCTGGACCGGCATGAGGCGCTGCGGACGGTCTTCCCGGTCGTCGACGGCCTCCCGTACCAGGAGGTGCTCCCCGCGGCGACGGTGGAGCTCACCGTCCGGGAAGCGGCCGACGTGGACTCCGAAGTGGACGCTCTCGTGCGCGGCGTGTTCGACCTCGGCGCCGGGGTGCCGGTGCGCGCCGGCCTGCTCACCGTCGGCTCGCGGCGGCACGTGCTCGTCCTGGTCGTGCACCACATCGCCGCCGACGGGTGGTCGCTGTCCCCCCTGTGGCGGGACATCGCCACGGCCTACCGCGCACGCCTGCGCGGCGATGCTCCACAGTGGACGCCGTTGCCGGTGCAGTACGCGGACTACACGCTCTGGCAACGCGATCTGCTGGCCGCCGAAGAGGCGGCCCAGCTCGCGTACTGGCGGGAAGCCCTCGACGGCCTGCCGGAGCGGATCCCGCTCCCGCTCGACCGGCCCCACCCGCCGGTATCCGCCTACCGCGGCGAATTCTTCACCTTCACCTGGGAAGCCGGGCTCCAGGCAGGCCTCGCCGACCTCGCCCGCGCCTGCGGGGCCAGCCCGTTCATGGTCGTGCACGCGGGGCTGACGGCGCTGCTGGCCCGCCTGGGCGGGGGCACCGACATCCCGATCGGCACCCCGATCGCCGGCCGCACCGACCCGGCGCTGGACGACCTCGTCGGCTTCTTCGTCAACACGCTCGTCCTGCGGGTCGGCACCGGCGGCGACCCGTCGTTCCGCGACCTCGTGGCTCGCGTGCGCGAGCGCAGCCTCGACGCCTACGCCCACCAGGACGTCCCGTTCGAACGCCTCGTCGAGGCGCTGAACCCGGCCCGGTCGCCGGCGCACCACCCGCTGTTCCAGACCATGCTGGCCTGGCAGAACACCCCCGGCACCGGCGTCGAACTGCCCGGGCTGACCGTGACCGGACAGCCCGTGGGCACCGGCACGGCCAAGTTCGACCTCTGGTTCTCCTTCACCGAGCGCGCGGACGGCCTGCACGGCCAGGCCGAGTTCAACGCCGAGGTGTTCGACCGGACCACCGTGACCAGCCTCCTCGACCGGCTGGAAGCCCTGCTCCGCCAGGTCGTCCAGGCGCCGGACCGGCGGCTGGCCGCCCTGGACGTGCTGACCCCGGCCGAGCGCGCCGGACTCGAACCGACCTGGTCGGGTGCCGTCGAGGACGTCCCCGCGGTCACCGTGCCCGACCTGTTCGCCGCCCAGGTCGCCCGGACCCCCGACCATCCGGCGCTGGTCTTCGAGGACGACGAACTCACCTACGCCGAGCTGGACGCCGTCTCCGGCCGCCTGGCCCACGTGCTCGCCGCGCGGGGTGCCGGGCCCGAGCGCGTGGTCGCCTTGGCGCTGCCGCGCTCGACGCACCTGGTCGTCGCCATCCTCGCCGTGCTCAAGACGGGTGCGGCCTACCTGCCGCTCGATCCCGGCTACCCGCCCGGCCGCATCGCCTTCATGCTCGAAGACGCGGACCCGGCGCTGGTGCTGGCCGTCGCGGACACCGCCGTCCCGGGCGCCGTGCTCCTGGACGACCCGGCCACCCTGGCCGGGGTTCCGGACGCACCCCTGGACGTCGTGCTCCGGCCGGAGAACCCCGCCTACGTCATCTACACGTCCGGTTCGACGGGCCGTCCCAAGGGTGTCGTCGTCCCGCACGCGGGGATCGTCAACCGGCTGCTGTGGATGCAGGACGCGTACGGCCTCACCGCGGAAGACCGGGTGCTGCAGAAGACGCCGGCCGGCTTCGACGTCTCGGTGTGGGAATTCCTCTGGCCGCTGCTGACCGGCGCCACGGAGGTGCTTGCGCGGCCGGACGGCCACAAGGACCCCGCCTACCTCGTCCGGCTGATCCGCGACCACGCGATCACGACCGTCCACTTCGTCCCGTCGATGCTCCAGGTCTTCCTCCAGGAGCCGGCGGCGGGGGACTGCACGAGTCTGCGCCGGGTGCTGTGCAGCGGCGAAGCTCTGCCGCCGGACGCGGTCGCGCAGTTCGGCCGGGTGCTGGACGCCGAGCTGCACAACCTCTACGGCCCGACCGAAGCCTCGGTGGACGTCACCTCGTGGCGAACGTCCACTGAGGACACTTCCGTCCCGATCGGACGTCCGGTGTGGAACACCCGCACCTACGTCCTCGACGCCGCCCTGCGTCCGGTGCCGCCGGGCACCCCGGGTGAGCTGTACCTGGCCGGCGTGCAGCTCGCCCGCGGCTACCTCGGCCGGGCCGCGCTCACCGCCGAGCGGTTCGTCGCCGACCCGGCCGGCGCGCCCGGCGCCCGGATGTACCGCACCGGTGACCTCGCCCGGTTCCGCCCCGACGGTGTCCTGGAATTCCTCGGCCGCGGCGACGAGCAGGTCAAGATCCGCGGCTTCCGCGTCGAGCCCGGCGAGATCGCCGCGACGCTGTCCGCGCACGACGACGTCGCCCACGCCGTCGTCGTCGCCCGTGAAGACCGGCCCGGCGACGTCCGCCTGGTCGGGTACGTCGTCCCCGCCGCCGGCGCCGGTTCCGCCGCGGAGGAGACCGAGCAGGTCGGCGAGTGGCGGGAACTGTACGACTCGATGTACTCGGGCGCCGAAGACGAGTTCGCGGGCTGGAACTCCAGCTACACCGGCGAGCCGATCCCGCGCGAAGAGATGCGCGAGTGGCGCGACGCCATCGCCACGCGGATCCGCGAGCTGGCGCCGCGGCGGGTGCTCGAGATCGGCGTCGGCAGCGGCTTGCTGCTGAGGCAGCTGGCCCCGCACTGCGAAACCTACTGGGGCACGGACTTCTCCGCAGAACTCATCGCTTCGCTGGGCGGGCGGGTCGCGGCCGATCCCGCGCTCGCCGGGCGCGTCGAACTGCGCACCGGCGACGCCGCCGACCTGACCGGCCTGCCGCCGGGGTTCTTCGACACCATCGTGCTCAACTCCGTCGTCCAGTACTTCCCGAGCGGGACGTACCTCCTCGACGTCGTGCGAAAGGCGCTGGCTCTCCTCGCGCCGGACGGGTCACTGTTCGTCGGCGACGTCCGGGACCTGCGACAGGTCCGGGCGTTCCACGCGGGCGTGGTGCGGGCGCGCGGCGGCGACGTCGAAGAGCGGCTGCTGCGGGAGAAGGAGCTGCTCGTCGCGCCGGAGTTCTTCGCGGGCCTTGACGGGGTGACCGCCGACATCCGCGTCAAGCGCGGCCGGGCGGTCAACGAACTCACCCGGTACCGCTACGACGTCGTTCTGCGCTCCGGCACCGCCGAGCCGCTCCCGGTCGAGACGCTGAGGTGGGGCACCGACGTGTCCACTGTGGACGAGGTGGTCGCCCGGCCGCGCGACGGCCTGCGCATCGAGGGCGTCCCGAACGGGCGGCTCACCGAAGGCGTGCACCCCGACGACTGGTACGCACTGGGGGCGGTCGTCACCTGGTCCGCGACCGGCGACGGCTCGGTCGACGTCCTGTTCACCACCGGCGACCCGGCCGGCGCTTTCCGGCCGGGCCCGGACCCGATCCTGACCTACACCGGCAACCCCCGGCGGTCGCGCCTGAGCGCCGCCCTGCCGGCCGAGCTGCGGACCCTCGCCGCCGAGAGGCTGCCGGAGCACATGGTGCCGTCGGCGATCGTCGTCCTCGACGCGCTGCCGGTGACGGCCAACGGCAAGCTCGACCGCCGCGCGCTGCCGACGCCGGACGCGCGGGCGCCGGTCTCGGACCGCGAACCGCGCACGCCGGTCGAACGGCAGCTGTGCGAGTTGTTCGCCGACGTCCTCGGCCTTCCGCGGGTCGGTCCGGACGACAGCTTCTTCGCCCTCGGTGGCCATTCGCTGCTGGCCACCCGGCTGATCGCCCGCGTCCGCACCGCCCTGCACGCCGAGCTCGAAGTGCGGTCGGTCTTCGAGACGCCGACCCCGGCGGGCCTGGCCGGAGTGCTCGCCACCGCCCGCGGGACCGCGCGGCCGCCGCTGGTGCCCGCGCGCCGTCCGGACCTCGTCCCGCTGTCCGGCGCCCAGCAGCGGCTGTGGTTCCTGCACCACCTCGAAGGCCCGTCGGCCACCTACAACGTGCCGCTGGTCATGCGGCTGGAAGGTGACCTCGACGTCGAAGCGCTGCGCGGGGCGTTGTCCGACGTGGTCGCCCGGCACGAGGCCTTGCGCACCCGGTTCCCGCAGCGGGACGGCGTCCCCTGCCAGGACGTCCTCCCGGCCGGAGAGGTCGCCTTGCCCGTGCGGGCCGTAGACGACCTCGACGACGCCTTGACCGGTCTCGTCCGCGGTGCGTTCGACCTCGAACGGCACGTGCCGATGCGCGCGGAGCTGCTGCGGCTGGGAGCCCGGGAGCACGTCTTCGCCCTGGTGTTCCACCACATCGCCTCCGACGGCTGGTCGATGGCCCCGTTGTGGCGAGACATCGCCACGGCCTACGCCGCCCGGTGCCGTGGCGACCGTCCGCAGTGGACGCCGCTGCCGGTGCAGTACGCGGACTACACGCTGTGGCAACGGGAACTGCTCGGCCCCGAGGACGACCCGGACAGCGTGCTGAGCGCGCAGCTGGCCTACTGGCGCGACGCCCTCGACGGCCTGCCGGACCGGATCGAGCTGCCCCTGGACCGGCCGCACCCGGCGACCGCGACGTTCCGCGGCGAGCTGCACACCTTCACCTGGGACGCCGGCCTCCACGCGCGGCTGGCCGAGTTGGCCCGCGAGAGCGGCGCCAGCGTGTTCATGGTCGTGCACGCGGCGCTGGCCGCCCTGCTCACGCGCCTGGGCGCGGGCACCGACATCCCGATCGGCTCGCCGATCGCGGGCCGCACCGACCCGGCGCTGGACGACCTCGCCGGCTTCTTCGTCAACACCCTCGTGCTGCGCGTCGACACCGGCGGCGCACCGTCGTTCCGTGAACTGCTCGGCCGCGTCCGGGAACGGAACCTCGACGCGTACGCGCACCAGGACGTGCCGTTCGAGCGGCTCGTCGAGGTGCTCAACCCGGCGCGGTCGCTGTCCTACCACCCGCTGTTCCAGGTCATGCTCGCCGGGCAGAACAACGCCCGCGCCGAGGTGACCCTGCCCGGCCTGGCCGTCACCGAGCTCCCGGTGACCACCGGGACGTCGAAGTTCGACCTGTCGATCTCGCTGACCGAGCGCGACGCCGGGATCGACGGCGTGCTGGAGTTCAACGCCGACGTCTTCGACCACGCGAGCGCGAACGCGATCCTGCGCCGCCTCGAAGTGCTGCTGCGGGCGGCCCTGGCCGCACCCGACCGCCCGGTGGACGCGCTCGACCTCCTGGCGGGCGACGAACGCGACCGGGTGCTGACCGAGTGGGCCGGGTCTCTCGACCCCGCGGGCACCGAGACGTTCCCCGGCCTGTTCGCCCGCCGCGTGGCCGAGGCCCCGGACGCGGTGGCGCTCGTCTTCGAAGACGTCGAGCTCACCTACGCCGAGGTGAACGCGCGCGCCAACCGGCTCGCGCACCTGCTGCTCGACCGCGGCGCCGGGCCGGAGCGAGTCGTCGCACTGGCGGTGCCGCGCTCGCTCGAGATGATCGTCGCGGAGCTGGCCGTCCTCAAGGCCGGTGCCGCCTACCTGCCGATCGACGTCGACTACCCGGGCGACCGGATCGCCTACATGGTCGAGGACGCGGCCCCGGTCTGCGTGGTGACGACCCGGGACGTCGAGGCGAAGCTGCCCGCGGCCCTGCCGCGTGTCCTCCTGGACGATGCGGTGCTCGCCCGGATGTCCACCGAGGACCCGCAGGTCCCGATCACGCCGGAGAACGCGGCGTACGTGCTGTACACGTCCGGTTCGTCCGGTCGGCCGAAGGGCGTCGTCCTCCAGCACTCGGGCGTCGCGAAGCTGGTCGCCACCCAGGTCGACCGCTTCGGCGTGGGTCCGCACAGCCGGGTGCTGCAGTTCGCGTCGCCGAGTTTCGACGTCGCCTTCTGGGACCTGTGCCTCGGCCTGCTCTCCGGCGGCCGGCTGGTCGTGGTGCCCGCCGAGCGGCGGGTCGCGGGGCCGGCGCTCAGCGAGTACGCGCACCGGCACGGCGTCGACTTCATGATCCTGCCGCCCGCCCTGCTCGACGCCCTGCCGGAGGACTGCGATCTTCCCCGCGACAGCGTGCTGCTCGCCGGGACCGAGCGGGTGTCGCCGGAGCTGGTCCGCCGCTGGGCGCCGGGACGGCGGATGTTCAACGCCTACGGCCCGACCGAGGCGACCACCAACTCCACGCTCGGGGAGAGCGACCCGGCCGAGCTGGCGGACGCGACGGTCGTCCCGATCGGCGTCCCCGACCCCGGAACGCGCGCGTACGTGCTCGACGCCGGACTGCGGCCGGTTCCGCCCGGTGTGGTGGGCGAGCTGTACCTCGCCGGATCGGGACTGGCGCGCGGCTACTTGGGGCGGCCGGGGTTGACGGCGGAGCGGTTCGTGGCGGATCCGTTCGGTGCGGGTGGGCGGCTCTACCGGACTGGTGACCTGGTGAAGTGGTTGCCGGATGGGCGGTTGGTGTTCCTGGGCCGGGCCGATGATCAGGTGAAGATCCGCGGGTACCGGATCGAGCTGGGGGAGATCGAGTCCGTCCTCGCCGGACACCCGGCGGTCGGCCAGTCCGTCGTGGTCGCCCGGGACGGGCGGCTGATCGCCTACGCCGTGCCTGCGGCCGGCCGGGACGAAGAAGCGGAACGAGAGCACGTCGGCGAGTGGCGCGAGCTGCACGAGAACGTCTTCACCGAGGCGGCGTCCGGCGGGCTGGAGGAGAACTTCACCGGCTGGAACTCCAGCTACGACGGCTCCGAGATCCCCCTGGAGGAGATGCGGGAGTGGCACGCGGCGACGATCGACCGCCTGCGTTCCCTGAGGAGACTGTCGCTTTCACGTGAAAGCGGCGGTCTTGGGCGGGTGCTGGAGATTGGGGTCGGCAGTGGCTTGATCCTGTCGCGGATCGCCCCGGACGCCGAGGAGTACTGGGGCGTCGACCTGTCCGAAAAAGCCATCGCGAACCTGCGGCGTGAACTGGCCGCGACGCCCTACGCGGGCAAGGTCCACCTGGCCGCCCGGCCCGCCCACGACCTGGGTGAGCTGCCGGACTTCGACACGGTGATCATCAACTCTGTTGCCCAGTACTTCCCGAGCGTCGGCTACCTCGCCGAAGTCCTCCGCACGGCCGCGGCCCACGTCCGGCCGGGCGGCGTGCTCTTCCTCGGCGACATCCGGAACCTCCGTTCGCTGCGGGCGTTCCGGACGGCGACCGAGCTGCGGCACGGCCGTCGGGACGTCGCCGCGGTGGACCAGGCGATCGCGCGGGAAGGCGAGCTGGTCCTGGACCCGGACTTCTTCGCGGCCCTGGCTCTCGACGGCTTCGACGACGTCGACCTGTGGGTCAAGCGCGGCCACGCCCACAACGAGCTGACCCGGCACCGCTACGACGTCGTGCTGCGGAAGGCCCCGAAGCCCGCCGCGGCCGCCGAACAGATCGTGACCTTCGAGTCCGTCGGCGAAGTGGACCGGCTCCTGGCCGCGCACCCGGCCCGGCTGCGCGTGACCGGCGTGCCGAACGCCAGGCTGTCCGGGGAACTCGCCGCCGTCACCGCGCTGGCCGCGGACAACGCCGGGACGGCACTGTCCTCTTTGGCGCAACGGTCCGGAGTGGACCCCGAGACGCTGCACGATCTCGGCGAGCGTCACGGTTACCGCGTGTACGCGACCCTCACCGCGGACGAGGGCGAGCTGGAGGTCGTGTTCACCACCGGTGAGCCGCAGCGGATCTACCGCGGCCGTCCGGTCCGGGTCCCGCTCGACGCGCTGGGCAACCACCCGGCCGGGCAGCGGGACACGGGTGCGCTGGTCACGGCGCTGCGGGCGCACGTCCGCGACCGGCTGCCGCAGTACATGGTGCCCTCGGCGTTCGTGGTCCTGGACCGCCTTCCGCTGCTGGCTTCGGGCAAGCTGGACCGCCGTGCCCTCCCGAGCCCGGACAAGCAGGCGGCCACCGCCGGCCGGGCGCCGCGGACGCCGGTCGAAGAAGTGCTGTGCGGGCTCTTCGCCGAGGTCCTCGACGCGGCGTCGATCGGTGTCGACGACGACTTCTTCGCCCTCGGCGGCCATTCGCTGATGGCGACGCGGCTGGTCGCGCGGCTGCGCGCGGTCTTCGGTGTCGAACTGCAGGTGCGGTCGGTGTTCGAGACGCCGACGGTGGCCGGGCTGGCCGCGCTGCTGTCCATATCGGACTCGTCGCAAGCCCGTCCGGGGCTGGTGCGCACCGACCCACGGCCGGAGGTGCTGCCGCTGTCGTTCGCCCAGCAGCGGCTGTGGTTCCTGCACCGGTTCGAAGGCCCGTCGGCCACCTACAACATGCCGACGGCGGTCCGGCTGGCCGGCGACCTCGACGTCGAGGCGCTGCGC
Source organism: Amycolatopsis sp. NPDC026612 (assembly GCF_040638285.1). Lineage (NCBI taxonomy): Bacteria > Bacillati > Actinomycetota > Actinomycetes > Pseudonocardiales > Pseudonocardiaceae > Amycolatopsis > Amycolatopsis sp. NPDC026612. The sequence continues at coordinate 74,318 of NZ_JBEZYB010000005.1, forward strand.
ACCGCGCTGTCCGACGTGGTCGAGCGCCACGAAGCCCTGCGCACGGTCTTCCCCGAGATCGACGGCGAGGCCCGGCAGCTCGTCCTCGGCGACGTCACGATCCCGCTGCCGGTCCGCACGGTCACCGAGGCCACGCTCGCCGACGCGGTGTCCGAAGCGGCGGGCACGGTGTTCGAGCTGGAGTCGGAGCTCCCGCTGCGGGCGCAGCTGCTCCGCCTCGGCGCCCGCGAACACGTGCTGGTGCTGGTGTTCCACCACATCGCTTCGGACGGCTGGTCGATCGCGCCGCTGTGGCGGGACCTGGCGACGGCCTACACCGCCCGCCGGGCCGGGGAAGCTCCACTGTGGACGCCGTTGCCGGTGCAGTACGCCGACTACACGCTGTGGCAGCGGGACGTCCTCGGCGAGGCGGTGATCGCACCGCAGCTGGCCTACTGGCGGGAAGCCCTGGCGGACCTGCCGGAGCGGATCGAGCTGCCCACCGACCGGCCACACCCGGCCGAAGCGTCCTACCGCGGCGAGCAGTTCGCCTTCGGCTGGGACGCGCAGCTCCACAGTGGACTCGTCGAGCTGGCCCGCGCGTGCGGCGCCAGTGTGTTCATGGTCGTGCACGCCGGCCTCACCGCGGTGCTCACCCGGCTCGGCGCGGGCACCGACATCCCGCTCGGCACGTCCATCGCCGGGCGCACCGACCAGGCCCTCGACGACCTCGTCGGGTTCTTCGTCAACACGCTGGTGCTGCGCGTCGACACCGGTGGCGACCCGTCGTTCCGCGAGCTGGTCGCCCGGGTGCGGGACCGCAGCCTCGACGCGTACGCGCACCAGGACGTGCCGTTCGAACGGCTGGTGGAGACGCTGAACCCGGCCCGGTCGCCGGCGTACCACCCGCTCTTCCAGACGATGCTCGCCTGGCAGAACAACGCCGTCGCCGACGTCGCGCTGCCCGGCATCGGCGTCGCGGAGGAGCCGGTCCGCACCGGGACCGCGCGGGCCGACCTGACGTTCTTCGTCGGCGAGCGGCCCGGCCACCGGACCGGGATCCGCGGTACCGCGGAGTACAACAGCGACGTCTTCGACCGCGCGAGCGTCGAAACGATACTGGACCGGCTCCGGACGCTGCTGCGGGCGGCCGTGGCCGACCCGGACACCCGGATCGGCGCCGTCGACCTGCTCACCGAGGCCGAGCACGACCTGCTCGCCGCCGCCCCCGCGACCCCGCTTCCCGCGGAGACCGCCGCCGAGCTGTTCGCGGCGCAGGTCGCCCGGACTCCGGACGCGACCGCGCTGGTCTTCGGGACGCAGCGGTGCACGTTCGCCGAGCTGGACACGCGGGCCACGGCGCTGGCCCGGGCCCTGCTCGCGCGGGGCGCCGGCCCGGAACGGGTGGTGGCGGTCGCCTTGCCGCGGTCGGCCGAACTGGTCGTCGCGCTCTTGGCGGTGCTGAAGACCGGCGCCGCCTACCTGCCCCTGGACCTGAACCACCCGGCCGAGCGCATCGAGCTGATGCTGACCGACGCCGCCCCGCACCTGGTCATCGCCGAAGCCGGGTTCGACGACCGGCTCGTCCGGCCGGGGGACACCGGACCCGAACCGGCCTGGCCGTCGATCCGCCCGGACCACCCGGCGTACGTGATCTTCACGTCGGGCTCCACCGGACGCCCGAAGGCGGTCGCCGGAACCCAGCGGGCGCTGGCCAACCGGCTGCACTGGGGCCGGGACGTCGCGCAGGGCGTGCGCGTGGCCAAGAGCGCGCTGACGTTCATCGACGGCTCGACCGAGCTGCTCGGTGGCCTGGTGGCGGGCGACCCGGTGGTCCTCGCCGACGACGCGACGGCCACCGACCCGATGGCGCTCGCAGCGTTGGTGCGCGAGTTCGGCGCGCAGGTGCTCACCGTGGTGCCGAGCCTTCTCGACAGCTTCGCCGAGGACGCCCCGGCCGGCGCGTTCGCTTCGGTGACCACGTGGATCACCAGCGGCGAACCGCTCTCGGCCGCCCTCGCCGGGAAGGTCGCCCGGCGCTGGCCGTCGGCGAAGCTGGTCAACCTCTACGGCTGTTCGGAAGTCGCGGGCGACAGCCTGGCCCAGGTCTGCGGGCCGGTGGCCATCGGGCGGCCGATCGCGAACACCCGGGCGTACGTCCTCGATACCGCGTTGCGGCCGGTGCCGCCGGGCGTCCGCGGGGAGCTGTACCTGGCCGGCGCCGGGCTCGCGCGGGGCTACGCCGGCCGGCCGGCGCTCACCGCCGAACGGTTCGTCACCTCGCCGTTCGAGCCGGGGGAGCGGATGTACCGGACCGGTGACCTCGTCCGCCGCCGGGCCGACGGGGTGCTGGAGTTCCTCGGCCGGGCGGACCAGCAGCTCAAGATCCGCGGGTTCCGCGTCGAGCCGGGCGAGGTCGAAGCCGCGCTGACGGCCGAGGCGCCGGTGGCGCGTGCGGCCGTGATCGCCCGGGAGAACCGGCTGATCGCCTACGTCGCGCCGTCGGGTGACCCGGCCGTGCTGCGGGCGTCGCTCGCGGCGCGGCTGCCGGAGTACCTGGTGCCGTCGGCGATCGTCGTCCTGCCCCGGCTCCCGCTGAACGCCAACGGCAAACTCGACCGCGCCGCCCTGCCCGACCCGCAGATCCGGACCTCGGGCCGGGGCGCGCGGACCCCGGCCGAGCAGGCGCTGTGCGAGCTGTTCGCCGACGTCCTCGGCGTCCCGGTGGCCGGTCCGGACGACGGGTTCTTCGCCCTGGGCGGGCATTCCCTGCTGGCGACGCGGCTGGTCAGCCGGATCCGCGCGCTGCTCGGCGTCGAGGTGCCGCTCCGGGCGGTGTTCGACGCGCCGACCCCGGCCCGGCTCGCGGAACTGCTCGACCCGGGGCGCCGCAGCCGTCCCGCACTGGTTCCGGTGGAGCGACCCGAGGTCCTGCCGCTGTCGTTCGCGCAGCAGCGGCTGTGGTTCCTGGACCGCCTGGACGGGCCGAACGCGACCTACAACATCCCGTGGGCGTGGGAGCTGACCGGACCGGTCGACGTCGGCGCGCTGCGGGCCGCACTGGGAGACCTCGTGGCGCGCCACGAGGTCCTCCGGACGCTGCTGGTCGAAGAGCAGGGCGCGCCGCGGCAGGTCGTGCTCGACCGGGCCGAGCCGGTGCTGGTCACCGAGACCGTCTCGGCGGCGGACCTCGACGAGCGGGTCACCGCGGCGGCGTCGTCCTGCTTCGCCCTCGACGCCGAGCTCCCGATCCGGGCCACGCTGGTGTCGGCCGGGCCCGGACGGCACGTGTTCGTGCTGCTGGTGCACCACATCGCGGGTGACGGCTGGTCGCTGCCGCCGCTGAAGCGGGACCTCGACACCGCCTACACCGCCCGGCTGCGCGGCGAGAGTCCACAGTGGACGCCGTTGCCGGTGCAGTACGCGGACTACACGCTGTGGCAGCGGGAGATGTTCGGCCGCGCCGACGACCCGGACAGCCTCCTCGGCCGGCAGGCGGCGTTCTGGCGGGACACCCTCGCGGGGCTCCCCGACGAACTGGCGCTCCCGGCCGACCGGCCCCGCCCGGCGCGGTCGACGAACCGCGGTGCGGCCGTGCCGTTCACCGTGCCCGCGGACGTCCACCGCGGCCTGCGCGAGCTCGCCCGGCGCAGCGGCACCAGCACGTTCATGGTCCTTCAGGCGACACTGGCCACCCTGCTGACCCGGCTCGGCGCGGGCACCGACATTCCCTTGGGGACGCCGGTGGCCGGCCGCTCGGATCACGCCCTGGAAGACCTCGCCGGGTTCTTCGTCAACACCCTGGTGTTGCGCACCGACACCGGCGGCGACCCGACGTTCCGGGAGCTCCTGGGCCGCGTCCGCGAGGCCGACCTGGCCGCGTACGCCCATCAGGACCTGCCGTTCGAGCACCTCGTCGAACTGCTCAACCCGCCGCGGTCGCTGGCCCGGCACCCGCTGTTCCAGGTCATGCTCGCCGTCTACCACTCGGACGCGGAGCCGGAACGCCTGCTCGGGCTCGACGCGGCCTACCGCGACACCGGGCTGCGGCAGGCGAAGTTCGACCTGTCGTTCGACCTGGTCGAGACGCCCGACGGCATCGACGGCGACCTCGAGTTCAGCCTCGACCTGTTCGACGAGCCGACGGCCCGGACCCTCACCGAGCGCCTGGTCCGGCTGATGGCGGCGGTCGTCGCGGAGCCGGACCGGCCGCTGAGCCGGATCGACGTCCTCGACGCGGGCGAGCGGCACCGGATCGTGCGCGAGTGGGGGTCCGGAGCGCCGCTGACGTTCGCGGCGCCGACCGTGGTCGACCGGCTGGCCGCCCAGGTGGCCGCGACCCCGGACGCGACCGCCGTGAGCGACGCTCGGTCGAGCGTCACCTTCGCGGAGTTCGCCGCGCGGACCGACCGCCTCGCCCGCTGGCTCGCGGCGCAGGGCGCGGGTCCGGAGCGGGTCGTCGCGCTGGTGCTGCCGCGGTCCGCGGCGGTCGTCGAGGCGATCTTCGGCGTGTTCAAGACAGGCGCGGCGTACCTGCCGGTGGACCCGGACCAACCGGTGGACCGGATCGGCGCCATCCTCGCCGACGCCGGTGCCGCTTTGGTGCTCACCAGCCGTTCACTCGCTTCCCCCGTCCCCGGCGCGCTGTTCGTCGAGGACCTGCCCGAGGACACAGTGGACAGTTCCGTGGTCCTCACGCCGCCGTCGCCCGCGAACGCCGCGTACGTGCTCTACACGTCCGGTTCCACCGGCAAGCCCAAGGGTGTCGTCGTCCCGCACTCCGGGCTGGTGAACCTGTTCCACAGCCACCGCGAGACGCTCTACCGGCCGGCGGTCGCCGCGGCGGGCGGGCGGCGGCTGCGGATCGGGCACGCGTGGGCGTTCTTCTTCGACGCGTCCTGGCAGCCGCAGCTGTGGCTGCTCGACGGGCACGAGGTGCAGGTCGTCGACGACGACACCCGCCGCGACCCGGACCGGCTGGCGGCGGTGGTGCGCGAACGCGGGCTCGACTTCCTCGAGCTGACGCCGTCGCACTTCGCGCAGCTGGCCGCGGCCGGCGTGGTCTCCGGCGGCCGGTGCGCCCTCGGCGTGGTCGGCGTCGGCGGTGAAGCCGTTCCGCAGACGCTGTGGGAGACGCTGGCGTCGATGCCGGGAACGGCGGCGTACAACCTCTACGGCCCCACCGAGGCAACTGTGGACGCTCTGGTCGGCCGCTTCGGCGACGCCGACCGGCCGGTGGTCGGCCGTCCGGTGCACAACACCCGCGCGTACGTCCTCGACGGCGGCCTCTCGCCGGTCTCGGCCGGGGTGCCGGGCGAGCTGTACCTGGCGGGTGCCGGCCTGGCCCGCGGCTACCACGAGCGGCCGTCGCTCACCGCGGAGCGGTTCGTCGCCGACCCGTTCGGGCCGCCGGGGGAGCGGATGTACCGCACCGGCGACCTCGTGCGGTGGCGGCCGGACGGGCAGCTGGAGTACCTCGGCCGCACCGACGACCAGGTCAAGATCCGCGGCTTCCGGATCGAACCGGGCGAGATCGAGACGGCGCTGGCCCGGCACGACGACGTCGCGCAGGCCCTGGTGGTCGTCCGCGAAGACCGGGACAAGCGGTTGGTCGCGTACACGACCCCGGCGACCGGGGACCCCGGGCGGCTGCGGGAGTTCCTGGCGCGGTCGCTGCCGGAGTACATGGTGCCCGCGGCGATCGTTCCGCTGGACGCCTTCCCCGTGACACCCAACGGGAAGCTCGACAAGGCGGCGCTGCCGGTCCCCGAGGTTGCGGCTCACGGCCGGGCGCCGGAGACACCGCTCGAAAAGGCCCTCTGCGAGATCTTCGCGGAGGTTCTGGACGTCGCCGTCGTCGGCGCCGACGACGACCTGTTCACCCTCGGCGGCCATTCGATGCTGCTGGTGGTCCTGCGCAACCGGATCACCGAACGGCTCGGGACCGAGCTGCCCATCGCCGAGTTCTTCCGCGCCCCCACCGCGGCCGGCCTCGCCGCGCTGTTGACCCGAGACACGGAGTGAACGTGCACCGCACCTTGATGAACGCCAAGATCCACCGCGCCACCGTCACCCAGGCCGACCTGCACTACGTCGGCTCGCTGACGATCGACGCGGACCTGATGGCCGCCGCGGACATCGTCGAAGGCGAACGGGTCCAGGTCGTCGACATCACCAACGGCGCCCGGCTGGAGACCTACGCCATCACCGGCGAGCCGGGGTCCGGCGTGATCGGCGTCAACGGCGCGGCCGCGCACCTCGTGCACCCCGGCGACCTCGTCATCATCATCACCTACGCCCAGGTCCACGAGTCCGGGCGCGCCGCGCACCGGCCGCGGGTGGTGCACGTGGACGGCGACAACCGGCAGGTCCACCTGGGACACGACCCGGCCGAGCCGGTGCCCGGCGCGGAAGCGCAGCTGTCCGGCCGGAGTGGGCGCTGACACAGCCCGGTCCCGGAGGTTGCTTTTGGCAGGCGTCCCTAACTAAGGTGTGCCTATCCTAAATCCGGGCCTGGTCCGGGCCCGAAAGCTGTCGAAAGGTGCTCATGTCCGTGTTCCAAGGCGCTGCCGGGCTCAGCCGGCGGGGATTCCTGATCGGGGCGGGTGGCGTCGCCGCCGCCGCGGCCCTCACCGCCTGCGGCAGCGGCGGGAAGCCGGCGGGCGCGGCCGCCTCCGGCCCGTGGGAGTTCACCGACGACCGCGGCCAGAAGGTGTCGCGCGACCAGCGTCCGGCTCGCGTGGTGGCCTACGCGAGCTCGGCCGCGGCGCTCTGGGACTACGGCGTCCGCCCGGCCGGCGTGTTCGGCCCGCAGAAGACGGCCGACGGTGGCAAGGAGATCCAGGCCGGCAACATCGACCTGAACGCCGTCACTTCGATCGGCAACGCCTGGGACGACTTCAGCATGGAGAAGTTCGCCGCGCTCAAGCCGGACCTGGTCGTCACCGGCCTGACCGGCACCAAGCCGACGGACATGTGGGTGCTGACCGACGACCTCGGCCCGAAGGTGCAGCAGATCGCCCCGATCGTGGCACTGTCGGAGTACAAGGTCACGCTCCCGAAGGTGATCGAGCGGTACGCGCAGCTGGCCGTCGCGCTCGGCGGCGACGCGAACTCCGACACGATGAAGAAGGCCAAGGCGGACTTCGACAAGGCGTCCGAGGACCTGCGTGCGGCGGCCAAGGAGAAGGCCGGGCTCAAGGTCTTGGTGCTGTACGGCGACAAGGACGGCCTGTACATCGCGAAGCCGGACTTCTTCGCCGACCTCGCCTACTACCGCGAGCTCGGCCTGGACATCGTCTCCGGCGGCGGTACCGAGGACTACTGGGAGCAGCTGTCCTGGGAGCAGGCGGGCAAGTACCCGGCGGACCTGATCCTGACCGACTCGCGCTCGTACGCGCTGCCGCGGGCCCAGATGACGCAGTTCCCGACCTGGAACCAGCTGCCCGCCGTGAAGGCGAACCAGCTCGGTGACTGGTCGGCCGAGCCGCGCTTCAACCACCTGCTCGCCACGCCGGTCATCGAGAAGCTGACCGCGCTGGTGAAGGGTGCCCGCACGGACATCACCGCCTGAGGAGACCTGCGATGACCAACCCGTTCGAAAACCCCGACGGTACTTACCTGGTGCTGGTGAACGCCGAGAACCAGCACAGCCTGTGGCCGGAGTCCATCGACGTCCCGGCCGGCTGGACGGTCACCTTCGGTCCCGCGTCCCGCCAGGCGTGCCTGGACCACGTGGAAGCGACCTGGACGGACATGCGCCCCAAGTCCCTCGCCGACGCCATGGACGCCTGACTTTCTTCCCGCACGGCACGCCGGGAGCCATTTGGCTTCCGGCGTGTCCTCCATTCGGCCCCGTCGCAATTTAATTCGGTGTCCCCCTTTCCCCTGAGATCGGTATCGTCCGCCGGGTGAAAATCGGATCGCGCATCTTCGCCGTCATCGCGGCCGCAGTGGCCATGGGAATGGGAGTCACGGCTCCCGCGATGGCGGAAACCAATCAGACGATCGAAATCAAGAATGTCGCCTTGGGCAAATGCCTTGCCGTCGGGGCGCCGACCAATCCCTGGGTGACCGTGGCGGACTGCACCGGTGCGGAAACCCAGCAGTGGGAGCGGATCCGCGTGGACGGCGACAAGGTGATGCTCCGCAACCTCGGCGACCGCACCTGTGTGGAGGGCCTCAACAACCTCGTCCGCTTCGACTGCGACGACGAGAACGAGGATCAGTACTGGATGCTCGCCGGCGAGAAGCTGACGAAAGCCAAGACGGGCCAGGTGGCCGACACCTACCTGTACGACAACTTCGGCGTGTTCCTGCAGGACGCCAACGGCTGGGACTACCAGCGGTGGCAGTTCAGGGCCACCGGTGACGCGCCGGCTCCGCCGCCGGACACCAGTGGCAGGATCGTCCAGATCAAGAGCGTCTCGGAGCACAAGTGCGCCGCGGCCGGTGGCACCGCTGTGCTGTTGTCCGCCTGCGCTGTTGCGGCGGAACAGAAGTTCCAGCGGGTCGAACTGGGCAACGGCGTGGTTCAGCTGCGCAACCTCGCGTCCGGCACTTGCCTGCGCACCGGGTCGTTCGGACTACCCCGCGTCGATCTGGTGAGTGCCTGCGCTTCGAACGACCTGGCGCAGCAGTGGCGGATCGAGCCGGACCTGGTCGGCACGGTCCGGGTGCGCAACGTCGCCGGCGGCAACTACCTCACGCCGCGCACCAACGACATCACGACCTACGAGCGCACTTCCCTGGCGAATTGGCAGAAGTGGAGCCTCGCCGTCGCCTGACCTGTTCGACCACGGTGCCGGCCGGGATCGGCCGGCACCGGCGTCAGGCGCGCTGGCCGGACCAAGCTGCCCACAGCTTCGCGTACTGACCGCCGGCGGCGACCAGGTCGTCGTGGGTTCCGGACTCCACCACCGCTCCCGCGTCGAGGACCACGATCCGGTCGGACGCCGCCGCCTGGGTCAGGCGGTGGGCGACCACCAGCGCCGTGCGGCCCTCCAGTGCCGCCGCGGCCGCCGACTCCAGCACCCGCGAACCCGCGCTGCCCGCCTCGGCCGTGGCCTCGTCGAGGATCGCGATCGGCGGGTCGGCCAGCACCAGCCGGACCAGGGCGAGCTGCTGCGCCTGCGTCACCGTCAGCTGGTGCCCGCCTTCGCCGACGACCGTCGCAAGGCCGTCCGGAAGGGAGGAAACCCAGGTCAACGCACCGACCTTGGCCAGCGCGGCCCGCAGTTCGGCGTCGGTCGCCGACGGGCGCGCGAGACGCAGATCTTCGGCCAGCGGGCCCGCGAAGACGTGGACCTCCTGGCTGATCAGCCCGACCGTCCGGCGCGTGGCCGCCGGTCCCAGCTCGTCCAGGGGCACGCCGCCGAGCGTGACCGAACCCGAGTCCGGGCGGTGGATCCCGGCGATCAGCTTGGCCAGCGTGGTCTTCCCCGCCCCGCTCGCGCCGACCAGCGCCACCCGCTCACCGGGCGCGACGCCCAGGTCGACGTCGCGCAGCACCGGATGACCGTCCACATAGGAGTAAGCGATCCCCGCGGTCTTCACCGACGCGTCGACCGGCTGCGACAGCCGCGCGGGCGACGCCTCCGCGGGCAGGTCGGCGACGCCGATCAGCCGGGCGAGGCTGGCCGCGGCCGCCTGCGCGTCGTCGACCAGCGCCAGCGCGGTCGTGATCGGCCCGAACAGGCTGTGGAAGTACAGGGCGGCCGCCGTTGCGACGCCGACCGTCACCGCGTCCGCGCCGACCAGCAGGAACCCCAGCGCCAGCACGGCCGACAGCCCGACGTATTCCGCCAGGTTCAGCCGCGCGTAGAACCGCGTCACCAGGCGGATTCCGCGCAACGCGAGGGAGACGGCCGCGTCGGATCGCTGCCGCACCCGCTCCAGGTGGGGGTCGGCCAGCCGGAACGCGCGGACCGTCTTCGCCCCGCCGATGGTGTCGAGCAGCTGCTGTTGTTGCGCCCCGACGGCCTCGCGCTGGGCGGCGTACAACGGCTTCGCGCGCGGCACGTACCAGCGCACGGTCCACAGCTGGATCGGCACGGCCAGCAGCGCGGCCAGCAGGAACCGCCAGTCCAGCACGGCCAGCGCGCCGAGCGTCAGCACGACCGTCAGCACCGACCGGCCCAGTTCGGGCAGCGCCTGCCGGACGCCCTCGGCGACGACGGAGACGTCGTTCGTCACGCGGGCGGTGAGGTCGCCGGACCCGGCGCGTTCGAGCTGTTCGAGCGGCAGGCCGAGGGCCCGTTCGACGAAGCGTTCGCGCAGCTCGGCGAGGATCGTCTCGCCCAGACGGGCCACCAGGGACACCCCGATCGCGGTCGCGACCGCCTGCGCCACCGCGACGAGCACCAGGCCCACCACCGGCGTGATCAGCTCGGCCGCCGGACGGTGGGTGGCGACCAGGTCGACGATCCGGCCGAGCAGCGGGGCGGTGAGCAGGCCGATCGCGGTGGCCGCGACGAGCGTCGCGAACGCGGCGGCCGCCCGGCCTTTCGCCCGGCCCGCCAGTTCGCCGACGACGGCGCGGATCCGGCGGCCGTCGGCCACGGGGAGGAGTTCGCGGGTCACGCCAGTACCGCCGCTCGGTAGTCGGGCCGGCCGGCCAGCTCGGCGTGGCTGCCTTCGCCCGCGATCCGCCCGTCGTCGAGCAGGACGACGCGGTCGGCGGCGGCCAGCAGGGCCGGGCTGGTGGTCACGAGGATCGTGGTGCGGCCGCGCCGCAGTCCGGCCAGTCCGGCGGCGATCCGGGCCTCGGTGACCGTGTCGACGGCGGTCGTCGGGTCGTGCAGCACCAGCCCGGCCCTGCTGGCCGCCGCCGACCGCGTCGTCCTGCTCGACGACGGGCGGATCGCGGGCGAAG
>NZ_JBEZYB010000005.1:85179-300273 GCF_040638285.1 Amycolatopsis sp. NPDC026612
GGGGGCGCGCGCCCCGCGGCCGCGGCCCGCCCGAAAGCGACCGCCCGCGCTCGGTGACGGCGGTCGCGACGCCGTCGGGCAGCGCGCTCGCCACCTCGTCGACGGCGGCCGCGGTCATCGCCTCGGCGGTTTTCGGTCCGGTGGAGACGTTCTCGGCGACCGTCCCGGCGAAGAGGTCGGCGTCGTGCGCGGCGACCAGCACCACCGCGCGAACCCGGCCGGGGTCCACTGTGGACAGGTCGACCGAGTCGACCGACACGGAGCCGCCCGCGGGATCGGCGGCGCGGCCCAGGCAGTCGAGCAGGTCCGTCGCGGCGGCCGGATCGGTGGCCACCACGCCGAGCAGCTCACCGGGCCGGGCTTCGAAGCCGACGTCGCGCAGGGCGCCGTGGCTCAGCGCGGACACCGTGACGTGCCCGGCCGCCGGAACCGGCAGCACGGCGTCCCCGGCGCCGACCGCGGGCGGCGCGTTCAGCACGTCGGCGATGCGCGCGGCCGACGCCCGGCCCTGCGCGAGTTCGCCGTTGACCCAGGAGAAGATGCTGAACGGCGTGATCAGGTACTGCGCGAGCCCGACCGCGGCGACCAGGTCCCCGACGCTGATGTCGCCCGCCGCGGCGAGATTGCCGCCGACGAGCGCGACCACGGCGATGAAGATCCCGGTGAGCGCCAGCAACGCGCCGTTGTGCCAGGCCTGGGCACGGGCCGCGCGCAGTGTCGCCCGCAGCGAGTCCTGGCTGGTCCGCCGGTAGCGGTCGACGGCGGCGCGCTCGGCGCCGACGCCCTTCAGCACGCGCAGCCCGGCGACGAGGTCGGTGGCGATGCCGGAAGCGACCGCGGAGCGCTCCTGCTCGGCCTCGCTGCGGCGCTCCAGCGGCTTGCCGATCAGGTGCGCCAGGTACAGCATCGGCGGCGTGCCGAGCAGCACGAGCAGGCCGAGCGGCAGCGACATGGTGAGCAGCGCGACGGCGCTGACCAGCAGCCCGGCCAGGCCGGCGACGCCGAAGGGCAGGACGCCGTTGACCGTGCCGACGCGCTTGGCGTCCGACGTCCCGATGCTCACCAGTTCGCCGGCGAGGGTGCCGGAACCGGCCACCCCGCCCGGGTGCAGCACCCGGCGTCCGACGGCGAGGCGGAGGTCGTGACCGGCGCGCTCGGCGGCGCGTTCGCCGAAGCGGGCGCCCAGGCGGTAGCTGGTCGACAGCGCGGCGAAGAGCACGCCCAGCACCGCCAGCCAGACCACCAGCGTGCGCACCGAACCGCCCGCGACGGCCTGGTCGATCACCACGCCGATCACCACCGGCACCAGTGCTTCGCCGCCTTGGTGGCCCGCGGTCAGCAGCGCCGCGAGCACCACCGATCGTCGTTGCCCGGCGATCGACCGGCGGAGGACTTCCCGTCCCGTCGTGCTCACCCGCGCCTCCCTGTCCAGAGCTGGGATAGGTAAGGCTAGTCTAAGTAAAGGAGTTACGGGAACACGGTGGGCTTCGTCTCGGCTCGCGGTTCGGTCGCCGGTTCGCCGAACCGGGCGAGCGCGAGCGCGGCCACCACGGCGAGGGCGAACCCGGCGACGGCGACGACGGCGAATCCGGGCCGGGTGCGGTCGCCGAGCGCCAGGACGCCGATCAGCGACGGGAACACCGTCTCGCCGAGCACCATCGCCGCGGTCGAGGTGGTGACGCTCCCACGCTGCAACGCCGTCGCGTAGAACAGCATCGCCAGTCCGCCCGCGACGGCGACGGTGTAGGTCGCGGGGTCGGTGAGCAGGTCCAGCGGCGCGAGGCTGGGGATGATCCGGCCGGCGATGGCGACGACACCGAAGCACAGCCCGGCGACGAGCCCGAGCGCCGGCGTCCGGATGCGGCGGTTCGCCTTGCCCGCGACGATCCCGGCCAGTGCGAGGACGGCGACCGCGCCGATGAGGACGAAGCGGAAGCCGAGCCCGACCGGGTCGGAGCCCTCGCTTTCGGCGGCGGCGCCGAGCAGGGCGAGCCCGGCGCACACGACGGCCACGGCCGCCCATTCGCGGCGGCCGAGCCGCACCCCGAGGAACCGCGCGGCCACGGCGGTCACGGCCAGGCTGGCGGCGAGCGCGGCCTGCACGACGAACAGGGGAAGGACGTGCAGCGCCACGATCTGCGCGACGAACCCGAGAACGTCGAGGGACAGTCCCAGCACGAACTTCCCCTGGCCGAGCACGCGGACCAGCAGTTTCGGGTCGACGCCGTCGGCGCCGGTGTCGGTGGCCCGTGCGGCGACCGACTGCATCACCGAAGCCACGCCGTACGCGCATGCCGCGCTCAAGGCGCAGAGCAGTCCCCACCACATGGCGATCACTCTATGGGGGATTTTGTCGGACCCGCGCGGTAGGTTGCCGTCATGTCGAACACGAGTTCGAAGACGCACCGCCGTTGGCCGGCGCCCGTGGCCGGTGCCGAGCTGCGCCTGCTGCTGGATTTCCTGCAGTTCCTGCGGGCCACGGCGGTGAACAAGCTGGCGGGGCTGCCCCGGGAGCAGGCGGCGGCGACACCGTTGCCCGCCTCGCCGCGGATGAGCGCGCTGGGCGTGGTGAAGCACCTCACCGCCGCCGAGCGCTGGTGGCTGTCGATCGAGGCGGGCGGGGCCGACCTGCCGTCGCTCTGGGCCGGCAGCCCGGATCCGAGCTGGGACCTGGCCCCCGGCGACACCCCGGCGACGGTGGTGGCGGCCTACAAGGCCGAGTGGGCGCGGGCGGAGAAGGCCCTGCGCGGGCTGGGCCCGGACGACCGCACGCGGCGGCGGTCGGAGTTCACGGTGCGGTGGGTGGTGGCCCACGTGGTGCAGGAGACCGCGCGGCACGTAGGGCACCTGGACGTGCTGCGCGAGCTGGCGGACGGGGAGGTGGGGGAATGACGCACGGGTGAGCGGGCGGGCCGTCGGGGCGGAACCCAGGCGGATCGCGGCGGGCATCGGCCGGAGAAAAACGGATGACGCCATCGCTATCGTGGATTCGTGGCCGTCGTTGCGGAGTACCGCCGATTTACCGGCCCCCTGGCCCTTTCCGGGAGCCGGTGGGGTTGCGGTGCCACGTCCGCGGCCGGCGCTGCCTGAACCGCGACACCGACCTCGCCGGGTGCCCGGGCCAGGGGGAAGAGCCCCCAGCCGTCCCGCTCACCTCGGAGGTCTCGTCATGCCCCGAACGCTCACCGCCGCCCAGCTCACCCACGCTCTCGCGGTCCGCGATCTCACCGATCCGGCCGCCGGGCCGCACGCCGTGCAGCTCGTCGTCGACCGGGCCGTCGCGGCGGTCGCCGCCCGGTGGCCCTGCGCCGTCCGGTGGTGGCCGGGCGATCGCATCGTCACCGTCGCCGACAACTACGACCACCTCGGCTACGACCCCGCCGACGTCACCCGCGACGCCCGCTACACCCGGTACGTCGACGCCGGTCACGTGCTGCGCAGCCATTCCAGCGCGATGATCCCCGCCGCGCTGCGGGCCTTGGCGGCGAACCCGGCCGACGACGTCCTGCTCGTGTGCCCGGGCGTCGTCTACCGCCGCGACAGCATCGACCGGCTGCACAGCGGCACGCCGCACCAGCTCGACCTGTGGCGGATCACCCGCGGCACGACGAACCGGGCGGACCTCGAGGAGCTGGTCGGCGCCCTCCTGCCGGGACGGCGTTGGCGGCTCGAACCCCGGCGGCATCCCTACACTGTGGACGGTGCCCAGCTGGACGTCGAACACGACGGCGGCTGGGTCGAGATCGCCGAGTGCGGCCTCGCCCATCCCGCCGTCCTCGCGCGCGCCGGCCTCGGGGACGGCTGGTCCGGGCTCGCCCTCGGCCTGGGTCTCGACCGGATGCTGATGCTGCTCAAGGGCGTCCCCGACATCCGCCTGCTCCGCTCGGCCGAGCCGGCGGTCGCCGCCCAGATGACGGACCTCGCGCCGTACCGGCCGGTGTCGGCGTTGCCGCCGGTGTGCCGCGACCTCTCGATCGCCGTCGCCGCCGACGACCGGGCCGAGGACCTCGGCGACCGCGTCCGCGACGCCCTCGGCGCCGGCGCCGACGTCGTGGAGTCGGTCGAGATCCGGCAGGAGACGCCGTGCGCCCGGCTGCCACCGCAGGCGCGAGCCCGCATGGGCGCCCGCCCGGACCAGAAGAACCTCCTGGTCCGCCTGGTGCTCCGGCCCCTGGACCGGACGCTGTCCGACCACGAAGCGAACGTCCTCAGGGACCGCGCGTACGCCGCCCTCCACCAGGGAAGCGCCGGCGAGTGGGCCGGCTCAGGCCCGCAGGCCCCGGATCGCGAGCGCGGCGAAGCGCCGGGAAGCTGCGACGCGGGCCGCCGGTGAGGCGCCCTGGAGGCCGCCGTTGGCCATGAGGACGAGGAGCACGTCGGCCGGCTCGACGTCGGGGCGCAGCTGACCCGCTTCCCGTGCGCGGCGGGTCAGCTCGGCGATCGACCGCACCGCGCGTTCGCGGTCCGCGGCGAAGCCCAGCGCGTGCGGGAACTCCGCGGTGAACGCCGCGGCGAACCCCCGGTCGCGCGCGTGCAGCTCGCACAACCCCTCGATCATCGAGGTGAAGCCGCGCCCCGGATCGGGATCGGCCAGTCCTTCGTCGACGATCGCGTAGCACGCGCGCATCCGGTCGGCGAACGCCTCGGTGGCCAGGGCCTCCTTGGTCGGGAAGTGGCGGTACAGGGTTGCCGGGCCGACGTCGGCGTGCCGGGCGATCTCCCGCATCGGCACGGTCAGGCCGTCGGCGGCGAACACCGCTCGCGCCGCATCGAGGATGCGTTCGCGGTTGTCCCGGGCGTCCGAGCGCCGGAGGTGAGGCAAACCCACGGTCACTCCCTCACTTTAGCCAACCGGACGAGGGCGTCCGTTACCGTCCGGCGTCGACGATCGGAGGAAACGGTGCAGGCAGTCGCGGTGCAGGTGTTCGGCGGTCCCGACGGGCTGGAGGTCGTCGACCGGCCGGTCCCGAGCCCGGCCGGCGGGCAGGTGCTGATCACGACCGAGGCGATCGGCGTCGGCGGGGTCGACGTCCTGATCCGCCGCGGCGCGCTCGCGGCCTACGGCTTCGAACCCGGTCACGTCCCCGGCGGCGAGATCGCCGGCACGGTGGCCGCGGTCGGCGACGGCGTCGACCCGTCCTGGATCGGACGCCGGGTCTGGGCGTTCGCCGGCGGAGGCGGCGGCTACGCCGAACGAGCCGTCGCTCCGGCCGCCACGCTCGTCCCGCTGCCGGAAACCCTGTCGCCCGTCGACGCCGTGACACTCGGCAGCTCCGGGGTGGTCGCCCGCTTCGGCCTGCGCCACGCCCGGTTCACCCCCGGCGAGTCGGTGCTGGTGCGGGGCGCGGCCGGCGGCATCGGGATCATGGCGGTCCAGCTCGCCGCCCGCGCCGGTGCCGGAGCGATCGCGGTGACGACGTCGTCGGCCGGCCGCGGCGAGCGCCTGCGGGACCTGGGCGCGACCCACGTGCTCGGCCGCGACGGCGGGGGAGCCGGCGGCTTCGACGTGATCCTCGACGTCGTGGCCGGTCCGGACCTCCCCGCGTTCTTCGACCGGCTCAACCCGAACGGGCGCTTGGTGGCCGTCGGCGCGGTCGCCGGCGACCCACCCGCCGGATTCGGGCAGGCGTTGTTCAAGGCGTTCCGGAAGTCGTTGTCGTTCGCGACCTTCAGCGCGGACACCGTGCCGCCGGCCGACCGCACCGCCGCGATCGCCGAGCTCTTCTCCGGCGGCCTGCGCGCGGTCGTGCACGAGGTGCTGCCGCTGGAGCAGGCCGCACTGGCGCACCGGAAGCTCGACGACGGCGAGGTGTTCGGCCGGCTCGTGCTCACCACGTCGAGCTTCCGCCCGTAGGGTGTCCCGCATGACTGATCGGCTCTACTTCCGGCAGCTGCTGGCCGGGCGTGACTTCGCCGTCGGCGACCCGGTCGCGACGCAGATGGTGAACTTCGCCTACCTGATCGGCGACCGCGAGACCGGGGACGCCGTCATCGTCGACCCGGCCTACGCGGTGCGGGACCTGCTGGACGTCTTGGCGCAGGACGGGATGCGGCTCACCGGCGTGCTGGCGACCCACCACCACCCCGACCACGTCGGCGGCGAGATGCTCGGCTTCTCGCTGCCCGGGATCGCCGAGCTGCTCGCCATCGAGCCGGTGCCGATCCACGTCAACGGCGCCGAGACGGAGTGGGTCCGGCGGGTTACCGGCGTGTCCGGTACGGACCTGCGCTCGCACGACCACGACGACGTCCTCGAGGTCGGGGCCATCCCCATCCGGCTGCTGCACACGCCGGGGCACACGCCGGGCAGCCAGTGCTTCCTGGTCGAGGACAAGCTCGTCTCGGGCGACACGCTCTTCCTGGAAGGGTGTGGCCGCACCGACTTCCCTGGCGGGGACGCCGACGAGATCTACCGCAGCCTGCAAGCGCTCGCCGGCCTGCCCGGCGACCCCGTCGTCTACCCGGGGCACCAGTACTCGGCCGAGCCGTCGGCGGCACTGTCGGAGGTGAAGCGCACCAACTTCGTCTACCGGCCGCGCTCACTCGACGAATGGAAGGTCATGTTCGGCGGCTGAGCCAAGTCGTTCCACGGGGTGAAACACGCGGAGTTCACGGAGTGGGCGCGGATTGACTTCGGTTCCCGAGGACTGGAAGGTCGGGACCACGCCATCCCGAACGCCCCCTCCCCGGGAGAAATCCGTGTCGATTTCCACTACGGGCGTGCTCGCGCACGTCCGGAAAGCCGCCGAGCGGCCGCCTCGCGCGGTCCGGCGGTCCGATCTGCGGCGCTGGATCAGCCCGGTGGCGCTCCTTGCCGCCTGGCAGCTCGCCAGCGCCACCGGTGTCCTGCCGCCCGACAAGCTCAGTTCTCCGTGGACGGTCGTGCAGGCCGGTGTCGAATCCGCGCGCAGCGGCGAACTCGGGACTGCGTTCGCGGTGTCGCTCGGCCGGGTCGGCGCCGGTTTCGCGCTCGGCGCGGTCGCCGGCCTGCTGCTCGGCATCGTCTCGGGGCTGTCGCGCTGGGGTGAGGCGCTGGTCGATCCGCCGGTGCAGATGCTGCGCACGCTGCCGTTCCTCGGCCTGATTCCGCTGTTCATCCTGTGGTTCGGGATCGGCGAGGAGACGAAGATCGTGCTGGTCGCGCTGGGCGTGGCCTTCCCGCTCTACCTGAACGTCCATTCGGGAATCCGGGGCGCCGACCCTGCGCTGGTCGAGGCGTCGCGGGCGTTGGGGTTCAGCCGTGCGGAACGGCTGTGGCACGTCGTGCTGCCCGGCGCGTTACCGCAGACGCTGGTGGGGCTGCGGCAGTCGCTCGGGCTGGCCTGGCTCGCGTTGATCGTCGGCGAGACGGTCAACGCCGACGCCGGCGTCGGCTACCTCATCAACAACGCCCGGGAGTTCCTGCGCACCGACGTCGTGGTCGTCGGGTTGGTCCTGTACGCCCTGCTCGGCCTGGTGACCGACGCGCTGGTCCGGCTGCTGGAACGGAAGGTGCTGCGGTGGCGAGCCCGGTAGCGGAGGTGCGTGGTCTCACGAAGCGGTTCGGGGACCGGACCGTCCTCGACAGACTGGATCTGACGGTGGAGCACGGCGAGTTCGTTGCTCTGCTGGGCCGCAGCGGGTCGGGCAAGTCGACGCTGCTGCGGGTGCTGGCCGGTCTCGACGGTGACGTCGAGGGCCGCGTGGACGTGCGGGGGACGGTGTCGGTCGCGTTCCAGCAGCCGCGGCTGCTGCCGTGGCGGAAGGTGTGGCGCAACGTGGTGCTCGGCCTGCGTCAGGGCGGTGTCGCGAAGTCCCGGAACCGGGTGCTGGCGGAGAAGGCGCTGGCGGAGGTGCAGTTGGCCGCGCACGCCGAGGATTGGCCGTTGACGTTGTCCGGCGGTGAGGCTCAGCGTGTGTCGCTGGCGCGGGCGTTGGTGCGCGAGCCGGGTCTGCTGTTGCTGGACGAGCCGTTCGGCGCGCTGGATGCGCTGACCCGGATCTCGATGCACCGGTTGGTGCTGGACCTCTGGCGGCGGCACCGGCCGGGTGTCCTGCTGGTGACCCACGACGTCGATGAGGCCCTGCGCCTCGCCGACCGGGTGCTGGTGCTCGACGGCGGGCGGATCGTGGCCGGGCACCGGCCGCGGGACGCCGCTGACCACGACGACCTCCGCCGCCGCGTGCTGGCCGACCTGGGAGTGACCGAAGATGCTGTGGCGTAAGGGATTGGCTGCCGTCGCGGCGGCCGTCATCGTGACCGCGTGCGGGGCGGCGACCGGCGAAGACCCCGCCGCCGTGCCGGCACCCGTGAGCGCGGCGGACCTGGCGAAGGTGACGCTCAAGATCGGTGACCAGAAGGGCGGGCTGAAATCCCTGCTCACCGCGGCGAACCTCCTGCAGGGGACGCCGTACAAGATCGAATGGTCGACGTTCACGTCGGGCCCGCCGCTGCTGGAGGCCGCCTCGGCCGGCGCGATCGACGCCGGGCGCGTCGGCAACACGCCGCCGATCTTCGCGGCCGCCGCGAAGGCGAAGATCAAGGTGATCAGCGTGTCGCGCAGCAACGTCGAGCGCGAAGCCATCCTCGTCCCGCCGGACTCGCCGCTGCGGGACGCCGCCTCGCTGAAGGGCAAGACGATCGGCGTCGCGAAGGGCAGTTCGGCGCACGGGCAGCTGCTCAACACGCTGCACAACAACGGACTGTCCACTAAGGACGTCAAACTGAGCTTCCTGCAGCCCTCCGAGGCGTACGCCGCGTTCACCCAGCACGCCATCGACGCCTGGGCGATCTGGGACCCCTACACCGCGCAAGCCCAGCTCGAGGCCGACGCGCGGGTACTGGCCGACGGCCGCGGCGCGTCGAACGGCCTGGCCTTCCTGACAGCGGGCACGGCCGCGCTCGGCGATCCCGGCAAGAACTCCGCCCTGCGCGATTTCGCGGTGCGCGTGGTCAAGGCACAGAAGTGGGCCGACACGCACCGCGAGGAGTGGGCGCAGGCGTGGGCCCGGGAAACCGGGTTGAAGCTCGAAGTCGCGCAGAAGGCCGTCGAGGCGGGCCGCGATCAGCCGATCGTCCTGGACGACGCCGTGGTGGCGTCCGAACAGCAGCTCGCGGACGCCTTCACCGATGAGAAGACCTTGCCCGGCAAGGTGGACTTCGCCGCCTTCGTCGACCGGCGGTTCGGTCCCGACCTGGACCAGGCGAGGAGCAACGGATGAGCGTCAGGCTGCACTGGTTCCTGCCCACCAGCGGCGACGGCCGCACGATCGTGGAACGCTTCCACGCCAACCGGTCCGCGGGCCCGTCCGCGCAGCGCGACCCGGATCTGGACTACCTGGCCCAGGTCGCCCGCGCCGCCGAGCGGCAAGGCTTCGAAGGCGTCCTGACGCCGACGGGCACGTGGTGCGAGGACGCGTGGCTCACCACGGCCGCGCTGATCCGGGAGACGACCCGGCTCAAGTTCCTGGTGGCCTTCCGCCCCGGCGTCATTTCGCCGACGCTGGCCGCGCAGATGGCCGGGACGTTCCAGCGGCTCTCGGGCGGCCGCGTGCTGCTCAACATCGTCACCGGGGGCGACGCGGTGGAACAGCGGCGCTTCGGCGACTGGCACGATCACGACGCCCGGTACGCCCGCACCGACGAGTTCCTCACCATCGTCCGCGGAGTCTGGTCCGGGCAGCCGTTCACCTTCACGGGCGAGCACCTGCGGGTCGAAGGCGCGACGACGCTGGCCGCGCCGGACCCGGTGCCGCCGATCTACTTCGGCGGTTCGTCGCCGGCCGCGCTGCCGGTCGCCGCGCGGCACGCCGACGTGTACCTGACCTGGGGCGAACCACCCGCACAGGTCGCCGAGAAGATCGGCAAGGTCCGCGAACTGGCCGCCGGGCGGGACATCCGGTTCGGCGTCCGGCTGCACACCATTTCCCGCGACACCTCGGCCGAAGCCTGGGCAGAGGCGCAGAAGCTGCTCGACGCGCTGAGCCCGGAACAGGTCGCCAAGGCGCAGGCGCAGCTGGCCGCCAGTGAGTCGGTGGGGCAGCAGCGGATGGTCGCGCTGCACGGCGGCCGGTCCGGCGGCGGCGTCCGCGGCCTCGAGATCCACCCGCACCTGTGGGCCGGGATCGGCCTGGTCCGCGGCGGTGCGGGCACCGCACTGGTCGGCAGCCACGCCGAGGTCGCCGACCTGATCGAGGAGTACCACTCGATCGGCGTCACGGAAGTCGTGCTGTCGGGCTACCCGCACCTCGAAGAGGCGTACTGGTTCGGCGACGGCGTCCGGCCGGAACTGGCGCGGCGCGGCTTGCTGGCGGACGTCCCGGCACCGCTCCGGCCGGCGCACCCGGAGCGCACCGTCGCCGCGCTCTGACCTGGCCGGGTCGAGCCGCGTCGAGGACCTGGTCGCGGACGGCGATCACGACCCGTCGCCGCGTGGTTTCCGTCCCCGCCAACGGAATCTATCCGACGAACGGGACGAGCAGGCCCGGCGGCGCGAACAGCGGGTAGGTGACGAGCACGCCGTCGGCCGTCCGGATCACCGAGGCCGGGCGGAACAGGTCGCGCTGGCCGGTGTAGAACGCCGTCGTGCCGTCTTCGCCGCCGGTCAGCAGGACCCGGCGGCGCGGCTGCCCGGCGGCGTCTTCGCCGGCGACCTCCGGGAAGGCCGCGACCCGGACCGGCTGGATGGCCGCGAGCGCGGCGATCGTCGCGATGAGCCGCGGATCCGCGCCACCCGCGCGCAGCACGGCGGCGGCCTCCGGGGTCAGCGTGATCCGCCCCGACGCCGTCAGGGCCTCCCCGGCGTGGGCCCGCGCCGGCGCCTCCGGCGGCGCGGCCGGATCGGCAGGCGGAAGCCCGAGGCGCCAGACGGTGACGCGGGCGTCGCCGTCGCCGAACACCGCGGTCGTCCCCGCGCCGGCGAAGGCGCCCTCCAGAGCCGGGTAGTGCTGCCGGAGCCCGGTCTCGCCGGCCCCGAAGACGGCCCATTCGGCGGGCGGGCAAGTGACCGCGCACGCGGCGGGCGCGGCCAGCAAGCCGGTCGGCCAGCCGGCGTTCGCGAGTTCGGCCCAGGCGGCGTCGTCGACGAGCAGCCGGGAGCCGGAAGCATTGGTGCGCAACCACTCCCGCGCCGCGGCGAGTGGCCCGGCCCGCTCGGTGGTCGGCCGCAGCGCGGGATAGCCGACCCCCCAGCTGACGGCGACCGTCAAGGCCACCGCGGCACCGGCGAGGGCGCGCCCGGTGCGGTTCCGGTGGCCGGTGTCGCCGCGGGGTGCGGGGGTGAGTTGCCGGGTGGCACCGGTCCGGCTCTCGCCGGTGGTCCCGCGGTGGTCGGGGGTGGGTTGGTGGGCGGTGGCGCTGGTGCGGCTCCGGCGGCCGGTGTCAGTGCGGGAACCGAGGCTGGATTGCCGGGTGAGGGCCAGCGCCGCCCTGGTCCGGCCTCGGCGGTCGGTGTCCTCGCGGTGGGCCGGGGCGCGCCGCCGGGTGATGGCCTCGGTGACGCCGGCCAGCACGACCCCCGTCCGGCTCCGGCGGCCGGTGTCGCCCCGAGACACCTGACTGAGCTGCCGGGCGACGGCCAGTGCCGCCCTGGTGCGGTTCCGGTGACCGCTGTCGCCGCGGTGGGCCGGGGTGCGTCGCCGGGTCGTGGCCTGCGCGACGCCTGCCAGCAGCAGGGGTGTCACCGGCAGCAGGAGGGCGAGCGCCGCCGTGTCCGGTACGCCGGGCACCACCAGCGTCGCGGCGAGCAGCAGGCCGGACACCGCGAACGGCCGTACCGCGGTCACGGCCAACCCGGCGACCAGAGCGGCGGCCGACAGCGCCGCCCACGCCGGGTCCAGGGCGGCCCAGTCCGCGACCGAGGGACGGCCCGCCGCCGCGAGGTGCGGGCGGAGGAGCGCGGCCGCCGGGCCGAACGCGATGCCCAGCCCGAGGTTCAGCAGCACCGCCACCAGCGCCGCCCGGACCGGGGCGCGCCGCACCAGCAGCCAGCCGGCCGCGGGCAGGAAGAACAGCGCCAGCGGCGACGTGAGGACCGCCGCCAGCAGGCAGACCGCCGCCGCCGCGTCGTGGCGGATCCGGGCGCCGGGCCGGGTGATCAGCACCAGCGCCCCCAGCACCCACACCGCCGCCAGGTGCTCCACGACGACCAGCCGCTGCAACCCGAGCGCGAGCGGGGACGCCGCGAGCAGCAGCACCGCGGCCGCCGACGCCCACCGGGTCAGGCCGAGCCGGCGCGCCAGCACCCAGAGCAGCACGGCGCCGGTGATCGCCGCGACGAGCACGGTCTCGCGGACCGCGGCCAGCGCCGTCGCCGAGCGCACGAACGCGCCGGAGACCATCGTGACCCCGGCGAGCTGCAACCAGCCGAAGGGGCTGCCCCCGGCACCGCCCGCGTCGGCGAACGACGTGAGGTGGCCGAGCGCGTAGGCGTGGGCGACCGTGGCGGCCTCCGCGGGCAGGACCGGCTCGGGAGCGGCGAGGTAGAGCACGCGCAGGCCGCCGGCCAGCGCCAGCAGGGCGAGCACGATGTCGAGCGACAGCAGCCGATGCGCGGCGGAGACCGGGCTGTGCTGGGCCATTGGACGGATGGTAGCGGGTCCCGAAGTCCCGTCCAGTGGGGGACCACGGCGTCAGCCGGACGGCCTAGCCGCCGCAAACCCCTTGCCGCGCAAGACTAGTTCCTTCTGTCCGGAGTGGATCCGGAGAGTGTCCGGGTCAACGCGAGCGCCACCGTCCGGACGGCCGGAGCGACCCGTTCGGTCCGCATCCGGTTGGCCCAGCCGGAGATCGACACCGCTGCCACCGCGACCCCGCGGGAGTCGAGCAGGGGGCTGGCCGCGCACACCACGCCGACGCCGGATTCCTCGCGCTCCAAGGCGATCCCGTCCTCCCGGACCCGGGTGAGCTGGCGGCGGAGCAGGCCGGGCGCGGTGATCGTCCGCGCGCTCATCCGCGGTAATCCGGCGTCGATCACCTGGTTCACCACGGATTCCGGAGAAAATGCGAGGATCGCCTTGCCGACGCCGGTGGCGTGCGCGGGAAACCGGCCGCCGATGCGCGACGGCAGCGTCGGCGCGTCCGGGCCGCGCAGCACGTCGAGGTACACGACTTCGGTGCCTTCGAGGATCGCGAGGTGGACGGTGTTGCGCGTGGCCTCGCGCAGGTCGGCCAGGTAGGGCCGGGCCGCCTCGACCAGGCCACGGCGGGGCGAGGCCAGCTGGCCGATTTCGAACAGGCGCAGCCCGAGCCGCACCGCGCCGGCCTCGCGTTCGAGCAGCCCCGTCTCGGTCAGGTGCCCGACGAGCCGGTGCACGGTCGTCTTCGCCAGACCGGTCCGGCGGGCCAGTTCCGAGACGCCGAGGGCCTCGTCACCCGGCCGGAAGGCCTCGAGGAGCGCGGCGAGCCGGGCCGCGACGAGGCCGTCGCCGCTCGCGCCGTCGTTCCGCCCAGCGGTACGCATGGGTTGAGTGTGCCCGATCCGCCGCGCGACTGTCAGCAGGCGGAGGTGAGGGAAGTGCGGCTAGTGGCTGTCGGCGCCGAGGACGAGTCTCACACAGTGCGCGACGAGCCGTTCGCGCGAAACCTTCAGCGACCCGTCGAGGTAGGCGATGAAGACGTTGCTCAGCGCGCCGACCAGCCCGACGGCGACCAGCCGGCGTTCGGTCTCGTCGTCGTGGGACAGCTGCTCGCCGACGAGTGCGGCGAACACCGGCAGCAGGTGCAGGCCACGGCGGGTCAGCGCCGGGTCCGTCAGCGGGGCGAGCAGCAGGACCCGGCCCTTGCGGGGGTCGTCGACGATCAGTTCGACGAACGCGCGCACGGCGTTCCCGGCCCGCAGCACCGGCGTGGGGGCGTCCCGCACCGCGTCGACGAGCGCCTGCCGCGCCTCTTCGCCGACGTGCTCGTACACCGCCGCGACCAGCTCTTCGCGGTCGGCGAAGCTCTCGTAGAAGTAGCGCTCGGTCAGCTTCGCGTGCCGGCACACCGCGCGGACGCTCGTCCCGGCCGAGCCTTCGGTGCCCAGCAGTTCCAGGCCCGCGGCCACCAGCTGCCCGCGCCGGAGCGCCTTCCGGTCGTCCAGCGTCGTGCCCGCCCAGGTCCGGCCCGGCATCACAGCTCCTCGGTTGACTACAACTGTTGTCAGATCCTAGCCTGACAACAGGCGTAGTCAGTTCCGACTCGACGAGGAGCCGCTGATGACCCGGGAAACTCCCGAACCACTCGGGCCGGACTCGCTGACCTGGAAGTACTTCGGCGACTGGCGCGGCCTGCTCATCGGCCTGTGGGCCGGGTCGATGCAGAACATGCACCCGGGCCTCGGCGCCGGCGTCGAGCAGCACTCGCGGTTCTTCGAGGAGCGCTGGCAGCGGCTGTTCCGCTCGCTCTACCCGATCGGCGGGGTCGTCTACGACGGTCCGCGCGCGCACCGGACCGCCCTGGAGGTCCGCGGCTACCACGACCGCATCAAGGGCGTCGACGCACAAGGGCGGCGCTACCACGCGCTCGACCCCGACACCTACTACTGGGCGCACGCGACCTTCTTCGTCAGCACGATCCTGATCGCCGACCACTTCACGGGCGGCATCGGCGAGGCGGAGAAGCGGCAGCTGTTCGACGAGCACGTCCAGTGGTGGCGGATGTACGACATGAGCATGCGGCCGGTACCCGAAAGCTGGGAGGACTTCCGGCGCTACTGGAAGCACATGTGCACCGAGGTCCTGGAGGACAACAAGGCGACCCGGGACGTCCTGGACATCCGCGGGCTCGGGAAGCCGCCGTTCCTGCCCTGGCTGCCGGACGCGCTGTGGCGGCCGGTCCAGCGGGTGATCGCCCGCAACTTCGTCTGGCTGACGATCGGCCTGTACGACCGCGAGATCCGCGACCTGCTCGGCTTCCGCTGGTCCGAGCGCGACGCGCGGCGGCACCGGCGGTTCGGGAAGCTGGTCAACGCCGTCTTCACGCTGGTCCCGGACGACCGCCGCTACCACCCCCGGGCCCGCGCGGGCCGTCGGCGCGCGCGTGGCGAGGTGGCTGCGGATGCGCCGTTGGTCGAGACTCCACCCAGGAACCTGCCGCCATGGACCGCTGTCGGGGGTCCAGGGGGCTCGCCCCCGGCCGGGTCCGGGGCCGGGCCCCGGAAACAATTGCGCGGGGCAAGCCCGAGCACTACGCGCCGAACGTCTAGGAGGCCTTCGTGAAGCTGGGATTCCACATCGGGTACTGGGGCAGCGGCCCGACCCCGGGTGCGCTGGAAGCCGTCCAGAAGGCCGAGGAGCTCGGCTTCGACTCGGTGTGGACGGCGGAGGCGTACGGCTCGGACGCGTTCACGCCGCTGGCCTGGTACGGCGCGGCCACGAGCCGCATCCGGCTCGGCACGAACATCGTGCAGATGGCCGCGCGCACCCCGACCGCGACCGCGATGCACGCGCTGACCCTGGACCACCTTTCGGGCGGCCGGATGGTGCTCGGGCTCGGCGCGTCCGGCCCGCAGGTCGTCGAGGGCTGGTACGGCCAGCCGTACCCGAAGCCGCTCGCCCGGACGCGGGAGTACATCGACATCGTCCGGCAGGTGATCGCCCGCGAGGCGCCGGTCACCCTCGACGGCCAGTTCTTCCAGCTGCCGCTCAAGGGCGGCACCGGGCTCGGCAAGCCGCTCAAGCCGACGGTGCACCCGCTGCGCCCGCAGATCCCGATCCACCTGGCCGCGGAAGGCCCGAAGAACGTGGCGCTGGCCGCCGAGATCGGCGACGGCTGGCTGCCGATGTTCTTCTCGCCCAAGAGCAACGGCTTCTACCGGGCGGCGCTCGAGGAGGGCTTCGCGCGGCCGGGTGCGCGGCACACCCTGGAGACGTTCGAGGTGCCGTGCTCGGTCCCGGTGATCGTGCACGACGACGTCGAGGAGGCGGCCGGCTGGATCAAGCCGTCGCTCGCGTTGTACATCGGCGGGATGGGCGCGAAGACCGTCAACTTCCACCACGACGTCTTCGCGCGGCTCGGCTACGAGGACGTCGCCGACAAGGTGCAGGAGCTGTACCTGGCCGGCCGCAAGGACGAGGCCGCGGCCGCGATCCCGACGGCGCTGGTGGAGGACACGTCGCTGATCGGGCCGCCGTCGAAAATCCGCGAAGAGCTGAAGGCGTGGGAGGACACCGTGGTCACCCAGCTGCTGCTGCGCGGTGACGCCGCGACACTGACGAAGATCGCCGAAGCCCTTTTGTGACCGGGTAGCGCGGGTCGCTCCGTGTCCTCGGTCACGGCGATGGCACGATTCCCCTCGACACCGGGTGAGTGCGCCCGGCACGCCTTCGAGGAGGACCATGGCGACGCTGTCCGGCCGGACGAGGTTCCGCTATTCGCTCGGCTCGTTCGTCACCGGGTCCTTCGGCACGGTCCCCGGCCTGGTGCTGGTCAAGTACCTGACCGACACGATGGCCGTGCCCGCGGGCTGGGCGGCGGCGATCGTGTTCGTGCCCAAGGCCTGGGACTTCTTCTTCAACCCGGTCGCCGGCCGGCTGTCCGACGCGGACCTGATCAAGACCGGCAGCCGGCGCCGCTTCCTGCTGATCGGAGGCGTCGGCGTCGCGATCCTGTTCGCGGCGATGTTCGCCCACCCCGGCTTCGGGAGCCCGGTGCCGGACGCGCTGTACGTGGCGATCACGTTCGCCCTCTGCGCGACGGCGTACGCGCTGTTCCAGGTGCCGTTCAACGCGCTGCCCGCCGAGCTGACCGAGTCGGCGACCGAACGCACGAAGCTCACCAGTGTCCGCATCGGCGTGCTGGCCGTGACGATCCTGATCTGCGGCGGCGGCGCCCCGGCGATCACCGCGTCGATCGCGGGGGTCGCCGGCTACCGGGTGATGGCCGTGGTGATCGGGCTGATCGTGCTGGCCGCGACGCTGCTGGTGTACTTCGGGCTCAAGGGCGCGCCGGTCGGTTCACTGCGGCCGAACACCGTGAACCTCAAGGAGCTCGTCCGCACGCTCGCCGGCTGGCGGCCGTTCCGCTGGCTGCTCGGCACGTACTTCATCCAGGCGCTGGGCATCGGCACGGTGCTCGCCGCCATCCCGTTCTTCGCCCAGCGCATCCTGGGCGACGACGCCTACGGCACGATCCTGTTCGTCATCTTCGTCGGCCCGGCGCTGGTCACCATGCCGCTGTGGCCCCGCCTCGGCGACCGCGTCGGCAAGCTCAACGGCTTCCGCCTGGCCACCGCCGCCTTCGCGATCGGGCTGCTCGGCCTGGTCTTCGCCCAGTCGATCCCGCTGGTCGTCACGTTCGTCTTCGTAGCGCTGTGCGGGGTCGGGTACGCGGGGATCTCGGTGTTCCCGCTGGCCATCCTGCCGGACCTGATCACGGCCGAGGAGGAGCGCACCGGCGAGACCCGCGCCGGGATCGCGGCGGGCGTGTGGACGGCGGGGGAGACCCTCGGACTGGCGTTCGGCGGCGGGCTCTGGGCGCTCATCCTGGCGTTCGGCGGGTATGTGTCCAGCACGGACGCCACCGCGTTCCAGCCGCACAGCGCGATCGTGGCGATCCTCGTCGGGGCGTCGATCATCCCCGGCGTGCTGATCGCGCTGGCCCTGCCGCTGCTGCGGCGCAAGGTGCTGGAGCCGCGCCGTGAACCCGTCTGAGGACGTCCTCGCGACGCTGCGCGAGCTGCGCGCGGGCGACCTGCCGACGCACGGCGGCCGGACCCTGGCCTACGTCTACGACAGCGGTCTGTCCGAAGTGGACTCCCTGGGCGCGGCGGCGCACGCGCTCGCGTCGTCGGCCAACGGCCTGGACCCGACGGCGTTCCCGAGCCTGCTGAAGATGGAGAACGACCTCGTCTCCGCGGCCGCGGAGCTGCTCGGCGACGTCCCGGGGGTGGTCGGCTCGGTGACGTCCGGCGGGACGGAGTCGTGCCTGCTGGCGGTGCTCGCCGCCCGCGACGCGCACCCCGGGATCGCGTCGCCGTCGATCGTGCTGCCGACGACCGCGCACGCGGCGTTCCACAAGGCGGCCCACCTGTTCGGGTTGCGGCGCATCGACGTCCCGGTCGACCCGGTGACCTTCCGCGCCGACCCGGCCGCGATGGCCGCGGCGATCGACGACTCGACGGTCCTGGTCGTGGCGAGCGCGCCGTCGTACGCCCACGGCGTGCTCGACCCGGTGCCCGAGATCGCGGCGGCGGCTTCGGCGCGGGGCGTCCGGATGCACGTCGACGCCTGCATCGGCGGCTGGGTGCTGCCGTACTTCGCCCGCCTCGGTGCGGACGTCCCGCCGTTCGGCTTCCGCGTCCCCGGCGTCACGAGCATTTCCGTGGACCTGCACAAGTACGCGTACTGCCCGAAGGGGACGTCGGTGCTGCTGCACGCTTCGGCGGAGCTGCGGCGCACGCACTACTTCGCGAGCGCGGCCTGGCCGGGCTACACGATGCTGAACACGACGATCCAGAGCACCCGCTCCGGCGGCCCGCTCGCCGCGGCGTGGGCGGTGGTCAACCACCTCGGGTCCGACGGCTACCTGAAGCTGGCGGCCGCCGCGCGCGAGGCGACCGCCCGCATCCGTTCCGGCATCGCCGGACTGCCGGGCCTCCGGGTGCTCGGCGACCCGGTGTCGACGCTGATCGCGTTCACCGGCGACGACGGGTTCGACGTCTTCACCGTGGCGGACGAGATGAAGGCGCGCGGCTGGTACGTCCAGGCGCAGTTCGCTTTCGCAGCGTCGCCCGCGAACCTGCACCTGACGGTGACGGCGGCCAACCACGGCAGCGAACAGGAGTTCCTGACCGACCTGGCCGCAGCGGTGGATGCGGCACGGGCGGCCGGCCCGGTCACGGTCGACCCGGCGGTGGCGGAGTTCGTCGCGGCCTTGGACCCGGCGACGCTGACTTCGGAGCAGTTCGCAGGTTTGCTCGCGGCCGCCGGGCTCGGGGGCGCGTCCGGCCTGCCGGACCGGATGGCGCCGATCAACGCGCTCCTCGCAGCGGCACCGGCGCCGCTGCGGGAGCGTCTGCTGCTGGAGTTCCTGGGCGCCCTCTACACGCCGTGAATCTCACTGGTCCCGCGAAGCCAGCCCCGCCGGCGCGGACTTGACCGCCGCGTGGATCGCGTCCGCCAGCGCCAACGCGTCCTCTTCCGTGAGTTCCAGGGCGACTCGGGCGGAAGCGCCCAGGGCGGGGTTCCGGAAGTCGATGTTCACCGTGTGCGCGTACGGCGCGTGGACCGGGTGGTCGACGTACACGGTGCCTTCGGTCAGCCGGAACCAGCCGCGGGCGCCCTTGCCGCTGCCTTCGAGCGCGAACTTCTCCGTCAGGTAAGTGCACATTGCGGGTCCTCTCTCAGGCGGTGAGCGTGCGGGCGTAGAAGCCGAGGATGCGTTCCCAGCCGTCCTTGGCGGCTTCGGGGCGGTAGCTCGGGCGGTCGACGGCGAAGAACGCGTGGCCGGCGTCGGCGTAGGTGTGGAACTCGTGCTCCTTGCCCAGCTTCTCCAGCTCCGCAGCCAGGACGGCGACCTCGTCGGGGCCGGGGAACTGGTCGTCGGCGCCGAAGATGCCCAGCAGCGGGCAGGACAGCTGCGGGGCCAGGCCGAGCAGCGGCTTCATCCGCTTCATGGCCTCCGGCGGGTCGTTGACGACGAACGCGCCGTAGCAGTCGACCGCCGCGTCGAGGTCGAGGGAGCAGGCGGACAGGAACGCGTGCCGGCCACCGGAGCAGTGGCCGATGACGCCGACCCTGCCGTTCGCGTTCTCCAGGGCCTTCAGGTAGTCGGCCGCGCCGGAGACGTCACCGACCAGGCGGCCGTCGGGGATGCCACCGGCCGCGCGGACCGTCGCGGCCGCGTCGTCCGGGTCCGCGCCCGGCGCTTCGCGCGTGTACAAGTTGGGGCAGAGCGCGTTGTAGCCCTCGACGGCGAAGCGGCGCACCATCTCCTTCGTCGCCGCGTCGTAGCCGGGCAGGTGGTGGATCACGACGACGCCGCCCCGCGGAGCCGGGTCGGTCGGTTTGGCCAGGTAGGCCTCGAGTTCGTCGCCGCCGTCGCCGGTGATGGTGACGGTTCCGGCGATGATTTCGTCGCTCATCGGTGCTCCTTCGATCCTTCGGGAGTGTGGACGTACCGCGCGCCGCGCGAAGCGGAAGCGATCGCGGCGACGACGGCCATCGCCGCCGCCGCGGTGAACACGACCACCAGGCCGTGGTGGAACGGGCCGGACACCAGCCGCGGGAAGAACTCGCCGCCGGTGAGCGCCGCCCGGTCGGCGGGGGCGAGCCCGGCGAGGACGTCCGGGCCGAGCAGGTGCCCGACCGGGTTGCTGCCGAGAAATGCCGCGAACAGCGTGCTGACCGGCGGGAGCTGCGCGACGCCGTCGGCGACGGTCGCCGGGACGCCGTGGGCCTGCAGGCCGCCGGTGAGCGTCTGCGGCAGTGACGAAGCCAGCCCGGCGACCATCAGCGAGAAGAACACGCCGATCGACAACGACGTCCCGGAGTTCTGGAACGTCGCCCGCATCCCGGAGGCGACGCCGCGCTGTTCGGTCGGGACGCTGCTCATGATCGCCGACGTGTTGGGCGCGGCGAACATGCCCTGGCCGACGCCGCTCAGCACGAGGAGGGCGGCGAACGCCGGGTAGGAGAAGTCCACCGGCAGGGCCAGGAGGCCGAGGAACGCCGCGGCGACCAGGAGCAGGCCGCCGGTGGCCAGCGGCCGGGCGCCGAACCGGTCGGACAGGTATCCCGACACCGGGCCGGCGAGGAGGAACCCGACAGTCAGCGGGAGCAGGTGGATGCCCGCCCACAGGGGTGTCCGCTCGTAGTCGTAGCCGTGCAGGGGCAGCCAGATCCCCTGCAGCCAGATGATGAGCATGAACTGCATGCCACCACGGGCGACCGAAGTCAGCAACGCGGCGACGTTGCCGGCGGCGAACGCGCGGATCCTGAACAGGCTCAGCTGGAACATCGGTGCGGCGACGCGGCTCTCGATGACGCCGAACAGCAGGAGCAACAGCACTCCGGCGCCGAGCCCGCCGAGCACCCACGGGTTGCCCCAGCCGGTGGCGGCGCCGCCGTAGGGCTGGATGCCGTAGGTGATCGCGGCCAGCACCAGCGCGGTCCCGGCCGCGAAGGTGACGTTGCCGCCCCAGTCGATCTTGGCGCGCTGCGGCGTCCCCACCTCGCGGAGGCTGCGGATCGACCAGATCGTGCCGAGCAGGCCGAACGGCACGCTCACCCAGAACACTGCGCGCCAGTCGATCTCGGCCAGCAGCCCGCCGACGACCAGGCCGAGGAACTGCCCGGCCAGCGCGGTGATCTGGTTGACGCCGAGTGCCATGCCGCGTTGCTCGGCCGGGAAGGCGTCGGTGAGGATGGCCGCCGAGTTCGCCGTCAGCATCGAGCCGCCGACGGCCTGGACGACCCGCCAGCCGATCAGCCAGAGCGCCCCCGCGCCGCCGTGGAACGGGTCGAACGACAGCGCCACCGACGCGGCGCTGAACACGACGAACCCGACGTTGTACATCTTGACCCGGCCGAACATGTCGCCGAGCCGTCCGAGCGTCACCACCAGCACGGCCTGCACCAGCAGGTAGCCGAGGATCATCCAGAGCAGGTAGCCGATGTTGCCCGGGGCCAGGGGGTCGAGCCCGATGCCGCGGAAGATCGCCGGCAGCGAGATGATGACGATCGAGCCGTCGAGCGCGGACATCAGCACGCCGAGCGTGGTGTTGGACAGCGCGACCCACTTGTAGCTCACAGCTCGTCCGCCAGCCGCTCGATCAGCGGGATGGCCGCGACGAGCTCGCGCTGCTCGGCCGCGGTGAACTTCCCGGCCAGCGCGGCCGCCATCCGCCGCGTCGTCTCCGACCGCCGGTCGGTGAGCAGCTTGACGCCGGTTTCGGTGACCGTCATCAGCACCTTGCGGCCGTCGGAGTCGTCCTTGCGCCGCTCGACGAGCCCGCGCTCGACCAGCCCGGCGAGGGTGACGCCCATGGCCTGCGGCTTGACGCGTTCGAGGTCGGCGAGGCAGCCCGGGGTCGCCGGGCCCTCCCGGTCGAGCCGGGACAGCACCAGGCGTTCGGGTTGGGTCAGTTCGCCGGCGACGTAGCCCTGCCGCAGCCGGCGGATCAGCCGGCCGAGCGCGACGCGCAGGTCGGCGCTCGCCTGGAGGAGCTCCTCGTCCGTCACGATCGTCAACCTAGACTGATAAACCTGGGTTGATCAACTCGGACTCCGGCGGCGCTATCGGGTGAGCCGGGAGCTTTCGCCCGGGCCGCCACCGGCGTCCGGTGTTACTGTCCGAAGTGGACACACCCGGGAAGGGAAGCCGATGACCACCCTGCACGTCCGGCACGCCGGCCACGACCACATCCACCGCGAGGGCTGCGGCCACGCGGCGATCCCGCACGGCGACCACGTCGACTTCGTGCACGAAGGCCACCTCCACCGCGCGCACGACGGGCACTTCGACGAGTGCGAAATCGCGGGTCACGTGCCGCACACCGGCCACGACCACGTCCACGGCGACGGCTGCGGCCACCAGGCGGTGCCCCACGGCGACCACGTCGACTACCTGCACGACGGGCACCGCCACGCGACCCACGAAGACCACTACGACGACCACTGACGCCCTCAGCCGAGCGGGATTCCCACGGTGGTCCGCCCGCCGGGGGTCTCGACGGCCACGGTGAGCACCCGGGCCTCCGCCGGCGGCCCGGGTTCGAAGATGTGCCGCTCCAGGACCATGCCGTGCGACCCCGAACCGCCCGCGCGCCCACCGCGGTACTGGGTTCCCGCGTCGTCCCACCCACGCCGGCGGATTTCCGCCCCGAAGCGTTCCCGCAACCGGCGCGGGTCGAAGTCACCGTGCGCGAAGTTCCCGTGCGCCAGGTTGAGGACGACGATGGTGGACCACACCTCCAGGCTCACGGTCGGCGTCTTCCTGGGCCAGGGTTCCCGCGGCCACCAGGCCGATCGCCACCCCGCGGATCTCGCGCCGGTCGAAGCTCAGCTGCCGCCCGTGCGGCGGCTGCCCGCGACCCGTGCCCAATTGATCGGAAATCAGTTTCTCCAGATATCCCCGCCCGTCCATGTTGCCATTCTTCAGCCGCGGTCAATGCATTTCGACCGGCTCCCACTCCGGGAACGGGTCCGGTCCGGTGGCGATGTCGCCGAGGCAGTCCCGCAGCGCGGTCAGGAGTGCTTCGCCCGCCAGGTCGACGCCGATGAACACCAGCTCCTGCCGTGGCGCCGCGGCGACGCCCTGGGGTTCGAACCGCGCCACCGTGCCCGCCTGCGACCACAGCCCGGTCACCCCGGGCCGGGACGCCAGCGCGAAGAACCCCTTCGACCGCAGCACCGTCCCGAATTCGCCGGAATCCAGTCGCCGGGTGACGAAATCCCACAGCCGGGCCGGGTCGAATGGCCGGGAAGCGCGGAACACCACGCTGGAGATGCCGTACTCCTCGGTCTCCGGGACGTGGTCACCGTTGAGCTCGGCCACCCAGCCCGGCGCCTCCTGAGCCCGGACGGCGTCGTACCGGCCGGTCCCGAAGACCTGCTCGAGTGGCACCTTCCCGAAGCTGCCCGTGACGACGTCGGCGGCCGGGTTGAGCCGTCGCAGCGTCGCCACCAGGCGGTCGACGTCGGTGGCGAGGTCCGTCTTGTTCAGCAACAGGACGTCGGCGAACTCCACCTGGTCCACCAGCAGGTCGCTGACCGTCCGCTCGTCGTCCTCGTACTGGTCGAGCCGGCGCTCCACCAGGGAGTCGCCTGCCGTCAGCTCGCGGGTGAAGTTCGCCGCGTCCACCACCGTGACCATCGTGTCGAGGTGGGCCACGGACTCCAGGAACGAGAACGTCGCCGCGACCGGCATCGGTTCGGAGATGCCGCTCGACTCGATGAGCAGGTGGTCGAAGCGGTCGCCCGCGCACAGCGCCGCCACCTCCTCGAGGAGGTCCTCCCGCAGGGTGCAGCAGATGCACCCGTTGGTCAGCTCGACCAGCCGCTCCTGCGACCGGACCAGCGCGGCGTCGATGTTGACCTCGCTCATGTCGTTGACGATCACCGCCACCCGCAGGCCGTCGCGGTCGGCGAGGATGTGGTTGAGCAGCGTCGTCTTGCCCGCGCCGAGGAAGCCGGACAACACCGTGACCGGAACGCTCACGAGTGGAAGTGCTTCATCAGCCGGCGCGGGACCAGCTGGACCTTGCCGTCCACCTCGATCGGCACCAGGTCGGGCACGGCGGCCTTCCACTGCGCCCGCCGGGACCGCGTGTTGCTGCGGGACATCTTGCGCTTCGGGACGGCCATCAGCGGGTGCCCCGCTTCCCGTAGCGGCGGTGGAACTTCTCGACCTGGCCGGCGCTGTCCATGATCCGCTGGGTGCTGGTCCAGAACGGGTGCGACCACGAGCTGATGTCGACCACGACGAGCGGGTAGGTGCGGCCGTCGGACCACTCGATCGTCTTCTCGGAGGTGATGGTGGAGCGGGTCAGGAAGGCGTCGCCGGTCGACGAGTCCTTGAACACCACGGGGTGGTAGCCGGGGTGGATGCCGGGTTTCACTGGTCTTCCTTTCGGTTGGCCGCGGTCGCGTCGTGCCGCGCCGGGTCGATTTCGGTGTCCTCGCAGGGTTCTTCGTGCCAGTCCCCGAACGGGTCGGGGTAGCGCAGCCAGGCCTCGGGGCCCTCGGCGAGTTCCGCGTCGGTGAGCAGCGCGCCGCGCAGGGCGGCCTCGATCTCCGCCGGCGTGGCCTGGTCGGTGACGACGACGAGTTCCTGCGCCCGGTCACCGTGCACCGGGTCCCAGCGCAGGGACGCCAGTGTGCGGCGCTCGGGGGAGGCGTCCGTCCACTCCGGACCGTCCGGCGACGCGAGCCACGGCCCGGCGTGCCCGAGGCCCAGCCCGCCGCCCGCCGACTCGATCCAGAACGCGACGTCGGGCTGGCTCGCCACCCACCCGCGGCCGCGGGTGCGGACGACCCCGTCGAGGAGCACGTCGAGCGCGTCGTGCAGCCGGGTGGGGTGGAACGGCCGCCGCGCGGTGAAGGTGAGCAGGGCGATGCCGCAGTCGGGGTGCAGCGGTGGCGCGCCGCGCAGCAGCGCGCCGTGCATGTCGGTGACCTCGCCGCGCCGGGCGTTCCCCGGTACGGCGTCGAGCACGCTGTGGCCGTCGATCCGGGCGAGCTCGACCCGGGGGATCGACGGCGCGACCCGGTCGAGGACCGCGGACGCCTTGGCGGCGCTCCACGCGTCGGTGGCCGCGCCGGCCAGCACGAGGACGTCGGCGAACTCGACCTGGGACAGCGCGACCTGGGCGACGGTCCGCTCGTCTTCGGGGCTGCCCTGCAGGTTCCGGTCGGCCAGTTCGTCGTCGCCGGTCGCGTCGGCCAGCCAGGTGGCGCAGTCGACGACGGTGAGGACGGCCCGCAGGTCGACGTCGTCGCTCACCGGGTGCTCGCCGACCAGGACGTTCCGGATCGCCCAGCTCACCGGCTCGGGCTCCATGGCTTCGTCGAGCCGGACGACGATCCGGGTCACCTCCGGGCGCCGGGCCAGCCGCCGCAGCAGGGGAAGCAGGTCCTGCCGCAGGGTGCAGGACACACAGCCGTGGGCCAGCTCGAGCACGGTCAGCTCGTCGTGCTCGCCGAGCCGCAGGCGTCGCCGGACGACACCGGAGTGGATCTCGCGCAGGTCGTGGTGGACGACCGCGGTGCCCGGTCCGGCGGCGCGCAGCAACTCGGCCAACGCGGCGTTCGGGGCCGGGGCGAGGCCGCTCACCAGAACGAGCGGGAGGCGGGGGTGGGGGGTCTGGTCGGGGGTCACGGCGGCTCCAGGAATACGGGCGGGGTACGGTGCGTAGAGTAGATGAAAACGAAAACCACTATCAACTTGGGAGGGTCCTTGTCCGCCGTCTGCCAGGTCACCGGCCGCAAGCCGGGCTACGGCAAGCAGGTCTCGCACTCCCACCGCCGCACGTCCCGGCGGTGGGAGCCGAACCTGCAGAACCGCCGGTACTTCGTGCCCGGTGAGGGCCGCTGGGTGCGGCTGCGCGTCTCCGTCAAGGGCATGAAGACCATCGACAAGCGCGGCATCGGCGCCGTCGTCGCCGAGCTGAAGGCGAAGGGGGTGAAGCTGTAATGGCGAAGAGCACCGACATCCGGCCGATCATCAAGCTGCGGTCGACCGCGGGCACCGGCTACACGTACGTGACCAAGAAGAACCGCCGGAACGATCCGGACCGGATGGTCCTGCGCAAGTACGACCCCGTGGCGCGCAAGCACGTCGAGTTCAAGGAAGAGCGCTGATGGCCAAGAAGTCGAAGATCGCGAAGAACGAGCAGCGGAAGGTGATCGCCGCCCGCTACGTCGAGCGCCGCCGCGCGCTCAAGGCCGTGATCGCCTCGCCGGACTCACCGGCCGGGGAGAAGGGGGCGGCGGTCGTCGCGCTGCAGAAGCTGCCGCGGGACGCGAGCCCGACCCGGATCCGCAACCGCGACACGGCCGACGGGCGGCCTCGTGGGTACCTGCGGAAATTCGGGCTGTCCCGGGTCAAGATGCGCCAGGCCGCGCACCGCGGCGAGCTGCCCGGCGTCACGAAGTCGAGCTGGTGAGCCGGATGCCGAAGCCCCAGCGCGACCGCCCGGCCAAGCGCAAGGTGAACCTGTTGCACGCCAACAAGATCACCGAGGTCGACTGGAAGGACGCCGACCTGCTGCGGAAGTTCGTCTCCGACCGCGGCAAGATCCGTGCCCGCCGCGTCACGGGATTGACCCCGCAGCAACAGAACCAGGTCGCCACGGCGATCAAGAACGCGCGTGAGATGGCCCTTCTGCCGTACCCGTCCGCGGGGCGCGCGAGCTGAAACCGGGTGCGCGGAGCCGGGCGGTGCGCGACCATGGGCGGACGAAGGGGGGCGTCGCGGGAGGATGTCCTGACACACAGGAGGTCCACGCTTGCGCGCCCAGCTCACGGTCACGCCCGCCCGGCTGCCCGATGTCCTGCTGACCGTCGCCGTCGTGCGGCCGGTGTTCCTCTGGGGTGCGCCCGGCATCGGGAAGTCCTCCCTCGTCCGGGAGTTCGCCGCCGGGCTGGGTCTCGAGTGCGTTTCGCTGCTGGGGACCCAGCTCGCGCCGGAGGACCTCATCGGCGTCCCGCAGATCGTCGACGGCCGCAGCCGGTTCTGCCCGCCGGAGCCGATCGCCCGCGACGAGCCGTACTGCCTGTTCCTCGACGAGCTGAACGCCGCCGCGCCCGACGTGCAGAAGGCGTTCTACTCGCTCATCCTCGACCGCCGGATCGGCTCGTACGAGCTGCCCGCCGGGTCGGTCGTGATCGGTGCCGGCAACCGGGCCACCGACCAGGCGCTGGCCCGGCCGATGGCGTCGGCCCTGGTCAACCGCCTGGTGCACATCCACCTGCGGGCCGCGGCGGGCGACTGGCTCGCGTGGGCCGCGGGGCACGGCATCCACCCGTGGGTGATCGAGTACCTCACCCAGCGGCCGGACCACCTGTGGAGCCCGCCGCCGAAGACCGAGGAGCCGTTCTCGACGCCGCGGTCCTGGCACATGCTCTCGGACCTGCTCCACTCCGCCGGCGTCCCGGCCGACGACGAGACGGTCGCGCTGCTGGCGTACGCCACGCCCACGCCGGTGCGTTCCGCGCGTACCTGAAGGTGGCCCGGCACGCCTTCGACCTGGAGGCGATCCTCAAGGGTGACGCGCGCTGGCCGGCCGAGCCGGGCGATCGCGACCTGCTCTACTTCCTCGCCGAGACGTTCCGCGCGCGCCTGGTCAGGACTTGCCCGCGGACAAGCGCCACGCTTCGGCGGCCGTGCGCCAGTTCGCCTTCCGCGCGAAGAGCCTGCTCGTGGAGCTGGCCGAAATCTCCCTGGAGATGGCGCAGCTGGTCATCGCCGACGACGAAGCGGGCGACCCCCGGCTGCCGTCGTGGTTCCTGGTCGAGGCCGCCCGCGACCTGCCGCGGCTGGTCGCGGCGCGCGCATGAGCGGCGCTCGCGTCGAAGCGAAGCGCCGCGAGCGCCGGAACCAGGCGATCGCCGACGGCTGGGACCGGGCGCGCTCCCACACCGTCCTCGACCACCTCGCCCGCGGCGCGAGCCTGAGCCAGGAGAGCCTGACCGGCGTGGCCGGCTGGGCCGTCGTGAACGACCGCGGGCTGATCACCCCGAACCGCGCCCGCGACGCCGAGCGCGGCGAATGGGCGTGGGTGTTCGCGCACCTGCTGCTGCACCTCGGCCTCGGCCACCTCGACGACGAGCAGCTCGCCGACGTGGAGCTCGGCGAGCCCTACGGTGCCGCGTGCTGCGTCGCCGTCCACCGGTTCGCCGAGGCCGTCCGCGTCGGCACGCCCCTGGTGACGCTGCCGGATCTGCCGGGCACCGACGAGCTCGCCCTGAGCCGGGCCTGGCGCGAAACCGGCGTACCGGAGCCGTTCCGGTTCCTCGGGACGGGCGGCGCGCGGCCGTGCCTGACGCTCGCGCCCCCGATGAGCCGCCGGCAGTGGCAATACCACGGGAAGCCGAAGCCGTGGACCGAGCGCTTCGCCCGCGGGCTGATCGCGTCGGCCACCGAGGCGATGGAACGCGCCGCGGACGCGCGCGGGCAGGCCCGGCACCACCGGGCGACGGGGGAGTGGGACCGCGCGCTGTCCTGGTTCGTCTCCTCGTTCCCGCTGCTCGGCGCGGTGGCCGCCGGATTCACCCTGGTCGTCGACGCCGAGGTGGTCCGCGCGTGGGACATCTCCCTCGCCGCGGTCGACGCCGAGCACGGCGAGATCTACGTCAACCCGGCCGCCGCGCTGACCGCCGAGGAGTGGCGGTTCGTCCTGGCCCACGAGATGCTGCACGCCGCGC
This sequence comes from Amycolatopsis sp. NPDC026612, assembly GCF_040638285.1. Taxonomy (NCBI): domain Bacteria; kingdom Bacillati; phylum Actinomycetota; class Actinomycetes; order Pseudonocardiales; family Pseudonocardiaceae; genus Amycolatopsis; species Amycolatopsis sp. NPDC026612. The sequence continues at coordinate 114,004 of NZ_JBEZYB010000005.1, forward strand.
TGCGCCACGACCGCCGGGCGCTGGGCCGTGACCCGTACCTGTGGAACGTCGCCTGCGACTACGTGATCAACGGCTGGCTGGTCTCGATGGGCGTCGGCGAACTCCCCCACGGCGTCCTGCACGACCAGCAGCTCACCGGGATGTCCGCGGAGTCGGTCTACGACACGCTGACCACCGACATCCGCCGCGCCCGCAAGCTGCTCACCCTGGGCTCGCGCGAGGTGGGCGACGTCCTGGGCGACTGGCTGACCGAGCCGGAGGCGGCGCAGCGGCGGTCGTCGAAGCGGGCGGAGGCGAAGCCGCTGCCGTGGCGCGACGGCGACCGGACCGGCGGCGTCGACCTCGACGAGTTCTACCGCCGGGCGCTGACGCAGGGACTCCAGTACCACCACGCCCAGGGCCGCGGGCTCCTGCCGGCCGGCCTCGAGCAGGAGATCCGCGCCCTCGACCACCCGCCGCTGCCGTGGGACGCGCAGCTGGCCCGCTGGTTCGACGAGCACGTCCGGGTGGAGGCGGCGGTGCGCAGCTACGCGCGGGCGTCGCGCCGCCAGTCGGCGACCCCGGACATCCCCCGCCCGGGCCGGGTCCGCCCGGAGCGGCTCGACCGGCGAGTCACCTTCGGCGTCGTGCTGGACACCTCCGGCTCGATGAACGCCGAGCTGCTCGGCAAGGCGCTGGGCGCGATCGCGTCGTACGCGCTGGCCAGGGACGTCCCGGCGGCGCGCGTGGTGTTCTGCGACGCCGTCGCCTACGACGCCGGCTACCTCGCGGTGGAGGACATCGCGGGCCGCGTCAAGGTCCGCGGCCGCGGCGGCACCATCCTGCAGCCCGGCGTCGACCTGCTGCAGCGCGCCGAGGACTTCCCGGCGGACGGCCCGATCCTGATCATCACCGACGCGCAGTGCGACCACGTCCGGCCGCGGCGCGAGCACGCGTACCTGGTGCCGCGGGGCGCGCGGCTGCCGTTCGTGGCCCGCGGGCCGGTCTTCCGCGTGGCGTGACCCACGCTGGGCTGGCGCACCGGTGAACCGCCAATAAACTCCCGGCCATGGACGACCCGCACTACCTTTCCGGCCTCCAGCTCACGGGCCGCCGCGTCGTGATGATCGGCGGCGGCACGGTCGCGCAACGCAGACTGCCCCGGCTCATCGGCGCGGGCGCCCGCGTGGAACTGGTGTCGCCGCACACCACGCCGTCGGTGCAGGGGATGGTGGACGCGGGCGAGCTCGTCTGGCACGAACGCCCCTACGCCGAGGGTGACCTTCGCGCCGCCTGGTACGCGCTCGCCTGCACGAACGACCCGGAGGTCAACGCCGCCGTCTGCGCCGAGGCCGAGCGCGAGCGGGTGTTCTGCGTCCGCGCCGACGAGGGCGAGTCCGGCAGTGCCGTGACCCCGGCGTCCGGCCGGCACGGCGGCCTGCTGTTCGGCGTGCTCTCCGGCGGCGAGCCGCTGCGCTCGGCCGCGGTGCGCGACTCGATCCTCGACGGCCTGCACAACGGCACGATCGAGGACGGCCGTCAGCCGCACCCGGAGGGCAGCCTGCCCGGGGTGGCGCTGGTCGGTGGCGGCCCGGGCGACCCGGAGCTGATCACGGTCCGCGGCCGGCGCCTTTTGTCCCGCGCGGACGTCGTCGTGGTGGACCGGCTGGCGCCCCGCGAACTGCTCGACGAGCTCGCGCCCGAGGTCGAAATCGTCGACGCGGCGAAGATCCCGTACGGCCGCGCGGCGAGCCAGGACGTCATCAACAGCACGCTGATCGAGCGCGCGAAGGAAGGCAAGTTCGTCGTCCGGCTCAAGGGCGGCGACCCGTACCTGTTCGGCCGCGGCTTCGAGGAGGTGCTGGCCTGCGCCGAGGCGGGTGTCCCGGTGACGATGGTCCCCGGCATCACGAGCGCGTTCGCGGTCCCGGCGGTGGCGGACGTCCCGGTGACCCACCGCGGCGTGGCCCACGAGGTGGTGGTGGTCTCCGGCCACGTCGCCCCCGGCGACGACCGGTCACTGGTTGACTGGGAGCTGCTGGCCCGGATGCGCGGCACGATCGTGCTGATGATGGGCGTGGAGCGCCTGCCGCAGTTCGCGGAGGCCCTGCTGGACGGCGGCCGTGCGGCGGACACCCCGGTCGCGATCGTGGAGGACGGCACGATGCGCACCCAGCGCACCCTGCGGTCCACTTTGGACAAGGTGGTCGCGGACGCGGCGGCGGCCGGGGTCCGGCCGCCGGCGGTGATCGTCATCGGCCCGGTGGCCGGCCTCGCCCCGTGTCCTGAGGGGACCCGTGAGCCGTGACTCGCGTGACTGGGGCCGTAACTCGCGTGATCTAAGCCGGAACTCGCGAGACCCGGCTTAGATCACGCGAGTTACGTGCTCAGTCACGCGAGTTACGTTCCGGATCACGCGAGTTACGGATCTGATCACGTGGGGCGCGGCCGGCCGGCGGCGGCGAGGATCGCGTCGGCGACTTCGGCGATAGGCTTGCGGCCGTCGATGAAGCGGTGGAGCCAGCCCGCCGGCACCGGATCGGGGGGATCGGTGTTACCGGTCACCCACACCAATGGCATGGGCGAAGCACCTCAGTCCGCGTAGCAGCTCGCGGCGAAGTCGCGGATCGCGTCCGACAGCCGGGTCGGGTCCAGGCGGAGTTCGACCGGGCTGCGGGCCTGGACGAACTCCGCGTCCGGCATGTCGAGCGCCAGGGTGTCCGCGTCACCGAACGGGTGGATCGGGTCGCCCTGGTGACCGATCACCAGCGCGCGGGTCGTGATCTTGCGCCGGACCGCCTTCGGCGGCGCGATCCGGCCGAACAGCACGCCGTGGATGAGCGCCGCCATCGGGGCCGGGCGCTGCGAAAGCGTGTCCGTGACGACGTCGACCCACTGGTTGCCGTGCGGGACCAGCGACGCCGCCAGCGCCACCGCCTGCACGGTGAACGGCAGGAACCGGGCCGCCATCAGCAGCGGGGCGAAAGTGACCAGCCCGGCGACGATCGCGTTGTCCAGCACCGGCATCTCGACGATCAGCCCGCGCGCCCGGGAAGGCGCCTTCACCGCCACTTCGAGCGAGACGTTCGCGCCCAGCGACGTCCCGCCGATGACGGCGGACGACACCTCGAGGTGGTCCAGCAGCGCCAGGGTCTGTTCGGCGAACGAGGGCATCGAGTACAGCCACGACTCGGTCGGCCGGTCGGAGTCGCCGTGGCCGAGCAGGTCGAGGGTGATCACCCGGAACCCGGCGTTGGCCAGCCGGCGGGCGAGAGGGGCGTGCATGCGGCGGGTCAGCATGATGCCGTGGGTGAGGACGACGACCTTGTCGCCGCTGCCGAACTCGGTGTACCAGAGCCGGTGGCCCTCGTGGTCGAACGAGCCGGTCAGCTCTATCGGGCGGGACTCGCGCCGGGCGGGCGGGGCCGGGGGATCCGGCTCGATCAGGGTCGCGCTGCCGGCCGGGCTCATGTCCCACCGTCCTCCCCGTATCGCGGTCACTTACGTCCAGGAAAACATCCCCTGATCACCTTGGCACAGTGACCACGGCATCAATTGACAACGTGCCAATGGCGGGTCGTCGCGGGCATGGGTCAAGATGACCCAATGACCGCTACTGCTGACAGTCTGCCCGACCTCGTCTCCCTGAAGGTCGACGTCGACGGCCACGTGGCCGAAGTGACGCTTCTCGGCCCGTCGAAGGGCAACGCGATGGGGCCGGACTTCTGGCGCGAGCTGCCGCTGGTGTTCCGCGCGCTCGACGCCGACCCGCAGGTCAGGGCCGTGGTGCTGACCGGGAGCGGGGCGCACTTCTCCTACGGCCTCGACCTGCCGGCGATGATGGGCGACTGGGCGCCGATGCTGGGCGGGGACAACCTGGCCGGACCGCGCACGGCGTTCCTCGACCAGGTCCGGTCGCTGCAGGCGGCGGTCAGCTCGATCGCGGAATGCCGCAAACCGGTCATCGCGGCCGTTTCGGGCTGGTGCATCGGCGGCGGCGTCGACGTGGTCGCCGCCGCGGATATCCGCCTGGCCAGCGCGGATGCCAAGTTCAGCGTCCGCGAGGTGCGCGTCGCCATCGTGGCCGACCTCGGCAGCCTCCAGCGCCTCGCCTCCATCGTCGGCGAAGGCCACCTGCGCGAGCTCGCCCTGACCGGCAAGGACATCGACGCCGCGCGCGCCGAGAAGATCGGGCTCGTCAACGACGTCCACGCCGACCAGGAGGCGCTGCTGAAGGCCGCGCGGGAACTCGCCGGGGAGATCGCTGCGAACCCGCCGCTCGTGGTGCAGGGTACGAAGCAGGTACTGGCGACGAACACCGAGCGCCAGGTCGCCGACGGCCTCCGGTACGTCGCGGCGTGGAACTCGGCGTTCCTGCCCAGCAAGGATCTCGGCGAAGCCGTCCAGGCGTTCATGGAACGCCGCAAGCCGGAGTTCAAGGGCGAGTGAAGGAGGCAGCGTGAGCGCTTCGGAGGTCCACCACGCGTTCCGCGCGGCCCGGGACTACCTGCAGACCCACCGCGAGGCCTACGAAACGGCGTACCGGGACTTCGCCTGGCCGCAGTTCGACGAGTTCAACTGGGCGATCGACTGGTTCGACGTCGTCGCACACGACCCGGGCAACGCCGACCGGTACGCGCTCTGGATCGTCGAGGAAGACGGCCGCGAGAACCGCTGGACCTACCCGGAGATGTCCGGCCGGTCCAACCAGGTCGCCAACTGGCTGCGCGGCCTCGGCGTCCGCCGCGGCGACCGGCTGATCCTCATGCTGGGCAACCAGGGCGAGCTGTGGGAGACGATCCTCGCCGCGATCAAGCTCGGCGCCGTGATCATCCCGGCGTCCACCCTGCTCGGCCCGGCCGACCTGGCCGACCGCGTGGAGCGCGGCGCGGCCAAGCACGTCGTGGTCCGCTCGGTGGACGCGCCGAAGTTCGACGGCGTGGCGGGCGGCTACACCCGGATCGCGGTGGGGGAGCCGGTCGAGGGCTGGCACCCGTACTCGGCCGCGTTCGCCGAGTCCCCGGAGTACACCCCGGACGGCCCGACGAAGGCCGGCGACCCGCTGCTGCTGTACTTCACCTCCGGCACGACCGCGAAGCCGAAGCTGGTGCAGCACACGCACGTCTCCTACCCCGTGGGCCACCTGTCCACGATGTACTGGATCGGGCTGGAGCCCGGCGACGTCCACCTGAACATCTCCTCGCCCGGCTGGGCGAAGCACGCGTGGAGCAACTTCTTCGCGCCCTGGAACGCCGAGGCGACGGTGTTCCTCTACAACTACAGCCGGTTCGACGCGGGTGCGCTGATGGCGCAGATGGACCGGTGCGGGGTGACCAGCTTCTGCGCGCCGCCGACGGTGTGGCGGATGCTCATCCAGGCCGACCTGAGGGCGCTGAAGACGCCGCCGCGCAAGGTCGTGGGCGCGGGGGAGCCGCTCAACCCCGAGGTGATCGACCAGGTCGAGAAGGCGTGGGGCGTCACCATCCGCGACGGCTTCGGCCAGACGGAGAGCAGCGTCCAGATCGCCAACACGCCCGGTCAGGACGTCGTGCCCGGCTCGATGGGCCGCCCGCTGCCCGGTTTCGTCGTGGCACTGGTCGACCCGGTCAGCGGCGAGCGCGCGACCGAGGGCGAGATCTGCCTCGACCTCGCCCACCGGCCGGTGGGCCTGATGACCGGCTACACCGGCGACGACGAGCGCACGTCGGCGGCCTTCGGTGGCGGCTTCTACCACACGGGAGACGTCGGTTCGATCGACGAACGCGGCTACCTCACCTACGTCGGGCGCACCGACGACGTGTTCAAGGCGTCGGACTACCGGATCTCGCCGTTCGAGCTGGAGAGCGTCCTCATCGAGCACGAGGCGGTGGCCGAAGCGGCCGTCGTCCCGGCCCCCGACCCGATCCGGCTCGCGGTGCCCAAGGCATACGTCGTGCCGGCGGCGGGCTTCTCACCGGACGCGGCGACCGCGCGGTCGATCTTGGCCCACTGCCGCGAGCACCTGGCGCCGTACAAGCGGATCCGGCGGCTCGAGTTCGCGGAACTGCCGAAGACGATCTCCGGCAAGATCCGCCGCGTCGAGCTGCGTGGCCGCGAGAACGACCCGAAGCGGCCGGTGGGCACCGAGTACCGCGAAGAGGACTTCCCCGACCTCAAGTCCTGACGGGCCGGGCTCGCGGGCCCGCTCAGGTGCGGGTGCCCTCGACCTGGCGGCCGTCCTCCGTCGAGCACGCCGTCACCGGGTCGTTCGCGCCGCTGCCGCACGTCCACTCGCCGATCGCGAGCGGGCCGGGGCCGTCGGGGGAGGCGGCCTCGGCCGGCGTGAGCTTGGCGAAGTAGTCCTTCAGCAGTGTCGCCGCCGCGGCGCAGTCGACCTTCCCGTGGGCGACGACCGTCGTCTTCGCGCCGCCGCTGCCGGGGACGTCGCCGCACGGCACGCCCGGCGCCGTCGACTCCGCGGCAGCGACCGCGGCCGGCGCGGCGGAAGACGGCGCGGCGGGCGCCGGGTCGCCGCCACCGCAGCCGGCCAGTGCGGCGGTCGCGGTGACGAGCAGCAAGGGGTAGGCGAGTGTCTTCATGGGCCCTTCAGGGAACGGGAACGGATCACTCGGACGGCACGACGGCGGCGAACACCGTCTGCTCGCCCTTGGTACAGGTGGTGCCGCCCTGCGCGGCCGGCGGACCGGAGGTGCACAGCCAGCCGTCGACGGTCTCGTTCACCGCGTCGTTCGAGCCGGCGCCCTGGCGCCCGGCGATCTTGCGGTGGAAGTCGCCGACCAGCTTCGTCGCCGTGACGCAGCTGACGCCGGCGGAGCCGCTGTCGAAGACGTAGAGCGTCAGCCCGCTGGCGGCGGTCACCGTGCCGCACGCCCCGGGCACCGACGGCGGCGGCCCGGACGGCTTGGTCGCCGGGGCCGGCGCGGACGAGCCGTCACCGGCGGCGGGCGGAGGCTGCGGGGTGTCCGGCGACGTCGTCGCGGGCGCCGGGGCCGTCGAGGACGGCGGGGCCGGGGGAGCCTGCGCGGCCGGGGCGCCGGAACAGGCCGCGAGCACGGGCAGGGCGAGGCAGGCCACGAGCCACGTCCTCGTGGTGGTCGGGTGGGGCACCGCGATCCTTCCTGCCCGCCTGGCTGGTCCGGTCATTCTGGCCCATCCGGGCCGGGGCCCCGCGGATCGACGCGCCCACGGGTGTGCCGGAGATTACTCCAGCGGGGTGGCGGCCCGGACCGGTGGCTGCCGTCAAAATGTCCACAGTGGACGATTAACATTCCGTTCACGCTCCGAAACCTCACGCTGTCATCAAGAATCGATCGGTCTAATTCGGGCCGTGGCGGTTAACATCCCGGCCCCGCGGGCCGAAGATCATGGTGGAGGCCGACGAGCTTCCCCGTCCCCGACACCCGCACCGAATCCGTGAGAGCGATGAACGCCGACGCAGTCACCAGCACCGAAGACCCGTCCAGTCCGCCGACCGTCCCGAGCACCGTCGTCTGGTGCGGCGGCCGCCCGTACGTCCTCGAGGGACGCGCCGGCCGCGCCCGCTGGATGGGCACCGACTACCGCGGCCGCCCCGAGTCGCTGAGCAGCGCGGAGCTGCAGCGGCGCGGGTGGAGCCACCGCCGCGCCAGCTGACGCCGGGCCGGGCCGCGCCAGGGGGGCGGCCCGGATCCCGTCCACGTCGGGGCTCTCCGTGGGGTGCTCGGGCTCAAGTCGTCCGGCGCCCGGTACGTCCGATTGCCTGCCGCGCCCTCCGCGCCTCGCACTTCCGGGGCAGCGCGCCCCGCACCACCAGGCGACCGGGCGCCGCTCCGCTGTTTAATGGCCCGGTGAGCACAGCCGCCCCCGAACCCGCCGCTCCGGCGGATCCCGAGCCGTCGCTGCTGCGGCAGGCCCTGAACGTCCCCAACATCCTGTCCTTGCTGCGGCTGGCCGGGGTGCCGGTGTTCCTGTGGCTGCTGCTCGGCCCGAAGGAGGACGGCTGGGCGCTCGCGCTGCTGGTGTTCAGCGCGCTGACCGACTGGCTCGACGGCAAGCTGGCCCGCTGGCTCAACCAGATGTCCCGGCTCGGGCAGCTGCTCGACCCGGCCGCCGACCGGCTGTACATCCTCGCGACGCTCGTCGCCTTCCTGGTCCGCGACATCATCCCGTGGTGGGTCGTCGTGCCGCTCGTGCTGCGCGAGGCCGTGCTCGGCGTCTGCGTCGTCGTGCTGCGCCGCCGCGGGTTCGCGCCACCCGAGGTCACCTACATCGGCAAGGGGGCCACCTTCGTCCTGATGTACGCCTTCCCGTTCCTGCTGCTCGCGCAGGGTGGCTCCGCCCTCGCCGCGGTCTGCCGGCCGATCGGCTACGCCTTCACCATCTGGGGAGGCGTCCTCTACGTCTGGTCCGGCGTGCTCTACGTCGTCCAGGCACGCAACGCGCTCCGCGGGGCCGCGGAGCACTGAGGGCGACACTTTCGCCGGGTCGTGGCGGGCGGCTGCGCCGTGTGGGTGTAAGACTTCGCGCAACACGTTTCGCCAGTGAGGGCATGAAAGGGGACCGTCGGTGTCCGCTCCTGAAGAGCTTCGCTACACCGAGGAACACGAGTGGGTCGCCACCCGGGGCGAGGACACCCTCGTCCGCGTCGGCATCACCGAGTACGCGCAAGACCAGCTCGGGGACGTCGTGTTCGTCGACCTGCCCGAGGTCGGCCGTCAGGTGACCGCGGGCGACGTGTTCGGCGAGGTCGAGTCGACCAAGAGCGTCTCCGAGCTGTTCGCGCCGGTCGACGGCGAGGTCGTCGCGGTCAACGACGCCGTCGCCGACTCGCCCGAACTGATCAACAGCGACCCCTACGGCGAGGGCTGGCTGGTCGAGATCCGGCTCGACGACCCGGCGGGTCTGGAAGCGCTGCTCGAAGCCGAGGCGTACGACGCGCTGACCAAGGGCTGAAGCCCGCTCCGCCGGTTCGGGGAGCCGGGGCTCGGAGAATCGATCAGGCACGGTACGTTGGCAGCTACACGTTCTTGAGTACTGGCAACACAGCATGTGTGGAGGAGAGCTCAGGTGAGCACGAACGACGGGCCCGGCGGCGTTCCCCCGGAGCAGTCTCCGGAGCGGACCTCTGTCTTCCGGGCCGACTTCCTGGCCGAAGTCGAAGGCCACGAGTCCACCCCGGCCCCGGAGGCCCCGGTCCAGGGTGTCGACGCCCTGCCCGCGGGTTCGGCCCTGCTGGTCGTGAAGCGCGGGCCGAACGCGGGTTCGCGGTTCCTGCTCGACCGCGACACCACCAGCGCCGGACGGCACCCGGACAGCGACATCTTCCTCGACGACGTCACGGTCTCCCGCCGGCACGCCGAATTCCGGCGTGAGGGCGGCGAGTTCGTCGTCATCGACGTCGGCAGCCTCAACGGCACCTACGTCAACCGCGAGCCGGTCGACCAGGCGGTGCTCGCCGGCGGCGACGAGGTCCAGATCGGGAAGTTCCGCCTGGTCTTCCTGACCGGCCCGGGGCACGGGGGCCAGGGGGCGCAGTGACGGCGGCCGGACGGCCACAGAACCATGGACTGAGCATCGGGGCCGTGCTGGCGCAGCTGCGCGGCGACTTCCCCGATGTCACCATCTCCAAGATCCGGTTCCTCGAAGCGGAAGGCCTGGTCCAGCCGGGCCGGACGGCTTCGGGGTACCGGCAGTTCGCCGCGGCGGACGTGGAGCGTCTGAGGTTCGTCCTGGCCGCCCAGCGGGATCACTACCTGCCGTTGAAGGTCATCAAGGAACAGCTGGACGCGGCGGACTCGGGAGCCGGGCCCGCCGCGGCCCTGCCCCGCCCGCCGCGCCGGCTGGTGCCGATCGACGTGACGGCCGAGAACGTCGGCCTGCCCGTGGCGGAAGACTTCGCCGCGGGCAAGGAGCTGCGCCTGACCCAGGAGGAAGTCCTGGAGCAGGCGGGCATCGACGCGGCCGCGCTGGCCGAACTGCAGCAGTACGGCCTGGTCCGGTCCGGGCCCGCGGGGTTCTTCGACCCCGACGCGGTCCTGGTCGCCCGGACGGTCAAGGCGCTGACCGAATTCGGGATCGAACCGAGACACCTGCGCGCCTTCCGCGCCGCGGCCGACCGCGAGGTCGGGCTGCTGGAGCAGATCGTGACGCCGGTGTACCGGCACCGCGACCCGGAGGCCAAGGCGAGGGCCGACGAGGTGGTGCGGGAGCTCGCGGCACTGTCCGTGACCCTGCACACGCTCCTCGTGAAGGCCGGGATCCGCGGCGTCTCCGGATGTTGATCGATAACGAGGCAGTGAGATCCTCTTTGCGGTCCCATGTCAATGACTGAATGTTCGGCACTGCATGCCGTACCGTGAAGGCACGGGTTTGCGGCAGGCGAACCGAGAGAGTCCGGACAGCGAGCACAGCGCACGGATGACGGGTAGCGTCGACAGTGAGGGCGCGAAGCCGTTATGGCGCTGCCGCCCGTGTGCACGAGAGGGAGGCGAAGCCCGATGAGCGAAATGCGCGTCGTCGGTGTGCGGGTCGAGCTGCCCGCGAATCAGCCGATCTTGTTGCTGCGGGAGACCGAGGGTGAACGGTATCTGCCGATCTGGATCGGCTCGGTCGAAGCCACCGCCATCGCCTTGGAGCAGCAGGGGGTCCGCCCCGCCCGTCCGCTCACGCATGACCTGCTGAAAGAGGTCATCGGAGCGCTGGGCCGGGAGCTGGAGCAGGTCGTCATCACCGACCTGAAGGAAGGCACGTTCTTCGCGGAGCTCGTCTTCGACGGTGACATCCGGGTGTCCGCCCGGCCGAGCGACTCGGTCGCGCTGGCCCTGCGGATCGGCGTCCCCATCCACGCCGTGGACGCGGTGCTGGAAGAGGCCGGCCTGATCATCCCGGACGAGCAGGAGGACGAGGTCGAGAAGTTCCGTGAATTCCTCGACTCGGTTTCCCCGGAAGACTTCCGCGGAGCGGATACGTGAGACCTTGCCTTGACGCGGACGTCAACGTCTAGCGTCGGGGTATGCGGATCGGAGAATTGGCGCAGCGCACGGGTACCACCACCCGTGCGCTGCGTTTTTACGAGGACCAGGGCCTCCTGTCGGCCCGGCGCTCGGCGAACGGCTACCGCGAGTACGACGAGGACGACCTCCAGCTCGTCAGGGAGATCCAGACGCTGCAAACGGTCGGCCTGACCCTCGAGGAGACCCGGCCGTTCGTCGACTGCCTGCGCAGTGGCCACGAGACCGGCGACGCGTGCGCGAGTTCGATCGAGGTGTACCGCCGCAAGCTCGAAGAGGCCGACGCCCTCCTCGCGCGGCTCGGCGGCATCCGCACCCAACTGGCCGCGAAGCTGGCGGGCGCCCTCGCCCGGCAGGCGCCCGATCCGTGTGTCGTGCCCGCATCCCCGCGCCCGTGAAGGAGCCCCTCATGTCCGAAGTCACCGAAGTCACCGATGCGACCTTCGCCGAGGTCCTCGGCAGTGACGTCCCCGTGCTGGTCGAGTTCTGGGCCACCTGGTGCGGGCCGTGCCGGATGGTCGGCCCGGTGCTGGCGCAGCTGGCCGCCGAGCGGGACGGCGAGCTCGCCGTGCGCAAGATCAACGCGGACGAGAACCCGGAGACCACCCGCTCCTACCGGGTCATGTCCCTGCCCACGATGATCCTCTTCCGCGGCGGCGAACCGGTCGAGACGATCGTCGGCGCGTTCCCGAAGGCCCGCATCGAAGACCGCCTCGACCGGGCTCTCAAGGCGCCGTCGCTTTGACGAAGGTGTCCGCCAGTTCGCGCCCGTACTGCTCGAGGTCCAGGGACGGGTCGGCCGCGTAGGCCGCGGCGACGCCGTCGATGGCCTGGGCGATGGCCATCGCCATCACCGCAGGCGTGAACTCGCCGAACACGCCCTCGGACTGGCCCTGCCCCAGCTGGCGGGCCAGTCCGTGCACGCGCAGGTCGTCGACCAGCACCTTCGTCATCACCCAGCCGTCGGCGTCGTCGGCGTTGGCGGCCAGCTCCGTCAGCGCCCGGACGCATTCGGGGTACGCGCGCAGGAACGCGACGGACGTCTCGATGTGGGCCCGCAGGTAGCCGGGCCGGTCGGCCGGGTCGAGGCCGCCGCCGGTGCGCTCGGTGAGGAACTCGTGCTTGGTCTCGACGACGGCGCTGAGCACGGCCTGCATCAGGCCCGCCTTGTTCGTGAAGTGGTACGAGATCAGCCGCGTGCTGCTGAGCCCGGCGCGCTCCTTGATCTTGGCGAAGGTGGTGCGGCGGTAACCCAGGTCGGCGAGGACGCCGATGGTCGCGCCGATGATCTGCGCGCGGCGCGCGGCCTCGGTGACGCTGAGGCCCAGCTCGGCCATGTGGGCGGTGTTTACTTGCATGAGTAAAAAATAACACAGCTGAGTAAGATCGTCGAACGCGTTTGAACCGCCGTGGACGGGGTACGGCGAACGGCTCAAAGGCTCAGCCGACCGTTGAGCCTTGCCGCGCGTCGCGTTGACCGGTGTTCTCCTGGCGCTTACCGTCGGAGGAGGCAAATCGTCACGGTGTGATTCACGGTCTGGGGCCGAACCGTGGCGGTTGATCTCCGGCGGGTCCCACTCTGGGACCGTCCGGCTGTCATTCGCCGGCCGCCTGGTCGGGCGAGGGGAGGCTTGCGTGGTCGAGGCTGGTTCCGAGAAGCAGCCTGTCGAGGTCGCAACCGGTGAGCAGGGTGAACTGTTCCCCGACGAGTCGCTGCCCGACGAGCTGGTGGGCTACCGGGGGCCGGCGGCGTGTCAGATCGCCGGGATCACCTACCGCCAGCTCGACTACTGGGCCCGGACCAAACTGGTCGCGCCCAGCATCCGCACCGCGCACGGCTCCGGCTCGCAGCGGCTGTACTCGTTCAAGGACATCCTGGTCCTCAAGGTCGTCAAACGCCTCCTGGACACCGGCGTCTCCCTCCAGAACATCCGCGTCGCCGTCGACCACCTGAGCGTCCGCGGGGTCCGCGACCTGGCCAGGGTGACGCTGTTCTCCGACGGCACCACCGTCTACGAATGCACGTCGCCGGAGGAGATCGTCGATCTGCTCCAGGGCGGTCAAGGCGTCTTCGGCATCGCCGTCAGCGGAGCGATGCAGGAAATCAGCGGCACCATCCACGACTTCCCCGCCGAACGCGCCGACGGCGGCATCGTCGAGACGCACCAGCCGGACGAACTCACCCAGCGCCGCAACGCCCGCAAGACCGGGTGATCACCGCTGCGGCGGACGGAGTAAGGTTCCCCTTGCGGTCGACGAATCCGCGCGGGAGAGTCCGAGCCTCATATTGAGCTCGGCGCCGAAGGAGCAAATCCTCCCCGGAACCTCTCAGGCACCCTGGACCGCGCGGACGAGACGCCTCTGGAAAGCGGGTCGTCAGGACACCACCTGATGGCCCCGCCGACGGTGCAAGCCCGGTTCAACCACGCGGGCGAAACTCTCAGGCGCCCGGAAACGGGTACGGACAGAGTGGGGAGGCTTTTCCTTCCGGTTTCCGCGAGCTCTGTGCTGATCGTTCGCGTTGTCGCCGGTCGCGGCGCATCCCGGGGTGATGGGTGGTCGCACGCTGAGAGACGTCTCGGGGCGATCCGGATCTTTACCCTCGGTACGTTGCCGATCAGCGACTGCTCGCCGTTGGCGGAGCTCGGGATCCAGGAGGGGAAATGGACCGGTTGCAGCGATCGCTGACATTGGTGGCGGCTTTGGTGCTGTCTTCCGGCGGTTTGGTGGCGGCCACCCAGGAGGCCGCAGCCGCGACCGGTGACGCGGCCGGTGCCGTCGTCAGCCCGGCGGATCCGAAGCCCCCTCTCACGGCCAGCAATCCCGGCCCCCAGACCGGCACCGCCGGCGTCCCGGTCACTCCGGTCCAGCTTTATTGCTACCACCAGAACTACATTTGTGACTGGACCATCACGGGCCTGCCGCCGGGTCTGACCTACACGTCCTACGGGAAAATCAGCGGCACGCCGACGACGGCCGGTCACTACACCGTCAACGGCACGGTGAAGGACGTCATCGATCAGCGGACCGCCACCACCTCGTTCTCCTGGACCATCAACCCGTAGCCGTGGACAGGCCGGCACACCGACCCGGCCGACTACGCGAACACCCGCCGCCGCGGCCAGTCCCGCCCAGGGGCCCCGCCCCTGGTCCCCTTCCGAGGTTGCCTCCGCTCTAGAGTCGAGTGGGGTAGGCAGCGCCGTTCGGAGGAGGCCATCGTGGATCCGTCACTTGCCTCGCTGGAACAGGGCACCCCCTTCGCCGACCGGCACATCGGGCCTGGTCCTGCCGAACTTCGGCACATCCTCGACGTCGTCGGCGTGGCTTCTCTCGACGAGCTCTCCGAGCGTGCTGTCCCCGAGTCGCTGCGGGCCTCCGCCGGCCCGCTCGACCTGCCCCCGGCCGCCACCGAGGCCCAGGCGCTCGCGGAGCTGCGGGAACTCGCCTCGCGCAACCGCGTGACCGCTTCGATGATCGGCCTCGGCTACCACGACACCTTCACTCCGCCCGTCATCCGGCGGAACGTGCTCGAGAACCCCGCCTGGTACACCGCTTACACGCCCTACCAGCCCGAGATTTCGCAGGGACGGCTCGAGGCGCTGCTCACCTTCCAGACCGTGGTCGCCGACCTGACCGGGCTGCCCGTCGCCAACGCCTCCCTGCTCGACGAGGCCACCGCGGCCGCCGAAGCCATGACGCTCGTGCGCCGCGCCGGCCGGTCGGCCTCCTGCCGCTTCGTCGTCGACGAAGACACCCTGCCGCAGACCCTCGCCGTGCTCCGCACCCGGGCCGAGCCGCTCGGCATCGAACTCGTCGTCGAAGACCTGTCCCAAGGACTGACCGGGCTCGGGCTCGGCGGCGACTTCTTCGGCGTGCTGCTGTCCTGCCCGGGCGCCTCGGGCGCGGTGCGCGAACTCGATCTCACCATCGGCGAAGCGAAGAAGCACGGCGCGGCCGTGATCGTCGCCGCCGACCCCCTCGCCCTGACCCTGCTGCGCCCCCCGGGCGAGCTCGGCGCCGACGTCGCCGTCGGCTCGACGCAGCGGTTCGGCGTCCCGCTCGGCTTCGGCGGCCCGCACGCGGGGTACCTGGCCGTCCGCAAGGGCCTCGAGCGGCAGCTGCCCGGCCGGCTGGTCGGCGTCTCGAAGGACGCCGACGGTACACCCGCGTACCGGCTCGCCCTGCAGACGCGCGAGCAGCACATCCGCCGGGAGAAGGCGACGTCGAACATCTGCACCGCGCAGGTCCTGCCGGCGGTGCTGGCCTCGATGTACGCGGTGTACCACGGGCCCGAGGGGCTGCGTTCGATCGCGCTGCGGGCCCACCGGATGGCCACCGTGCTGGCCGCCGGCCTCGCCGAGGGCGGCGTCGACGTGGTGCACGGCGAGTTCTTCGACACGGTCGTCGCGGCGGTGCCCGGCCGGGCGGACACCGTCGTCGCAGCCGCTCGCGACCTCGGCATCTCCCTGCGCCGCATCGATGAAGACCACGTCGGCATCGCCTGCGACGAGACCACGACCCGCGAACGTCTTTCCTGTGTGTGGAAGGCCTTCGGTGTCGCGGTGTCCGATGTGGACGGTCTCGACGCGGACACCGCGGACGCGCTCCCGGCCCCGCTGCGGCGGACGAGCGGCTTCCTGGCCCACCCCGTGTTCCACGCGCACCGCTCGGAAACCGCGATGCTGCGCTACCTGCGGCAGCTGGCCGACAAGGACATCGCGCTCGACCGGAGCATGATCCCGCTGGGATCGTGCACCATGAAGCTCAACGCCACCGCGGAGATGGAGCCGCTCACCTGGCCGGAGTTCGCCGGGCTGCACCCGTTCGCGCCGGCCGAGGACGCCGCCGGGCTCCTGGAGGTGGCCGCCGACCTGAGCGCGTGGCTCGCCCGGATCACCGGCTACGATGCGGTTTCCCTCCAGCCGAACGCCGGCAGCCAGGGCGAGTTCGCGGGCCTGCTCGCCATCCGCGCCTACCACCGCTCCCGCGGCGAGCACGCGCGGGACGTCTGCCTGATCCCGGCCAGCGCGCACGGCACGAACGCGGCGAGCGCGGTGATGGCGGGCATGCGGGTGGTCGTCGTCGCCTGCGACGACGGCGGCAACATCGACCTCGCGCACCTCAAGTCCACTGTGGACTCCCACCGGGCCGACCTGGCCGCGATCATGCTCACCTACCCGTCGACGCACGGCGTCTACGAGGACACCGTCGGCGAGGTGTGCGCGGCGGTGCACGACGCGGGCGGGCAGGTGTACGTCGACGGCGCCAACCTGAACGCGCTGATCGGCGTCGCCCAGTACGGCCGGTTCGGGGCCGACGTGTCGCACCTCAACCTGCACAAGACGTTCTGCATCCCGCACGGGGGCGGCGGGCCCGGCGTCGGCCCGGTCGGGGTCCGTGCGCACCTGGCCCCGTTCCTGCCGGGCCACCCGCTGCAGCCGGCCGCCGGCCCGGCCACCGGTGTCGGCCCGGTCAGCGCCGCGCCCTGGGGCAGCGCGTCGATCCTGCCGGTTTCGTGGGCCTACATCCGGATGATGGGGGCCGCCGGCCTGCGCCGGGCGACGCTCGTCGCGGTGGCCAACGCCAACTACGTCGCCCGCCGGCTCGCCGGCCACTACCCGGTGCTGTACACCGGGCACGCCGGGCTCGTCGCGCACGAATGCATCCTCGACCTGCGGCCGCTGACGAAGGCCACCGGCGTCACGGTCGACGACGTCGCGAAGCGGCTGGTGGACTACGGGCTGCACGCGCCCACGATGTCGTTCCCCGTCGCGGGCACGCTGATGGTGGAGCCGACCGAGAGCGAAGACCTCGCCGAACTCGACCGCTTCTGCGCCGCGATGATCGCGATCCGCGGCGAAATCGACCGCGTCGCGGCGGGGGAGTGGCCCCTCGAAGACTCGCCGTTGCGGCAGGCACCGCACACCGCGCGGTGCCTCGCCGGCGACTGGGACCGGCCGTACCCCCGCGAAACGGCGGTGTTCCCCGCCGGGCCGGGCGCGGCGAAGATCTGGCCGCCGGTCCGGCGGATCGACGGCGCGGCGGGCGACCGGAACCTGGTCTGCTCCTGCCCGCCGCCGGAGGCCTTCGCGGACCGGGCACAGGAACGCGAGGTAGGTTGACGCCCATGGTGAGTGGGCACGGTCCTGATCGGACGTCCGTGGTCGTGACCGGTGGCAGCGGCTTCATCGGCCGGGCCGTCGTGCGCGCCCTCCGCGGCCGGGGTGTCCCGGTCACCGTCGTGGACCGGGTGCCGTTCCCCGAAGCGCTCGACGGAGTCCGCGTCGTCGCCGGCGACCTCCGCGAGGCGGCCGTGCGAGAGCAGGCCGTGACCGGCGAGACCGCGGGCATCGTCCACCTCGCCGCGCTGACGTCGGTGCTGAAGTCGGTCGAGCTGCCCGAGGACACCTTCGCCGACAACGTCCTGGTCACCCAGGAACTCCTGGAACTCGCGCGCCGCCACGAGGTACCGAAGTTTCTGCTCGCCTCGACCAACGCGGTGATCGGCAACGTCGGCACCGCCACCATCACCCCGGACCTGCCGCTGCGCCCGCTCACGCCGTACGGCGCCACCAAGGCGGCGTGCGAAATGCTGCTCTCGGGCTACGCCGGCGCGTACGGCATGACGACGTGTGCCTTGCGGTTCACCAACGTCTACGGCCCGGGAATGTCCCACAAGGACAGTTTCGTGCCGCGGATGATGCGGGCCGCGCTGACCGGCAGCGGGATCAAGGTCTACGGCGACGGCCGCCAGCGCCGCGACCTCGTGCACGTCGACGACGTCGTCCGCGCGGTCCTGCTGGCCCTCGACAGCGGCTATTCCGGTCGCGCGATCGTCGGTGCCGGGCGCTCGGTGTCGGTGCTCGAGATGGTCGAGACCGTGCGCGAAGTGACCGGCGCCGCGCTGCCGGTCGAGCACGTGGCGGCTCCCGCCGGGGAGATGCCCGCGGTCGTCGTCGACGTCTCGGCGAGTGCGGAAACCATCGGCTACCGGCCGGAGGTCTCGCTGACCGACGGCCTGGCCACGGCGTGGAAGTACTTCTCCGGCCTCGCGACACCGTGAGGACGTTCTTCAAGCGGCACTGGCCGCTCCTCCTGCTCCTCGTCCCGGCGATCACGCTCCGGGTGCTCACCTGGCTGGCCTACCGGCCCGCGCTGCTGTTCATCGATTCGTTCCGCTACATCGACAACCTGCACGCCCTGCGCGCGGACCAGCTCGACCCGATCGGCTACGACCTGGTCCTGCGGCCACTCCTGTCCGTCGGCGGCCTCGCCTGGGTCGCGGCGGTGCAGCACGTCGGCGGGGTGCTCATCGCGATCGGTGTCTACGGGCTGGTGCTGCGCCTCGGCGGCCGCCCGTGGGTCGGGGCACTCGCCGCGGCGCCGATGCTGCTCGACGCCTACCAGCTCCAGATCGAGCAGAACATCATGTCCGAGGTGACGTTCGAGGCCGTGCTCCTCGGCCTCCTCTGGCTGCTGCTCGGCTGGGGCACCCCCGGCTGGAAGCGTGCCGGCGCCGCGGGCCTGCTGCTCGGCTTCGGCGTGCTGACAAGGCTGATCGGGATTTCCCTGGCCGGGCCCCTGCTGGTCTTCCTGGTCGTGGCCGGGGGCGCGTGGCGGCAGTGGGCGGGCTGGCGCCGGGCCGGCGTCGGACTCCTGGGCCTGCTCGCCGTCCTGGTGCCGTACTCGGCGCGCGTCCACGCGGAAACCGGGAAGTGGGGCCTGAGCGGACCTTCGGGGAACATGCTCTACGGCCGCACCGCCGCCGTCGCCGACTGCGCGAACCTCCACCTCACCCCGGAACTGCAGGTGTTCTGCCCGGCCGAGCCGCGCGAGACCCGGCTCGTCGACAACTACACCCACGCCGACCTCGACCCGAACTGGCCCGGGCCGCTGCCCCCGGGCGCGGACAAGGCCGCGCTGGCCCACGAGTTCGCGATCGACGTCCTGAAGGAGCAGCCCGGCGACGTCGCCGAAGCGATCCTGGACGACTTCGCCAAGAGCTTCGCCTGGACGCGCGAGCAGGACCCGACCGACGTCCCCCTGGACCGGTGGCAGTTCCAGCCGAGCTACCGGCCGTGGGCCGACCAGTCCCTGATCGACCTGGTCACGCTGCAGAACGACGGCGTCGTCGCGAGCGTCGACGAGCGGCTGGCCTGGATCCTCATCGACTACCAGCTCGGCGGCGGGTACGTCTCGGGCGGAGTGCTCGGCGTCGGCGCGCTGCTGGGCCTGCTGACGATCTTCCGGCGCAAGAAGCCGCTGGACCGGGCGCAGGCGGGAGCGCTGCTGGCGGCGTCGAGCGGGCTCGTGCTGCTGTTCGCCTCGGCGGTGTTCCAGTTCTCGTGGCGCTACCAGCTCCCGGCGCTCGTGCTGTTGCCGGTCGCCGGGGCGCTCGGCTTCACGACGCTGACGTCGGCGAGCCGGAAGCGGCTTGCCGCCTTCCCCGACGACGTCGACTCCGAGGCCCTCGACGACTTCCGCGGCCGGCACCCGGAGGTGAAGCCGGCCCCGCTGATCGTCGTCATCGCCGCCTACAACGAAGCCGGCGGGATCGGCGAGGTGCTGGAGAAGATGCCGGCCGAGTGCCTCGGCATGCCGGTGGCCGTCCTCGTCGTCGTCGACGGCGGCACCGACGACACGGCCGCGATCGCGCAGGCGCACGGTGCGTACGTCTGCGTCGCGCCGCGCAACCGCGGCCAGGGCGCCGCGCTGCGGCTGGGCTACCACCTCGCGGCCGCGTCCGGCGCCGAGTACGTCGTCACGACCGACGCCGACGGCCAATACGACAACAGCGAGCTCGAAGCCCTCGTGCGCCCGGTCGTCGACGGCACCGCCGACTTCGTCACGGGGTCCCGCCGGCTCGGGCACGAGGAAGCCGACAGCCGCGTCCGGTGGCTCGGCGTGCGGGTGTTCGCGGTGCTGGCGTCCGTGCTGACCGGGCGGCGGATCACCGACACGTCGTTCGGCTTCCGCGCGATGCGGGCGGAGCTGGCGTGCTCGGTCCCGCTCAACGAGCCGCAGTACCAGTCTTCGGAGCTGCTGCTGGGCGTCACCGCGCGCGGCGCCCGGGTCACCGAGCTGCCGATGAGCATGCGGCTGCGCAAGGCGGGCAAGAGCAAGAAGGGCGGCAGCCTCGTCTACGGCGCCAACTACGCCCGGGTCATGACCGGGACGTGGTGGCGGGGGTACGTGCTGCGCCGCGGCCGAACACGAGCCGGTCGAGCAGGGTGAACTTGACGACGAACACCAGCGCGTAGCTGGCGATGTACGCGCCGTCGACGAGCACGACCCACCAGAGGTGCGGCAGGTCCAGGGGCGCCAGCAGCGAGCCCGCGAGGGTCGTCAGGCCGATCGACGCCAGCCCGCCCAGCCCGATGACGCCGAGGTAGGGCAGCAGTTCGCCCCGCACGCGCGGCCGCCCGGTGCGGCCCCACACCCAGCGCCGGGTGACCGCGAAGTTCAGCACCGCGCCGGCTGCCCAGGCCAGCGTGCTCGCCAGCGCCGGGACCCCACCGGCGGCGAGGACGGCCAGCAGCACGACCTGGCTGACCGCCGTGGCCGCGACCGAAGTGGTCGCGGCGCGCGCCAGCCGGGCCCAGCCGCGACGGCGGGTCTTCTCCGCCGTGCGGGGCCGCACGCCGTTGGTTACGGTCGTCATGCCCCCATCTTCCCCGCGGGCCGGCCGCCGCGCCGTCCGGCCCCCTCACGCATAGGAGATTCACAGCTCATTGCCAGGCCCTCATCAGCACGTGATCTATAGCGTTCGGGGTCCGGGTGGCGGAGCAAGCTTCTGCTTCTTCGGGGGGTCGGCATGCTTGTGGCGTAAACGAACAGGAAAGGCGGCACAATGCGTGTGCTGGTTCTCGGCGGTGACGGATATCTGGGCTGGCCGACCGCCCTGCACTTATCGGACAAAGGCCACGAGGTGGCCGTCGTCGACAATTTCGCGCGGCGCGGGTACGACGCCGAGCTCGGTGTCGAGAGCCTGGTCCCGATCGAATCCCTCGCCGACCGCATCACCACCTGGCAGGAGGTCTCCGGCCGGACGATCACCGGCTACGAAGGCGACCTGCTGGACGCGGAGTTCCTGTTCGGGGCGGTGCGCGACTTCGCGCCCGACGCCGTCGTCCACTACGCCGAGCAGCGCTCGGCGCCCTATTCCATGATCGACCGCGAACACGCGGTGTACACCCAGCACAACAATGTGGTCGGCACGCTCAACCTGCTCTACGCGATCGCGGAGATCAATCCGGCGATCCACCTGGTCAAACTGGGTACGATGGGCGAATACGGCACGCCGAACATCGACATCGAGGAAGGCTGGCTGGAGCTCGAGCACAACGGGCGCAAGGACCGGGTCCTGTTCCCGAAGCGGCCGGGTTCCTTTTACCACCTGACCAAGGTCCACGATTCGCACAACATCGAATTCACCTGCCGCGCATGGGGACTGCGGGCGACGGACCTGAACCAGGGCATCGTCTACGGCCAGCAGACGCCGCAGACCGCGCTGGATCCGCGCCTGGCGACCCGCTTCGACTACGACGCGGTGTTCGGCACGGTGCTCAACCGGTTCGTCATCCAGGCCGTGCTGGGCCAGCCGCTGACGGTGTACGGCAAGGGCACGCAGACCCGGGGCCTGATCGACATCCGCGACACCGTGGAGTGCATCCGCCTCGCCGTCGAGCACCCGGCCGAGCCGGGGGAGTTCCGCGTGTTCAACCAGATGACCGAGAGCATGTCGGTGGCGGGCATCGCCGACCTCGTGGCCGACCGGTTCCCCGGCCCGGTGCAGATCGAGCAGCTGGAGAACCCGCGCACCGAGGCGCCGGAGCACTACTACAACGTGCAGCACACCGGGCTGGTCGGGCTCGGCCTCCAGCCGCACCTGCTTTCGGACACGCTGATCGAGTCGATGTTCGACATCGTCGGCGCCAACAAGCACCGGGTGAACCCGGAGAAGCTGCGCCCGACCGTCCGCTGGCGCGGCGCGCTCAAGGCCTAGCCGGGCGTGCGGGCTCCCGCTGTCCGGGAGCCCGCACGGTGTCAGCCGGGCAGCTTGTCGAGAAAGCCGTGCACCTTGGCGATCTTCCCGTCCTCGAGTTCGACGACGTCGAAGCCGATGGCGACCGGCTCGGCCCCCGGAGTGCCGAGGTACCACTGGAACCGCGCGAGCTCGTGGTGGGCGTCCGGCTCGGCGGGCAGGCTGAAGGCGAGCCCGGCGAACTGCTGCTGCGCCCCGGCGACGAACTGGTCGATCCCGTCGTGGCCGCTGACGGCGCCGAGGGGATCGGTGTAGCCGGCGCCGGCGGTGAAGACGTCGGCGATGAGAGCACGGCGCTTGTCGGCGTCGGTCTCGTTCCAGACGGCGATGTACTGCTCGACGACGGTACGGACGTCGGTCATGGAGGATCCTTTCGTTGGGGGACAACGGTTTGCCGTCCCGGCGCTGGAACCCACTCTGGCGGCGCGGCGGCGGCGCGTCGATTACGCGGGAGGTAATGGCGCAGCGGCGGCGGAAGCGGCCGCGGGCATTACCCCCGAAGTAATGGCAGCCACCCGGTGATCGCCGTAGCGTCGCTCGCGTGACGACCATGGTGCAAGCGCGGCAGCGGCCCGTCGGCGAGCTGCTGCGGGAATGGCGCGACCGGCGCCGGATCAGCCAGCTCGACCTGGCGATCTCGGCGGACATCTCCACCCGCCACCTGAGCTTCGTGGAAACCGGCCGCTCCAAGCCGAGCCGGGACATGGTGCTGCGCCTCGGCGAGCACCTCGACGTCCCGCTGCGGGAACGCAACCGGCTGCTGCTCGCCGCCGGGTACGCGCCCGCCTACGCCGAGAACGCGCTGGGGGCCCCGGAGATGGACGCCGTCCGCGGGGCCGTCCGGCAGTTGCTGACGAGCCACGAGCCGTACCCGGCCGCCGTCGTCGACCGGAACTGGAACCTCGTCGACGCCAACGCCGGCGTCGGGCTGTTCGTCGACGGCATCGCGCCCGAGCTGACCACCAACGTGCTGCGGGCGACCCTGCACCCCGACGGCATGGCACCGCACATCCTCAACCTGGGGGAGTGGCGCGCCCACCTGCTCGGCCGGCTGCGGCGCCAGGTGGGCCAGACCGCGGACGCCGGGCTCGCGCAGCTCCTCGAAGAACTGCGCGGGTACCCGTGCGACCAGCCGGTGCCCGAGGTGGAGGTCCCCGGACCGGGTGACATCTTCGTGCCGTTGAAGTTCCGCCACGAGGGCACCGACCTGACGTTCTTCAGCACGGTCGCCACGTTCGGGACCCCGCTGGACGTCACCGTGGCCGAGCTGGTGATCGAGTCGTTCTTCCCGGCCGACCCGGCGACGGCGGCTTGTCTGCGCGAGCGGGCCGCCCGGGTGGGATGATGGGGTTCCGCGCAGCATCCGAAGTGAGGATCACCGGTTGATGGCCGTCCCGCCTTCACTCGCCTTGTCCGACGGAGTCCACGTCCCCCAGCTGCTGTTCGGCGTCGCGGGCCTGTCCGCGGCCGAAACCGGCCGGGCCGTCCGCATCGCCCTCGACACCGGCTACCGCGGTGTCGACACCGCACCGGGAGCCGAGACGGCGGTCGGTGCGGTCCTGTCCGCCGCCGAAGTACCGCGCGAAGAGTTGTTCGTCAGCGTGCACGTGCCCGCACAGGGCTACGACACCGCCCGCCGGGCCGCCGACCGGGCGCTGGAGGCGCTTCAGCTCGAGCGGGCCGACCTGTGCCTGCTGGACGGCACGAACGGCGCGTTCACCGACACCTGGCGGGCGCTGAGCCGGCTGCGCGCCGACGGCCGGGTCCGCGCGATCGGCGTGGCCGGGTTCGGCGTCTCCGAGCTGCGCCGGCTGATCGACGCGACCGGTTCGGTGCCCGCGGTCCACCTGGTCGAGCTGCACCCGTGGCTGCAGCAGCTCCCGCTGCGCGAGTTCCACACGCAGCGCGGCATAGTGACGGCTGCGGCCAGCCCGGCCGCGAACGCCGCGCTGCTGTCCGACGAGACGGTCACCGCGCTCGCCGCGAAGTACGGCAAGACACCGGCGCAGATCGTGCTCCGGTGGCACCTGCAGAACGACACGATCGCCGTGGCGGCCTCGGCCACCACCACCCGGATCCGCGAGAACTTCGGGATCTTCGACTTCGAGCTGGCCGATGACGACCTCGCCGTGGTGGCCGAGCTCGACAACGGCTCGCGCGTCTAGGCGGGCTTGATGCCCGCCGCGGTGAAGTCGGCCTGCTGGGCGGGCTGCTCCAGGTACTCGCGGAACGTCTGGGCGGCGCGCAGCACGGTGTCGTCGATGTTCGGGCCGGCGAGCCCGATGAACGGGTAGTCCGCCGAGCGGGCGTTCGCCACCGACTGGGCGGGCGAGCCGATCATCTCGGGCTTCTTGGTGGTGAGCTCGCTGACCCAGTACGACGATTCGGGCAGCCAGGCGGCGGGGAGCCCGCCGATGGAGTCCAGGTTGGTCCGGCCGACCAGCGCGTCGAGCACCTGCGCCGAAGCCTTGGCCTCGATCGCGACGTGCACGCACTGGCCGTGGACGACGGTGGCAGCCTGGTTCCACCGCTCGGCCGCGGCGGTGAGCGGCTTCTGCGCGCTCGGGGTGACGATGATCCGCATGTTCGAGGTGCCGCCGTCGCAGCTCGCGGCCTGCGCTTCGGCGCGGCTGTTGAGCTCGTTGTCGGCCCAGTTCCACCCCACGACGCCGAGCCCGATGAGGACGGCGAGGACGAGGCAGGCGATCGGCCACGTCGCGATCCGGCGGCGCGGAGCCTTCTTGCCGACGATGCGGTGCGAGCCGGTGACATCGCCCTTGCCGACGACCCGGTGCGAACCGGTGGCGTCGCTGCGGGCCGCCCGCTGCGGCCCGGTGTTCTCGTCCCGGGCGGTGCGGTGGGGCCCGGTGTTCTCGACGCGTTCGGTGCTCTCCCCGCGGCCCGCGGCCCGGGACGTGCCGGTGTCGTCGCTCCGGTCGAGGGTGCGGAAGGTCCCGGACGCCTCGTCCGGGGCGTCGGCGAGGTCGTCCGGCCGGGTGATCACCTCGGTCCGCTCGGCGGCGGATTCCGGGTGGCGAACGGCGGGGGCTTCGCCGCGGCGGGCGGGGTGGGTGCCGGTGTTCCGGCCGCCCTTGCGGCGGGAGCGGCCGGCGGGTTCGACGGGGTAGGCGGCGGTTGCTTCGGCGGGGTCGGCGTACGAGCCGGGGGCTTCGCCTCGGCGGGTGGGTTCGGCGTGGCCGGGGGCGGGGTGGCCGAAGGCGGGCTGGGTGCCGGGCGCCTCGATGCGGTCGCCGGCCGGGTGGGTGCCCGGGGCTTCGCCTCGACGGGAGGCGCGGGCGGGTTCGGCGTGGCCGGCGGCCGGCTGGGTGCCGGGCACTTCGAGGCGATCGGCGGCCGGGTGGGCGCCGGTGGTGGTCTTGCCCCCCTTGCGGCGGGAGCGGCCGGCGGGTTCGACGGGGTACGCGGCGGTTGTTTCCGAGCGGCCGGCGTCCGAGCCGGGGGCTTCGCCGGGGCGGGAGCCGCGGGCGGGTTCGGCCGACGAGCCGGGCGCTTCACCACGGCGGGAGCCGCGGGTGGGTTCGGCGGGGTGGAAGCCGGGGGCTTCGGTGCGGTTCGGGGCCGGGCGGGGGCCGGCGGACTTGCCGCCCTTGCGGCGGGCGCGGCCGGGTGCTTCGGCGCTGCCCGCGGCGGCGTAGGCGCCGGGCACTTCGATGCGGCTCGCGGCCGGGTACGGCCCGGAGGCGGGGATCGGGCGAGCGTCAGTGGCGCGCTCCGCGACCGGATAGGATCCCGAAGCCTCGCCGCGCCGGACGGCGGGCTGTGCGCCGCTGTGCTCGGGCGGGAATCCCGGCGGGAACCCGGGCGCCTCGGCTCCTTCCGTGAAGAAGGCCGAGGCGGATGACTCGCGGGAGGCACCGGCGGCGCGGCCCGCGATGCCGAAGGCGTCGGAGATGGAGCTGCGGCCCGGGGTGCGGAAGGCGCCGGAAGCCTCGCTGCGGCCCTCGGCCGGGGACGGGCGGCCCTCGGCGGGCACACGCGGCGTGCGGTCCTGAGGGTGCGGCACCGGCTCCTCGTCCCGGTAGTGTCGCCCCATCGGTCATCCTTTCGGGGTGAGCGCATGTCAAGCACGCGCTGCTATGCAATCAAACCGTTATCACCCTAACAGGTGAGTATCGGAGAGAGAATAATCTGACTCACAGTTGCCTGTGTTCAGGGTGGGCTGCGCTGACCAGGCGATGGCACTGCGCAATCAGGCGATGACGCAACGGCGCCGCCCGCCGGGCGAATTCGCTTTGGGCCCGGGCGTATTCGGCCCTTCCCGCAGCGGTTTCGATCCGCACCGGCGGATAACCGAATCCGGCCAGGTCGTACGGGCTTGCCCGCATGTCGAGCGTCCGGATCTCGACCGCCAGCTCGAAACAGTCCGCCACGAGCTCCGCGGGCACGAACGGGTCGAGTTTGTACGCCCACTTGAACAGGTCCATGTTCGCGTGCAGGCACCCCGGCTGCTCGAAGGAGACCTGCGTCTCCCTCGACGGCGTCAGCTCGTTGCGCGGCCGCGCGGGCGCCGTGAAGAAGCGGAACGCGTCGAAGTGCCCGCACCGGATGTCCAGTGACTCCACGACCGCGTCGGTGCCCGCCGAGCCCAGCCGCAGCGGCACCTGGTCGTGCCGCACCGAATCCGCGGGCTCGCGGTAGACCATCGCCCACTCGTGCAGCCCGAAGCAGCTGAGCCGGGGCGCGCGCGACGCCGTCGCCGTCAGCAAGCCGAGGACGAACTCGGCCGTCCGGGCCTTGCCCGCGCCGAAGGCCGCCGGATCGAGGGTGACGCCGTCGGGGGTCGACACGTAGCCCTTGCGGTCCAGGAAGCGTCGCGCCGCGGGGCCGTCGAGCGCGACGCCGGGTCCGGGCTGCCACCGCTCGAGGTGCGACGGCCGGTGCGAGTAGTAGGTGAACAGGAAGTCCAGCACCGGGTGCTTCTCGCCCCGCGCCCGCCGCTCCTGGTGCGGGCCGGTCCACCGCCGCATCCGCGAGATGTGAGCCGCCTCGCGGGCCAGCCAGTCCGCTTCGGCGAGCACTTCGGCACCGGTGACGCCGGTCATGCGCCGACGTGGGTGCCGTCGCGCACCGTGCCCACGTACTCCTCGACGAGGTCTTCCAGCGCGACGACGCCGACGGCGTTCCCGCTCGCGTCGAGCGCCCGCGCGAGGTGGCTGCGTTCCTTGCGCATGGCCGAAAGCGCGACGTCGAGCCGTGCGTCGGCGCGCAGCTCGGTGAGCGCCCGCGTCTTCGCGGCGGGCACGATCGCCGCCGGGTCGTGGCCCGCCAGGTCGAGGATGTCCTTGACGTGGATGTAGCCGGTCAGGCGCCCGTCGTCGGTGCACACCGGGAACCGCGAGAACCCGGTGGAGGAGACGGCCTTTTCGACCTCGCCGACGGTCGGCGAGCAGGGCAGCGTCGTCAGCTCGGCGGTCGGCACGAGCACGTCCGCGACCGTCTTCTGCACCGACGAGAGCGTCTGGGCGAGCCGCTGGTGCTCGGACTGGTCGAGCAGGCCTTCCCGCCGCGACTCGCTGAGCAGCTCGGCCAGCTCGTCGGACGTGTAGGCCGTCTCCAGTTCGTCCTTCGGCTCGACGCGGACCGCGCGCAGCAGCGAGTTCGCCACGAAGTTCAGCAGCCAGATGAACGGGTTGGCCACCTTCACCCACGCGACGTGCGCCGGCACCAGCCACAGGGCGAGCCGCTCGGGCTCGGCGATGGCGAGGTTCTTCGGCACCATCTCGCCGATCAGCACGTGCGCCACGGTGATGAACGCCAGCGCGATGGCGAACGAGATCGGGTGCAGCAGGGCCTCGGGCAGGCCCAGCAGGTCGAAGGCGGCCGACAGCCGGTGCGCGATGGCGGGCTCGCCGAGGCGGCCGAGCAGCAGCGAGCAGATGGTGATGCCCAGCTGCGCGCCGGCGAGCATCAGCGACACGTGCTTGCTCGCGTTGATGACGATCTTCGCGCGCGTCTTGCCCTGCTCCAGCAGCGCCTCGAGCCTGTCGCGCCGCGAGGAGATCAGCGTGAACTCCGCGCCGACGAAGAAGGCGTTGGCCAGTAGCAGGACCACTACCAGGGCGATGTTCAGCCAGTCGCTCACGGGGCCACCTCCGCTTCCGGAGCCGTGCGGACCGGGGCGACTTCGACCTCGGCGATGCGGTGTTTGTCCATCGTCGTCACGGTCAGCAGCCAGCCGTCGACCTCGGTGGCGTCCCCTTCGGCGGGGATCTTGCCCAGCCGCTCGAGGATCAGCCCGGCGATGGTCTCGTAGTCGCCGTCCGGCATCCGGAACCCGGTGACGCCGGTGACCTCGTCGGCGCGCAGCTGCCCGGACACCAGCCAGCTGTCCGCACCGACCTGCTGCGACGCCGGCGCCTCGCGCTCGTCGTGCTCGTCGCGGACGTCGCCGATGATCTCCTCGACGACGTCCTCCAGGGTCACCAGCCCGGCCGTGCCGCCGTACTCGTCGACGACGATGGCCAGCTGGAAGCGCGAGTCGCGCAGGCGCAGCAGCAGGTCGTCGCCGGGCAGGGACTCCGGCACGGTCGGCACCGGCCGCATGACCGAGCCGATCGGCACGGCGGCCCGGTCGGCGGCGGGCACGGCGAAGGCCTGCTTGACGTGCACGGCGCCGCGGACGTCGTCGAGGTCCTCGGCGTGCACCGGAAAGCGCGAGAACCCGGTGCGCAGCGAGATCTCGATGAGGTCTTCCACGGTGTCGTCGACGGCCAGGGCTTCGAGCTGCACGCGCGGGGTCATCAGCTCTTCGGCGGTGCGCTCGCCGAACCGCAGCGAACGGTCCAGCAGTTCGGCGGTGGACGTGTCGAGCGTGCCGCTCTCCGCGCTGGACCGCACGATCGAGCCGAGTTCCTGCGGCGAGCGGGCGGACCGCAGCTCTTCCTGCGGCTCGACGCCGAACTTGCGCACGAGGAAGTTCGCGCTGTTGTTCATCAGGGTGATGAGCCAGCGGAACAGGGCCGAGAACCGCGAGTGGTAGCCGGTGACCGCGCGGGCGGTCGGCAGGGGCCGGGCGATCGCCAGGTTCTTCGGCACCATCTCGCCGAGGATCATCGACAGCGAGGTGGCGATGACCAGGGCGAGCACGATCGACGCGCCCGCGGCGAACCCGGCGGGCAGGCCGACCGCCGTCAGCAGCGGCCGGACGAGCTCCCCGATCAGCGGCTCGGCCAGGTACCCGGTGACCAGCGTGGTCAGGGTGATCGCCACCTGGGCGCCGGAGAGCTGGAAGGACAGCGTCCGGTGGGCCTTCTGGACGGCCAGCGCGCGGCGGTCGCCGACCTGGCGGACGTTGGCCTCGACCGTGCTGCGTTCGAGCGCGGTCAGCGAGAACTCGGCCGCGACGGCGAGCCCGGTGCCGACCGTCAGCAGCACGAAGAGGAGGACGCCGAGCACGGCGAAGACGATCTGGGTCATTCCGCACCCGCCTCGGCGGCGGGGGGTGGACCTATCGGACAGCCGGGTCGGTCACCCGGCCCGGTACTGTCACCGGGTGACTGCGCTGCGCGCACGAAACGGTCACTCCTAGCAGAAATCGGCGTGTACTGCGGATATGCGGCAATCTTAACGTGTCCACCGCACCTGCCGCTGGCGCCACGGGTGTGTCGGCGCGCTCATCTGCGGGCGGCCCGGATCAGGCGGTACCCGGCCGGTGCCGCCGCACGGTCTCTTCGACGAGGTCGAGCACCGGCCCCAGGCCGGCCGCGGGCAGGCCCATGGCCAGGTGCGACACGAGTCCTTCGAGGACCAGTTCGAGGAACGCGGTGAGGACGTCGACGTCGACGTCGTCGCGCAGGTTCCCCGCCTCCCGCTGCCGCAGCAGGCGCAGCCGGGTGGCGGTGGTGAGCTGCTCGGACCGCTCGGCCCAGCGGGCGCGGAACTCGGGGTCGGTCCGCAGCCGCCTGCTCACCTCCAGGCGCGTCCCCAGCCAGTCGGCCGGGTGGTCACCGCCGGCCAGCAGGTCCCGCATGACCTGGACGAGCCCCTGTTCGGCGACGACGTCGGCCATCCGGAGGGCGTCGTCCTCGGCGAGGGCGAGGAAGAGTGACTCCTTGTCGCGGAAGTGGTGGAAGATGGCCCCCCGCGAGAGGCCGGTGGCTTCCTCCAGGCGCCGGACTGTGGCACCTTCATAGCCGTAGCGCGCGAAGCACACGCGCGAGCCGTCGAGGATCTGGCGCCGGCGTGCGTCGAGGTGATCCTGGCTTACGCGTGGCATCCTGAAATCCTGGCACCGCGGACCGGGATTTCGCAATCCGTACGTACGTACTGTGACCCGGAGTGCGCGGGAACCGAGCTGGCGCCCCCACCGTCGGAACGTTGCAGCGATTCGCTGACACGAAGTGAGACGGTTGGCTAAGGTTTGCCCATCACGGTGGGTGAGCTGAGGGGAAGGTGCGGCGTGATCATCGGCGAAGCCGGCCAGGCGGTCCAAGCGGTCTGGGGCGGCGGCATCCTGGGTGAGAGCGGCCGTGTCTACGGCGGCGGTGGCGGCGGGGGCGGCCGGTTCGAGATGGACCCCGACGAACTCGCTTCGGTGATCGGCCTCTGGGAAGACGAGCTGGACAAGATCGTCAAGGACGCGGACAAGATCCTTTCCATCATGACCTCGGTCGAGGCGCCGGGGCAGGACTCGGTCAGCAGCGGCTACGCCTCGACCACCATCGACTCCCTGGTGGCGCTTCAGACCCAGAACGACTCGATGCGCAAGTACGTGCAGGAGTACATCAAAAAGCTGAAGGAAGCGCAGACGAAGACGGTCGCGACCGATCAGGGTATGGCCGACCCGTTCCGGACGGTGTGACCGTGCGCCTGCCCGTTCGCCTCACGGCCGGTGCCGCGATGGCCGTCCTGTTGCTCGCAGGTTGTTCACCGGAGACGACCGGCACCGCCTCGCCGGCGCCGAGCTCGTCTGCGTCTTCGAGCGCATCGTCCGATCCGGACGTGCCGAAGGTGACCACGCCGCTCGACGCGGCCAAGTACGAGTCGAAGCCGTGCGACATCGTGCCGGCCTCGACACTGGCCTCGCTCCGGTTCACCGACCCGGGGACAGTGCAGCAGAAGGACGACGGAATCGGCGCGGCGGGACCGAGCTGTGGGTGGAAGATCGCCGGCGAAGGCGTCAGCATGCTCGTCATCATCGGTACCGGGAACCGCGATCGCGGTGTCGGTGGCCTGGCCGGGCTGTACGGGGCGCACGAGCGCGGGAAGCTGCCCTTCCTCGAGCCTGCGCCGGCCGTCGAAGGCTACCCGGCGATCTACCTCGACCTGCGTGATCGGCGGCCGATCGGCGCCTGCAGCATGAACATCGGGGTCGCCGACGACTTGGCGATCGCCGTGGATTCCGGCGGCTACCAGGGGGAGCAGGATTCGTGCGCCGCGGCCCAGCAGGTGGCGGCCGCGATCATCACCACACTCAAGGGGGCATGACGGGTGGACGGCAAGCAGATCTACGACAACTTCAGACAGGGCGACACCGCCGGCCTCCGCAACGCCGCGGATGAGGTCTCGCAGCTTTCGTCGGCTTACCTGGATCGCGCGCAAGGCATCAAGTCCCTGCAAGACCGGATGAAGCAGGCCTGGACCGGGAACGCCGCCGACGCGGCCAACGCCGGAGCCGGTCCGCTCGAACAGGCTTTCGCCGAGACCGCCGCGCCGCTCGACGTGACCAAGGCTTCCGTCGACACCCAGGCCGCCGTCTTCGACTCCTCCAGTCACTCCGTTGTCGAAGTTCCGCCCAAGCCCGACAAGCCGAACCCCTGGACCACCGGGCTCAAGGCCGCCATTCCCATCGCCGGGCCGTTCATGGCCAAGGACGACATCGACTCCTACCAGGCGGGGATCGCCAAGTACAACGCGGCGAACGAAACCAACGTCCGCGTCATGGACCAGTACAGCAGCGTCACCAGCGGGACCAGAGCGATCCTGCCCACCGACTACGGCGTCCTCGAGGCCGACGGAGCCGCGATCTCCGTCAACACGCCGAGTACGCCCGGGCGGGTCGGGGGGACGGACAGGACCGGCTGGGGCGAACAGCCGCCGCCCGGGAGCGGGAGCGACGACCACACCTCGACCACCAGCGTCGACACGACGCACACCGGCGGCGGGGACAAGCCCGGCGGCACCGGAGGGACTGGTGGCACCGGAGGGACTGGTGGCACGGGGGGAACCGGCGGGACCGGAGGCACCGGAGGCACCGGAGGCACTGGGGGAACAGGCGGCACTGGTGGCACCGGAAGCACCGGCGACGACACCCACACGACCGGCTCCGGCCGCCCGACCGTCCCCACCGTGCCGACCAGACCGGGACAGACAACCGACCAGCCCGGCAAGACGCCGCCGAACACCGGTGGGGTCGACTTCTACCCGACCAACACCGGTGGCGGTGGCGGCCAGAACTACGGCCAGAACTACGGCCAGAACCCCCTGAACCCCAACGACCCCTACTCCAGCACCGGCGGACGCGGCCCGAACAGCGGCAACGCCGGCAGCCGGCTCCTCGACCCGACGGGCCGAGGCGGAACAGGGACCGGCACCGGCTCCGGCAGCGGTGCCGGTGGCGCGGGGGAGCGGGGCCTCGGCGGTGGCCGCGGCTCCGGCATGGGCAGCCTCGGCAACGCCGCCGCCGCGGAGGCGGCCGCCGCGCGGGCTGCGGGAAATTCGCGGGGTGGCCAGATGGGGCCGATGGGGCCCGGCGGCCGTCGGGGCGAAGGCGATGAAGACGACGAGCACCAGCGCCCGGACTACCTGATCGAAGCGGACCCGGACGCGATCTTCGGCACCGACCAGCGGACCAGCCCGCCGGTCATCGGCGAGTAGGCGGGTGGACGTGGCAACAGGCCGGGTGGACGTTCCGGTCGAGGCGCTGGCCGCGCTGGCCGAGCGCGAACAGGTCGGGCAGCTGCACCTCACCCTGCGTCCCGAGCCGTTGTGGCTTTCGGACGAAGAGCGCGAGGAAGCCGGCAAGCGGGTCGACGCCGCGTTGGCGGAAGCCGGCCTGGTCGACGCCCGCGGCCGGGCGACGGTCGACTTCCTCGACTGGCTCCCGCTGCTGGCCGGGCCGGCGCGGGAGTGCTACGGCTGGGTCGGTACCGGCGGCCGGACCTACGGCGTGCTGGCCGCCGCGAAGGGGCTGCAGGCCGTTTTGGCGGTCTCCGACGGGACCCACGTCGGCGTGCAGGAAATCGACCGGAACCGGCTCGCCGAGTCCCTGGTGGAACAGCTGCCGCCGGTCGGTCCCGGCGGCGGGCAGCGGCGCACCGTGCGGGTGGCGGACCTCGCCGAGGCCGCCCGCCGCGGGCAGGCCGCCTACCCGCTGGACCCGGCCGTCGCCGACGTCGTCGGCCTCGTGCAGCGACCGGTGTCGGGCAGCGGGGAACTCTACGTCGGCCGCCGCGACGACGTCGGGCGGCACACCTGCCTGCAGCAGCCGCTCCACTACGCCGACACCGACTGGGGCCGCTACCTCAGCTACACGTCGGGCGCCGGCGACGACGAGGTCATCCACATCGGTCCGGCGGGTCCGCAGGAACTGGCCGACACGCTCACCGAGCTGGCCGCCACTCTCGGCTGAGCCGGAAAAGGCCGCGCGCGGCGCTTCCCGCGAGTACTAATGTGACAGCGCTGTTGTATCCCTGCGGAAGGACGCGCCGATGGCCGGGCTCCACCCCGAGATCGAACCGTACGAGCACGGCATGCTCGACGTCGGCGACGGGCACGAGATCTACTGGGAGACCTGCGGAAACCCGGACGGCAAGCCCGCGCTCGTCGTGCACGGCGGCCCCGGCTCCGGGTGCTCGGAAAACGTCCGCCGCTTCTTCGACCCGGCGCGCTACCGGATCGTCCTGGCCGACCAGCGCGGCTGCGGCCGCAGCACCCCGCACGCCGGTGCCCGGGTCGCCGACCTGTCCGCCAACACCACCGAGCACCTGGTCGCGGACTTCGAACTCCTCAGGACGCGCCTCGGCATCGACAAGTGGCTGCTGTTCGGCGGTTCCTGGGGCTCGGTCCTCTCCCTGACCTACGCGCTGCGCCACACCGAGCGGGTCAGCGAAGTCGTCCTGATGGGCCTGGCCACCGACCGGTTCATCGAGATCGAGATGCTCATCCGCGGCCTCGGCGCGTACTTCCCGGAGGGCTTCGCGAAGTTCCGCGAGGGCGTGCCGGAAAGCGAGCGCGACGGCGACCTGTCGGCGGCCTACCACCGGCTGCTGATGGACCCGGACCCCGCGGTCCACCACCGGGCCGCCGCGAACTGGTGCGCCTGGGAAGACGCGATGCTCCCGGGCGTGCCGCCGCACGACGTCTTCGAGGACCCGGCGTACCGGCTCTGCTTCGCCCGGCTCGTCACGCACTACTTCAGCAACCGCGTGTTCCTCGAGGACGGCGAAATCCTGCGCCAGACCGGCAAGCTCGCCGGCATCCCCGCGGTGCTGGCGCAGGGCGTGCTGGACACGAGCAACCTCGTCGGCACGCCCTGGCTGCTGCACCACGCCTGGCCGGGCAGCGAGCTGGTGATGCTGGACGACGTCGGGCACACAGTGTCGGCCGCGTCGATGCAGGAGGTCCTGATCGGCGCGACCGACCGCTTCGCGGACCGCGGCTGACTACGGGATGAGCAGCGCCGGCTCGCCTTCCGGGGTGAGCGCGGCCTCGGCGCGCCGAGCCCGGTTGGCCTCGGCCAGCCCCAGCCCGGTGCGGCGCAGCGGCAGCCGGTCCATGGTCCACTCCGCCAGCAGCAGGGCGACCTTCGCCTGCATTTCCGTGCGCAGCCGCAGGAACGAGTCGGCCGGATCCGCGCCGACCTCGCCCAGCAGCAGCCACCACGCCCAGGCCGCCGCGCCCGCGTTGGCGACGAAGTCGGGCACGACCGCGACCCCTCGGGCCGACAGCGCCGCCTCCGCTTCCGGCGTCGTCGCCGCGTTGGCCGCTTCGACGACGACCTTGGCCTTGACCAGGTTCTCGTTGTCCGGCCGCAGCGCGTAGGAAATCGCGGCCGGCACGAAGATGTCGGCGTCGATGCCGACGATCGTCTCGCGCGGCAGCGAGCGGACGCCGGCGGGCAGCCGGGAGCGGTCCACCTCGCCGAAGCGGTCGCGCAGCTCCAGCAGCGCGGGGACGTCGAGGCCGGCGGGGTCGTACAGCGTGCCGGCCGCGTCGGCCACCGCGACCACCTTCATCCCCGCTTCGTGCAGGTACCAGGCCGCGCCGCCCCCCATGGTGCCGATGCCCTGGATCGCCACGGTCGTTCCGCGCACCGCCCAGTCCCACGCCGCCGCGACCCCCAGGCACGCCTGCGCCACGCCGTAGCCGCCGACGACGTCGCCGAGCAGCAGCCCGCCGGGCACCGGCGCGTTGAGGCCCGCCTGCACCCGGCGCAGGGTGCGCGCCGGGTCCGCCGACCGGGCGATCGCCGCGTGGTACGACTGCTCCAGTCCCAGCTCGGCGAACACCTCGTCGATCAGGTGCTGCGGCACGCCGAGGTCCTCGGCGGTCACCCAGTGGGCGTCCAGCCACGGCCGCAGGAACGCGCAGAACCGCTTCAGCACGTCGAACGCGCGCGGATCCTTGGGGTCGAAGTCGATGCCGCCCTTGGCCCCGCCGACCGGCAGGTTGAAGGTCGCGGTCTTGTTCGCCATCCCCCGGGCGAGGTCCTCGACCTCGGTCATCGTGCAGCCGGCCCGCATCCGGGTGCCGCCGGTGGCGATTCCGGACACCAGGCTGTGCACGACCAGGTAGCCGGGCGCGCCGGTGACGGGATCGGTCCACGTGAGCCGCATCAGCGGCTGGACATCGCGGGGGGTCATCTGGCCACTCACCTCCAGGGAAGTCCGGGGCGGTCCGGCGACCGCCTCCCCCGAGCGTGCGCTCCCGGTGGCCCACCCGTCCATTTAACGAACCTGCACGATCTCGGTTAGGTTTTGTTCATGGAGCTTTCGTTGCACCGCTTGCGGATGCTGCGCGAGCTGCACCGCCAGGGCACCGTGACGGCGGCGGCCGCGGCGCTGCACTACACCGCTTCGGCGGTGTCGCAGCAGCTCGCGCAGCTCGAGCGGGACGTCGGCGCGAAGCTGTTCGAACGGCTCGGCCGGCGCGTTCAGCTGACCGAACTGGGCACGCTGCTCACCGAGCACGCCGAAGAGATCCTCGGCTCGGTGGAGCGCGCGACGCTCGCCCTGGAAGAAGCCCAGACCGCCCGCACGGTCCGGCTGACCGCCGGGGTGTGGGCCTCGGTGGCCTCCGGCCTGCTGCCGACGGCGCTGACCGCACTGGCCGGCACGCACCCCGGCATCGAGGTGCGCACCCGCGAGCTGGCCCCCGAGGACACCGCCGACGCGGTCCGGGACGGCCGCCTGGACCTGTCGTTCGTCATCGACTACTCGGACGCGCCGACGCCGTGGGACGCCGGGCTCGAGCGCGCGGTCGTCGCCGTGGAGCGGCTGCACGCGGCGGTGCCGCGGGGCGCCGTGCCCTCCGGGGCGGCGTCCCTGGACGAGCTCGCCGAGCACCCGTGGATCCTGGCCGGCCCCAAGTCGCACTTCGGCCGGGCGATGCGCACCGCCTGCCGGCGGCACGGCTTCGCCCCGAAGATCAACCACGAGGTCGAAGAGCAGTCGACGGCGATGGCGATGGTCGGGGGCGGGCTGGGCATCACCCTCGTGTCGGACCTCGGCCTGCGCCAGCTGCGGCCGCCGGGGATCGACGTCGTCACCCTCACCACGCCGCTGCTGCGGACGGTGTCGATCGCCTACCGGCGCACCGCGTTCCGGCGGCCCGCACTGCACGTGGTGATCGACGCCGTGCGCGCGTCCGCGGCCGAGCTCGGCCTGGGCACCGAGCCCGCGTTGCCCTGATCCGGGCCTTCTTACGGAGTGGTGAACCCCTCCCGATGTGCAAGATCCGCCCTGAATTTGTCGTACCCCGCGTGTAGCGTCCGAAGGCAAGAAGTTCCCCCCACAAGGAACAGGAACGGACATGACAGAGGTGTCCACGGTGCACGATTTTCCCGAGAAGTCGGGTAGTGCGTCGAACCGCACCGCGCGGGTCCTCGCGGACCGCGCGGCCGGCGAGGCGTATGTCGCATCGGTGTGTTTCAAGCACGGGCCACCGCGCCTGACCGGCGTGGAGCTGGAGTTCACCGTGCACCACGCCGACGACCCGGCCAGACCCCTCGATCCCGACGTCCTCGCCACGGCGCTGGGTCCGCACACCCCGCGGACGCTCCGCCCCGGCAGCCCCGCCACCCCGCTCCCGGCCGGCTCACCCGTGAGCCTCGAGCCCGGGTGCCAGGTCGAGATTTCCGCTCTTCCCCAGGCCTCCCTGCGTGAACTCGACGCGGTGGTCACGGCCGACCTGCACCACCTGCGCGACAGCCTCGCCCGGCACGGTCTCGAACTGGGCGAAACGGGCATCGACGCTCACCGCGCCCCCCGCCGGATCCTGCACACGCCGCGGTACGCGGCCATGGAGCGCCGGTTCGCGCCGATCGGTCCCGGCGGCCTCACGATGATGAGCAGCACCGCGGGCCTGCAGGTCTGCGTCGACGCCGGGGGGCCCGAGCACTACGCCGCCCGGTGGGTGGCGGCCCACGCGATGGGCCCGCCACTGCTCGCCCTCTTCGCCAATTCCCGCGTCCACGCCGGGCGGGACACGGGGCACGCCTCCGCCCGGTGGCTGGCGGTCCACGACACGGAAGCGGTCCGCACGCGCACGGCAGGCGTGGCGGGCGACGACCCGGCCGGCGCGTGGGCCCGGCGCCTGCTCGACGTCCCCCTGATGGTGCTGCCCCGCGGCGACCGGCCGTGGGACGCGCCGGAGGGGCTGACGTTCGCCGACTGGATCGACGGCCGGGGCGCGGCCGCCCTGCTGCCGCGGCCGACGGTGGCGGACCTCGATTACCACCTCACCACGATGTTCACCCCGGTCCGCCCGCAGGGGTACCTGGAGATCCGGTACCTCGACGCGCAACCGCCGGACGAGTGGCTGGCCCCGGTGGCGCTGGTTTCCGCGCTGCTCGCCCGGCCGTCCACCGTCGACAAGGCGCGCGATGTCTGCGCCGCGGTCGCGGACCGGTGGACCACCGCGGCGCGGCGCGGCCTGGCGGACCCGGAGCTGGCGGCCGCCGCGGCGGCGCTGGCCGACCTCGGCTGTGCCGAGCTGGGCGCGACCGGGCTGCCGGAGGAATCGATCACCGAGATCAGCGAGAGCGTGCAGGGGCGCGTGTACCGATCGAGGAGCGAAGCATGAGCACGGAAGCACTGGGTGACCTGAGCGCGCAGGACCTGCGTGCCCGGGCGGCCGAAGCACTGACCCGGGCCCGGGCGCGCAGCGTGGCGCTGACCGATGCCGTGGACGACGAAGACCTGGTCCGCCAGCACTCCAAGCTGATGTCGCCGCTGGTCTGGGACCTGGCGCACATCGGCGTCCAGGAAGAGCTGTGGCTGGTCCGGGACGTCGGCGGCCGCGAGCCGCTGCGGCCGGAGATCGATGACATCTACGACGCCTTCCAGCACGCCCGCGCCGACCGGCCGGAATTGCCGCTGCTCGGCCCGGCCGAGGCACGCGCGTACGTCAAGCAGGTCCGCGAAAAGGCGTTCGACGTGCTGGAACGCGTTCCGCTGGCGGGCAGCAGGCTGACCGAGCAGGCGTTCGCGTTCGGCATGATCACCCAGCACGAGCAGCAGCACGACGAGACGATGCTGGCCACCCACCAGCTGCGCCGGGGCGACCCGGTGCTGCACGCGCCCGAGCCGCCGCCCGCGCGGTCCGGCGCGCTGCCGGCGGAGGTCCTGGTGCCCGGCGGTGCGTTCACGATGGGCACGTCGGCGGAGCCGTGGGCGCTGGACAACGAACGCCCGGCGCACGAAATCGCCGTCGACGCGTTCTGGCTGGACACCGTGCCGGTCACCTGCGGGGCCTACGTCGAATTCCTCGACGGCGGCGGCTACGACGACGAGCGGTGGTGGAGCCCGGCCGGCTGGACCTACCGGACCGCGAACGGGATCAGCGCGCCGCGGTTCTGGAAGCGGGAACAGGACGGCTGGTGGCGCACCCGGTTCGGCGTCCACGAGCGGGTGCCCGCCGACGAGCCGGTCGTGCACGTCTCCTACTACGAGGCCGAGGCGTACGCGGCCTGGGCCGGGCGGCGGCTGCCGACCGAGGCGGAGTGGGAGAAGGCCGCACGGTTCGACCCCGCGTCCGGCCGGTCGCGCCGGTTCCCGTGGGGCGACGAGGAACCGGGTCCCGAGCACGCCAACCTCGGCCAGCGGCACCTGCGCCCGGCGCCGGCGGGGGCGTACCCGGCCGGCGCGTCGCCGACCGGCGCGCACCAGCTGATCGGCGACGTCTGGGAGTGGACGAGCACGGACTTCCACGGTTACCCGGGCTTCGCCGCCTTCCCGTACCGGGAGTACTCGGAGGTGTTCTTCGGCCCCGAGCACAAGGTGCTGCGCGGCGGGTCGTTCGGCACGGACTCGGCGGCGATCCGGGGCACGTTCCGCAACTGGGACTACCCGATCCGGCGGCAGATCTTCGCCGGCTTCCGCACCGCCCGCGACGTGGCACCCGGCGAGGTGGGCTAGGCGCATGTGCCGCCACATCGGCTACCTCGGCGAGCCGGTTTCGCCCGCCGGGGTGCTCTTCCGTGCCCCGCATTCCCTGCTGGTGCAGTCGTACGCGCCGGCGGACATGCGCGGCGGCGGCTCGGTGAACGCCGACGGGTTCGGGCTGGGCTGGTACCCCGGCCCGGGCTCGCCGCCGCTGCGCCACCGGCGTTCCACTCCACTGTGGACGGACGAGACGCTGCCGCCGCTGGCCGCGGCGGTGACCGCCGGCGCGTTCGTCGCCGCGGTCCGCAACGGCACCACCGGCATGCCGGTGACCGAGGTGGCCGCGGCGCCGTTCACCGCCGGGCGCTGGCTGTTCAGCCACAACGGCGTCGTCCGCGGCTACCCCGATTCGCTGGCCGAACTGGCCAAGACCCTGCCCGTCACCGAACTGCTGACGCTCGAAGCGCCGACGGATTCGGCCGTGCTCTGGGCGCTGCTGCGGGCCCGGCTGGCCACGGGGGAGGATCCGCTCGAGGCGGTGGCGGCGCTGACCGCCGCCGTCGAAGCGGCCGCGCCCGGGTCTCGGCTCAACTTCCTGCTCACCGACGGCGAAACGCTGATCGGCACGGCCTGGACGCACGCATTGTCCGTGCTGGAAACCCCGGCCGGCGTGCTGCTGTCCTCCGAACCCTGTGACGGCGACCCGCGCTGGCGGCCCGTCCCCGACCACCACGCCGTGCGCGCCACCGCGGCCGGCGTCGACCTGCTTCCCCTGACCCTGGAGCCGTCATGACCGAAGTCGATCTCGACCACCACCGCTCCGGCGACGCCGTCACCGCGGAACTGCGCGCCGACGTCGTCGCCGGGCTCACCGCCGAGCAGAAGTGGCTGCCGCCCAAGTGGTTCTACGACGCCGACGGCAGCGAGCTGTTCGAGAAGATCACCCAGCTGCCGGAGTACTACCCGACCCGCAGCGAGCGCGAGGTGCTGGCCGCGCACGCCGGCGACGTCGCGGAGCTGACCGGCGCGCACACGCTCGTCGAGCTCGGCTCGGGGTCGAGCGAGAAGACCAGGCTGCTGCTCGACGCGCTGACCGCGCACGGCACCCTGGAGGCGTTCGTCCCGCTCGACGTGTCCGAATCCGCGCTGGCCGAGGCGGCCGAAGCGATCTCGAAGGACTACCCGAAGCTGAGCGTCCGCGGCGTGGTCGGGGACTTCACCCAGCACCTCGCCCTGCTTCCCGGCGGCCAGCCGCGCGTGGTGGCCTTCCTCGGCGGCACCATCGGCAACTTCCTGCCCGCCGAGCGCAGCGCCTTCCTCCGCTCGGTGCGGGAGGTGCTGGACGAGGGGGAGTGGCTGCTGCTCGGCACCGACCTGGTCAAGGACCCCCGGATCCTCGAACGCGCCTACGACGACGCCGCCGGCGTGACGGCCGAGTTCGACAAGAACGTGCTGCGCGTGATCAACGCCCGGCTGGGCGCGAACTTCGACCTCGACGAGTTCGAGCACGTCTCGCACTGGGACGCGGAGAACGAATGGATCGAGATGCGCCTGCGGGCCCGGCGCGAGCTGACCGTCGAGATTCCGGGCGCGGACCTCACGGTGACCTTCGCCGAAGGCGAGCACATCCGGACGGAGATCTCGGCCAAGTTCCGCCCGAGCGGCGTCGAGGCCGAGCTGGCCGCGGCCGGGTTCGCCCTCGACCACTGGTGGACGGACTCCCAGCAGCGGTTCGGGGTGAGCCTGGCAAGATCCGTGCGTGGATAATCCTCTCCGGGCACTGGCCCGGGCCGCCGGTACCAGGCCGTGGCTGATGCGCACGGCCCGGTTCGTCGTGTGGGCGGACAAGAAACTGCACAAGGCGTTCGGCGGCCGGGTGAGCCTCGTGGCGCTCGCCGGGCTGCCGTCGCTGCGCCTCACGACGACCGGCCGCAAGAGCGGGCTGCCCCGCAGCACCAACCTGCTCTACTACCCGCGCGGCGGCGACTTCGTGCTGACCGCGTCGAACTGGGGCCGCCCGAACGACCCGGCGTGGGCGCTGAACCTGCGCGCCGGCCCGAAGTGCCAGGTGGCGCTGGCCGGAAAGCCGGTCGACGTCCTCGCGCGGGAGCTCCACGGCGAGGAGTACGACCGGATGTGGGGCGAGCTGCTCGCCTTCTGGCCGGGGTACGCGATGGAGCAGCGCGAAGCCGGCCGGAGGTTGCCGGTTTTCGTGCTCACCCGGACGGCTCGATAGGTTCCACCATCCGTTCGGCCGGTGCCGGGATTCACCGCTTTGTGCCAGTCTCTCCCGGGTAACGCGCAGTGGCGTCGTGACCTCGCGGCGCTGCGTGCATTCCAAAGAATGCGCGTGACCTAGGGAGGAACGTCTTGCCGAGATCCACACAGGGCCGGGTGCGGTCGTTCGCACTGGCGGGGGCGCTCGTGGCCGGCGTGGGACTGGCCGGGACGGC
This sequence comes from Amycolatopsis sp. NPDC026612, assembly GCF_040638285.1. NCBI lineage: Bacteria > Bacillati > Actinomycetota > Actinomycetes > Pseudonocardiales > Pseudonocardiaceae > Amycolatopsis > Amycolatopsis sp. NPDC026612. The sequence goes on from NZ_JBEZYB010000005.1 coordinate 156,032, forward strand.
CGGCACCGCCGCGGCGGCCGAAGACTCGGCGGTCAAGCCCGCCGTCGTCGGCGCCACCCCCGCCGTCACCTGGGGTACCTGCTCGAGTGACACCCTCGCCGGCGTGCCCGCGGACCAGGTGAAGTCCTACAGCTGCGCCCGCTACCGGGTGCCCATCGACCACGACAACGCCGCACGGGGCACGATCGACATCGCCCTCCTCAAGCGCGCCGCCCGCACGCCGGACACGCGGGTCGGCTCGCTGTTCCTCAACCCCGGCGGCCCCGGCGGTTCGGGCCTGCGGATGCCGATCAGCGGCCAGTACATCTTCCAGCCGCAGGTCCTCGACCGCTTCGACCTGATCGGGTTCGACCCGCGGGGGGTCGGCGAGAGCAACCCGCTGCGCTGCTTCACCACGCAGGAGGACGCCGACGAGGTCTTCGGCGCCCAGATCGCGGTGCCGCTGAGCCGCACCGAAATCTCCGGCACGCTCGCGAGTTACCGGGACTACGGCCGGTTCTGCAAGAACAACGCGGGTTCGTTGCTGAACCACATGTCCACCAAGGACGTCGTGCGCGACCTCGACACGCTGCGCGCGGCGGTCGGCGACCGGAAGCTGACCTACGTCGGCTTCTCGTACGGGACGCTGATCGGCTCGACATACACGTCGATGTTCCCGAAGCAGTCCCGCGCCATCGTCATCGACGGCAACGTGGACCCGGCGCTGCGCACCAGCGACGGTGTCGAGTACGACCGCGAGCGCGCGCAGGGTTTCGAAATCTCGCTCGACGGCTTCCTCAAGCGGTGTGACCAGGTGGGCGCGAAGTGCGCGTTCAGCGACGGCAATCCGCGGGCGAAGTTCGACGAACTGCGCGAGTACCTGCGCAAGCAGCCGATCACCATCCCCGGCGGCGGCACCGTCGACATCAACCAGTTCACCGGCGGGGTGTCGAGCGTCCTGTACTCGCCGGCGGCGTTCCCCGGCCTCGCCGAGGACCTGCAGGCGCTCTACACCGCCCTCCACCCGGCGGGGGTGCAGGCCCAGACCTTGCAGGCGAAGCCGCTGAAGGCGCTCACCCCCGGCAAGCAGGGCCTGGCCGACCAGAACCCGGACAGCCCCTACACCAGCGACGACTCGTACTTCGCCGTCAACTGCTCCGACAAGCCGTTCCGGATCAAGCAGGAGCAGGTGCCCGACATCGCCGCGAAGTGGGAGCGCGAGTCGCGCACCTTCGGCCGTTACCAGGCGTTCGCCGACACGGCGGGCTGCCCGGTGTGGCCGGCGAAGAAGCCGGACGTCTACCGCGGCCCCTGGCGGGCGAAGACGGACGTCCCGGTGGTCGTGGTCGGCAACTTCTACGACCCGGCGACGCAGTACCGGTTCGCGCAGCAGATGGCGGCCGAACTCGGCAACTCCCGGCTGCTGTCGGTCGACGCGTTCGGCCACTGCATCCTCGGTGATGCCCTCGGCGTCGACAAGGCCGTGGCCGACTACCTGACCGATCTCAAGGTCCCGGCGGCCGGCCAGGTGTTCCAGCCGAACGTCCAGCCGTTCGAAACCCCGTAGCACCGAAGTGACGGGCCAGGGTGACGTGGTCGCCCCGGCCCGTTTTCACGTCCGGAGCAGCCGGTCGAGCAGGTCGACGGCGGCGGCTTCGGCCTCCGCGGCGGCACCCGGGTGGTCTTCGGCGCGGGCGAGCACCATCGCGACCTCGTTCATCCCGGCGAGCAGCACGTGCGCGAAGAGGTCCACGCGGGCGGCGGGAATCCGGCCGTCGCGCCGCAACGCCGCCTTGATCTTGCCGAGGGCACGCCGCTCGTCGAGCTCCCGCCAGCGCTGCCAGCCGAGCACCGCCGGCGCGTCGATGAGCATCACCTGCCGCACCACGGGGTCCGCGGTGCTCCGGATCCACGCCAGGCAGGCCGCGCGCAGGGCGGCCACCGGCTCGGTCACGCCTTCGACGGCCCGCGCGCCTTCCGCTTCCACCCGCTCGTACACCGCGTCCAGCACGGCGGCGAAAAGCGCGTCCTTGCCGGGGAAGTGGTGGTAGAGCGCCCCTCGGCTCACGTCGGCGGCCCGGAGCACGGCCTCGATGGAGGTGGCGTCGTAGCCCTGTTCGGTGAACAGGCCGGTGGCGACCGCCACGAGGTGCTCCCGGGTCGCCTGGCCGCGGTCGATCTTCTTGTTCATGCCGGTGAGCGCCTCCCTCGTTGACAAACCGACTGTCGGTCTGTTGATACTAGACCGTCAGTCGGTTTCTTCTGGAGGGACTCTACCGATGGATCTCGGAACCTGGGCGGACCGGCGCGGCCGCGTGTCGACCGCCTCCGGCGAAGTGGCCTACGCCGACATCGGCGCCGGGCCGGTCGCGCTGTTCGTGCACGGCGTCGGCACCAACAGCGTGCTGTGGCGCAAGGTGATGACGGAGCTCGCGGACGTGCGCCGCTGCGTCGCACTCGACCTGCCGGGGCACGGCGGCTCGCCGGTGTCGGCCGGGCAGGACCTCGGCTTGGGCGGGCTCGCCGGGCTGCTGGACGACTTCTGCGAGGCACTGGGACTGGGCGAGCTCGACCTGGTCGCCAACGACACCGGCGGCGCGATCGCGCAGGTCTTCGCCGTGCACCACGCCGACCGGCTGCGGACGCTGACCCTGACCAACTGCGACACCGTCGGCAACCTGCCGCCCGAGGCGTTCCGCCCGGTGGTCGATCTGGCCGGGCGCGGCGAGCTGGCGCCGTTGGCGCTCCGGCTCGCCGAGGACCTGGACCAGGCGCGGGCCGGGGCCCTCGGTGCCGGGTACGAGCACCCGGAACGGGTCCCGGACGACGTCGTGCGGTCCTATGTGGAGCCGGTGTTCGGCACGCTCGGCGCCGCCCGGAACTTCGAGCGGATGCTGACGTCCATCGAGGGGAAGGACCTCGAGGCGATCGAGCCGCTGCTCGAGGAGTTCCGGGTGCCGACGCTGCTGGTGTGGGGCACCGGGGACCCGAACTTCGGCATCGAGTGGGCGCACCGGTTCCGGGACACCGTCCCCGGCGTCACGGAGATCGTCGAGGTGCCCGGCGCGAAGCTGTTCTTCCCCGACGAGCGGCCCGAAGACCTCGTCCCGCACCTGCGACGGCACTGGGCGTAGCGCTCATCCGGAGGACCGGCACAGAACGACCGGGCATGCGCCCACCGGCATGGGAAAGGGCCTCCCCGCTCGCCGAGCGGGGAGGCCCTCCGGAAGCCGGAACCCTTACGCCTGCGTCATCTTCCGCAGCACGTACTGCAGGATGCCGCCATTGCGGTAGTAGTCCGCCTCGCCCGGGGTGTCGATGCGGACGTCCGCGTCGAACTCCACGGCCGACCCGTCGCTCTTCGTCGCCGTCACGTGCACCGTGCGCGGGGTCTCGCCGTCGTTCAGCTTCGTGATGCCCGAGATGTCGAACGTCTCGGTGCCGTCGAGACCGAGCGACGAAGCCGACTCGCCCGCCGGGAACTGCAGCGGGATGACGCCCATGCCGATCAGGTTCGAGCGGTGGATGCGCTCGAACGACTCGGTGATCACCGCGCGCACGCCCAGCAGCGAGGTGCCCTTGGCCGCCCAGTCACGCGACGAACCCGAGCCGTACTCCTTGCCGCCCAGCACGACCAGCGGGGTGCCCTGCGCCGCGTAGTTCTGCGCCGCGTCGTAGATGAACGCCTGCGGCGCGCCCTCCTGCGTGAAGTCGCGGGTGTAGCCGCCCTGCACGTCGTCCAGGAGCTGGTTGCGCAGCCGGATGTTCGCGAACGTGCCGCGGATCATCACCTCGTGGTTGCCGCGCCGCGAGCCGTAGGAGTTGAAGTCCTTCTTCTCCACGTCGTGCTCGGTGAGGTACTGCGCGGCCGGCGTGCCCGGCTTGATCGCGCCGGCGGGGGAGATGTGGTCGGTGGTGACCGAGTCGCCCAGCTTGGCCAGCACGCGCGCGCCGGTGATGTCGGTGACCGGGGCCGGCTCGGGCGTCATGCCCTCGAAGTACGGGGGCTTCCGCACGTAGGTGGACTCGAGGTCCCACTCGAAGGTCTTGCCCTCCGGGGTGGGCAGCGACTTCCAGCGCTCGCCGCCGTCGAAGACGTCCGCGTAGTCCTTGGTGAACATCTCCTGCGTGATCGCGTGGTCGATGGTCTCCTGGATCTCCTGGGCGGTCGGCCAGATGTCCTTGAGGAAGACGTCGTTGCCCTGCGTGTCCTGGCCCAGCGGCTGGTTCGCGAAGTCGAAGTCCATCGTGCCGGCCAGCGCGTAGGCGATGACCAGCGGCGGCGACGCGAGGTAGTTCATCTTCACGTCGGGGTTGATCCGGCCTTCGAAGTTCCGGTTGCCCGAGAGCACCGAGACGGCGGTGAGGTCGTTCTCCTGGATCGCCGCGGAGATCTCGTCCGAGAGCGGGCCGGAGTTGCCGATGCAGGTGGTGCAGCCGTAGCCGACCAGGTGGTAGCCCAGCTTCTCCAGGTACGGCCACAGGTTGGCCTTGGTGTAGTAGTCGGTGACGACCTGCGAGCCCGGCGCCATCGACGTCTTCACCCACGGCTTGACCGCGAGGCCCTTGTCGACGGCGTTGCGCGCGAGCAGCGCGGCGCCGAGCATGACCGACGGGTTGGAGGTGTTGGTGCAGGAGGTGATCGAGGCGATCACCACGGCGCCGTGGTCGAGGACGAACTCGCCGCGGTCGGAAGTGGAGACCTTGACCGGCTTGCTCGGGCGGCCTTCGGCGGCCACGCCCGTGTGGTGCGGCGCGGGCTCGCCGCCGCCGTTGCCGCCCGCCGAGTACGCCGGCGCGTCACTGGCGGGGAAGGACTCCGACGAGGCCTCGTCCACAGTGGACTCGACGCCCTTCGGCTGCTCCTGCTGGGGAACGCCCGGCTTGCGCGCGGCGGAGCCCTCGACCTCGTCGGTGACGTAGTCCGCGAGCGACACCCGGAACGACGCCTTGGCGTCGGTCAGCTCGATGCGGTCCTGCGGGCGCTTCGGGCCGGCGATCGACGGGACGACTGTCGACAGGTCCAGCTCGAGGTACTCGGAGTAGGCGGCCTCGCGCGACGGGTCGTGCCAGAGGCCCTGCTCCTTGGCGTAGGCCTCGACCAGTGCGACCTGCTCGGCCGAGCGGCCGGTCAGCTTGAGGTAGCGGACGGTCTCCTCGTCGATCGGGAAGATCGCCGCGGTCGAGCCGAACTCCGGGCTCATGTTGCCGATGGTGGCGCGGTTGGCCAGCGGCACCGCGGCCACGCTCTCGCCGTAGAACTCGACGAACTTGCCGACGACACCGTGCTTGCGCAGCATCTCGGTGATGGTGAGCACGATGTCGGTGGCGGTGACGCCGGCCGGGATCTCGCCGGTCAGCTTGAAGCCGACGACGCGCGGGATGAGCATCGACACCGGCTGGCCCAGCATGGCCGCCTCGGCCTCGATGCCGCCGACGCCCCAGCCCAGCACGCCGAGGCCGTTGACCATGGTGGTGTGCGAGTCGGTGCCCACGCAGGAGTCGGGGTAGGCCTGGCCGCCCCGGGCCATCACCGTGCGCGCGAGGTGCTCGATGTTGACCTGGTGCACGATACCGGTGCCCGGCGGGACGACCTTGAACTCGTCGAAGGCGCCCTGGCCCCAGCGCAGGAACTGGTAGCGCTCGCGGTTGCGTTCGTACTCGATCTCGACGTTGCGCTCGAAGGCGTCGGGGCGGCCGAAGACGTCGATGATCACCGAGTGGTCGATGACCAGCTCGGCCGGGGCCAGCGGGTTGACCTTGTCGGGGTCGCCGCCGAGGTCGGTGACCGCCTCGCGCATGGTGGCGAGGTCGACGACGCACGGCACGCCGGTGAAGTCCTGCATGATCACGCGGGCGGGCGTGAACTGGATCTCGATCGACGGGTCGGCCTTCGGGTCCCACGAACTCAGCGCGCGGATGTGGTCGGCGGTGATGTTCGCGCCGTCCTCGGTGCGCAGCAGGTTCTCGAGCAGGATCTTCAGGCTGTAGGGCAGGCGCTCGGCGCCCTCGACCTTGTTCAGGCGGAACACCTCGTACGAGGCGTCGCCGACCTTCAGCGTGTCTTTGGCGCCGAAGCTGTCCTTGCTGGCAGGTGCGGTCACGTCTAACTCCAGTGGCGGGGACGCCGCGCCGTCGCGGCAGGGAAGTCCCGGGTCAGTTCGGTCGGTTCGGTGTCGTGCAGGTCCGCGCGGGGCGGAGCGAGTCTTGCGCACCCCCACCGTAGGACCGGATTCGGGATGGCACACCTCGCGGTGCCTCAAACAGTACGCGTGTCCTGTTTGGGGTTCAAGGCGACACGCGGTGTGGGCTGCGCCATCTGATGCGGGGGTCCCTCGTTAAGGGGAATTGGTGCCTACGTTGTGTAAGTTTCCTCTGTTGCTTGTGATAGTGGTGTGACTGCAGTGACACGCGGTGTGCGCTGGTGAGCGGAGGTGGCGGTCGTGGCGGGACGGTACGGAGGTCCGAGGGTGCCGGGCGTCCGCCGGGGACTCAGCGTGACCACGCTCACGCTGGTGATCTTGCTCGGCGCGGGCGGCACGGGCCTCGCGGCACCGCCGCCGCCCCCCAACCCGAGCGACTCCGACATCCAGGCGGGCAAGGCCGACGCCCATGCCAAGGCCGGCGAGGTCGGCAGGCTGACCAGCCGGCTGGCCCAGGCCGAGCAGCAGCTCTCGCAGCTGCAGGACGACGTCGAGCTCAAGCAGGAAGAGGCCAACAAGGCCCTGGTCGACCTGCAGACCGCGCAGGACGACGCGACGCAGGCGGAGAACGACGCCAAGGCCGCGCGGACCGAGGCGGACGCGGCGTCGGCGGCGATCGAGCAGGCCCGCGCGGACCTCAAGACGTTCGCCGCCGCGAGCTTCCAGCAGGGCAGCACGGTCGGCTCGCTCTCGGCGTACCTGAGCGCGGACAGCCCCAAGGACATGCTGGCCCGCGCGCAGCTGCTCGACGCCGTCGGCGGCGACCGGCTCAACGCCCTGGACCGGCTCCAGCAGGCGCAGACCGACAAGGCCAACAAGGACGCCGCGGCCCGCAAGGCCGCCGAGATCGCCCGGCAGAAGCAGGACGCGGCCCGCCGGGCCAAGAGCGGCGCCGACGCCGCGCGGACCGCCGCCGAGCAGGCCCAGGACAGCCAGGCGGCCCGCAACACCCAGCTCGAGAAGTCCAAGTCGGACGTCGAGCAGCAGCTCTACGCCGCGCAGGCCAAGGTCAGCGGGCTGCAGGGCCAGCGGCAGCGCTACCAGGACTGGCTCGCCCAAAAGCAACGTGAGGACGAGGAGCGCGCTCGTCAGGCCGCGCTCGCTTCGGCCGGCGGTAGTGGCCGTCCCTCGGGCGGTCCGGCGCCGTCGGGCCCGGCGGGCTCGTCGGTCGAGGTGGCGATCGCCCGGGCGCTGTCGAAACTGGGCATGCCGTACGCGTGGGGCGGCGGCAACGCCGGCGGCCCGACTCGCGGCATCCGCGACGGCGGCGTCGCCGACCGCTACGGCGACTACAACAAGATCGGCTTCGACTGCTCCGGTCTGATGATCTACGCCTTCGCCGGGCTCCGCTCGCTGCCGCACTACAGCGGCTACCAGTACTCGTCGGGGCGGCAGGTGCCGCTGTCCCAGATGCGCCGCGGCGACCTGCTGTTCTGGGGCGGCCCGGGCGGCATCCACCACGTCGCGCTCTACCTGGGCGGCGGGCAGATGGTCGAGGCGCCGCAGTCCGGCCTGCGGGTGCGGGTCGCGCCCGTGCGCTACGGCGGGATCATGCCCTACGCGATCCGCGTCATCGGCTGAAATCCGGTCGACGGCGGCGGCGGTCATCGCGAAGATCGACCGCGTGGACGACGAACTGAACGCGCTGCGGCGCACCCGGATGCGCTGGAACACGCCGCTGTCCGAGGGCCATGCGGAGCTGCTGCTCGACCGGATGGCCCTCGACGGGGGACACCTGGCCGACCTCGGCTGCGGCTGGGGCGAACTGCTGCTGCGTGCCGTCGCCCGGACGCCGGGCCTGCGCGCTACGGGCGTCGACACCGACGGCACGTCGCTGGCGCGTGGCCGGGCGGCGGCCCGCGAGCGGGGGCTCGACCGGCGCGTCGAGTTCGTCGAGGCCGACGCCGCGACCTGGGACGTTCCCGCCGCGCGGGCGTTCTGCATCGGCGCGTCCCACGCCTTCGGCTCGACGAAGGCCGCGCTCGAGGGGCTGGCCGGGGCGGTGCCGTCCGGTCGCCTGCTCTACGGCGACGGCTACTGGGCGACGCCGCCCGGCCCGGCGGCGCAGGAGATCTTCGGCCCGGACGTGCTGACCCTGCCGGACCTGCTCGACGCCGCGGCCGGCGCCGGCTGGCGCGTGCTGCACTTCAGCACCGCGGACCAGCGGGAGTGGGACGACTTCGAGTCGACGTCACGGGCGGCCTGGGCGGAGTGGCTGTCGGCGCACCCGGCCGACCGGCGGGCGGCCGGCGTGCGGGAGTGGCTCGACCGGCGGCTGCGTGAATACGTCGTGGACTACCGGGGCGTGCTGGGCTTCACCTACCTCGTGCTGGGCCGCTAGGGTGCCCCGGTGCGCTACGCGGGGATCGTGGTGGCCGGTGGCTCGGCCCGCAGACTGTCCGGTGTGGACAAGCCGGCGCTGTCGGTGGGCGGGAAGCCGTTGCTGGCCCGCGCGATCCACGCCCTGGACGGCGCCGAGCGGGTGATCGCCGTCGGCCCGCGGCGGCCCGGCTTCGACGTCGTGTGGACCCGGGAACCGGTGCCGGGCACCGGGCCGGTGGCGGCGCTGGCCGCGGGCCTGGTGTTCGTGCCCGAAGACGTCGAGGCGGTCGTGGTGCTGGCCGCCGACCTCCCGGGCGTCCGGCGGTCCACAGTGGACAGGCTGGTCGCGGCGATCGGCGACGGTGACGGCGCGGTCCTGGTCGACGCGGCGGGGAAGCGGCAGTGGCTGCTGGGCGCCTGGCGGGCCGCGGCGCTGCGGGCGGCGGTGCCGGCGCAGGCGGAGAACGCGGCCCTGCGGCGGGTCCTGGGCGGCCTGGTGATCGCCGACCTGCCGGCGGAACGGGATGAAGCGGACGATATCGACACCCCCGAGGACCTCGAACGGCACCGCTGAGCGCGGGAACCGGACGTCCTTCACAGATGTCACACCGGTGACCGTGTTGGCTGATCGTGGGCCCAGGCCCGCGTCCGCGTGCCGGGCGGACGAACGACCGGGGGACGCAGTACGGTCGCACCGCGTGATCACCGTCGCGGGGGCGGCGCACGAGTTTGAGGAGGCAGAGTGACCGAGCCCGGCTACGCCGAGGGCGGGAACGGGCAACAGCCCGCGACGCCGGCCCGGGACGCCCAGTTGCTGGAGCGGACCGTGTTCGAGGTCAAGCGGATCATCGTCGGCCAGGACCGCCTGGTCGAGCGGATGCTGGTCGGCCTGCTGGCCAAGGGCCACCTGCTGCTCGAAGGCGTGCCCGGTGTCGCGAAGACCCTGGCCGTGGAGACGTTCGCCCGGGTCGTCGGCGGCTCGTTCTCGCGCGTCCAGTTCACCCCTGACCTGGTGCCCGCCGACATCCTCGGCACCCGGATCTACCGCCAGGGCGCCGAGCGCTTCGACGTCGAGCTCGGGCCGGTCGTGGCCAACTTCGTGCTCGCCGACGAGATCAACCGCGCGCCGGCGAAGGTGCAGTCGGCGATGCTCGAGGTGATGGCCGAGCGGCACGTGTCGATCGGCGGGCAGACGTTCCCGATGCCCGACCCGTTCCTCGTGCTCGCGACGCAGAACCCGATCGAGAACGAGGGCGTGTACCCGCTGCCGGAAGCGCAGCGCGACCGGTTCCTGTTCAAGATCCTCGTCGAGTACCCCTCCGCCGAGGAGGAGCGCGAGATCATCTACCGGATGGGCGTCACGCCGCCCACCCCGCACGAGGTGCTCAGCCCGGGCGAGCTGGTCCGGCTGCAGGGCGTCGCGGCGCAGGTGTTCGTGCACCACGCGCTGGTCGACTACGTCGTCCGGCTGGTGCTGACCACCCGGACACCGAACGAGCACGGCCTCGCCGACGTCGCCGGCTGGGTGTCCTACGGCGCCTCGCCGCGAGCGAGCCTCGGCATCATCGCCGCCGCGCGGGCGCTGGCCCTGGTCCGCGGCCGCGACTACGTGCTGCCGCAGGACGTCGTCGACGTCGTGCCCGACGTGCTGCGCCACCGGCTCGTGCTGTCCTACGACGCGCTGGCCGACGGCGTCCCGATCGACCACATCATCACCCGCGTGCTGCAGACCGTGCCGCTGCCGCAGGTCTCGGCCCGGCCGCAGGGCGGGACCGGCCAGGGCGGCCCGGTCCCGGCGGGCGCGCCGGTCAGGTAACCCGGAAATGGCCAAGAAAGTGGACGGCGCCCGCCCTTCCTGGGCGCCGCCGGTGCTGCGCGGCGAGCGGCTGGAAGCCGGGCTCCGCACCCTGGAGCTCGACGTCCGCCGCCGGCTCGACGGGCTGCTCCAGGGCAATCACCTCGGCCTGGTGCCGGGACCGGGGTCCGAGCCCGGCGAAGCCCGCCCGTACCAGCCCGGCGACGACGTGCGCCGGATGGACTGGGCGGTCACCGCGCGCACCACGACCCCGCACATCCGGGAGACCGTGGCCGACCGCGAGCTCGAGACGTGGGTGGTCGCCGACCTCTCGGCGAGCCTCGACTTCGGCACCGCGTTGTGCGAGAAGCGCGACCTGGTGGTCTGCGCCGTCGCCGCGGTCGCGCACCTCACCGGGGGCGGCGGCAACCGGATCGGCGGGCTGCTGTCGAACGGCGCGGAGACCACCCGCATCCCGGCGCGCGGCGGCCTGGCCCACGCGCGCAACCTGGTCCGCCGGATCGCCGAGACGCCCCGGGCTCCCGAGGGCACCCGGGGCGACTTCGCCGAGGCCCTCGAAGCGCTGCGCCGGCCGCCGCGCCGCCGTGGCCTGGCCGTGGTGATCTCCGACTTCCTGGGCGACACGTCCTGGGAGCGGCCGCTGCGGGCCCTGGGCGGGCGCCACGAACTGATCGCCATCGAAGTCCTCGACCCGCGCGACATCGACCTGCCCGAAGTGGGCACCGTCGTGCTGGCCGACCCGGAGACAGGGAAACAGCGCGAAGTGCACGCTTCGGCCTTGCTGCGCAAGGAGTTCGGGGCCGCGGCCCACGCCCACCGGCAGCGGGTGGCGGCCGGCCTGCGGCGTGCGGGTGCGGCGCACCTGACGCTGCGCACCGACGCCGACTGGATCGCCGACATGGTGCGGTTCGTCGTCGCCCGCAAGCGCCGCTGGTCCGGGGGTGTGGCGTGAGGGAGCTGGCGACCGAACCATTCGACACAGCGCTGCCGGCTCAGGCGGCACCGAGCGTCAGCGAGGTGTGCGCGTGAGTTTGACGGGGTTCGCGTCGCCTTGGTGGTTCCTGCTGCTGATCGCGGTCGCCGCGGTCGCCGTCGGGTACGTGCTCGCCCAGCGGGCGCGCCGGAAGCGGACCATGCGGTTCGCGAACCTGGAACTGCTGGAGAAGGTCGCGCCGAAGAGCCAGGGCTGGGTCCGGCACCTGCCGGCGGTGCTGATCGTGCTGTCGCTGCTGCTGCTCACCGTGGCGCTGGCCGGGCCGACCGCCGAGCAGAAGGTGCCGCGCAACCGGGCGACCGTGATGCTGGTGATCGACGTGTCGCTGTCGATGGAGGCCACCGACGTCCTCCCGACGCGGCTGCAGGCGGCCCAGGAAGCGGCGACGAGCTTCGCGCGGAACATGACGCCGGGGATCAACCTGGGGCTGATCTCGTTCGCGGGCACGGCGACGGTGCTGGTCAACCCGACCACGGACCGCAACGGCGTGATCAAGGCGATCGAAAACCTGAAGCTGGCCCAGTCGACGGCGACCGGGGAAGGCATCTTCGCGGCCCTGCAGTCGGTGGAGAGCTTCTCGAGCGTCGTCGGCGGGGCGGACGGGCCGCCGCCGGCACGGATCGTGCTGATGTCCGACGGGAAGCAGACGGTGCCGGAGGACCTGTACGCGGCGCGCGGCGGGTACACCGCGGCGCAGGCGGCGAAGCAGGCCGGGGTGCCGATCTCGTCGATCTCGTTCGGCACCACCCACGGTTCGGTCACCATCGACGACAAGCCCCAGCCGGTGAGCGTCGACGACGAATCGCTGCGCGAGATCGCCCGCCTCTCGGGCGGCGACTTCTACAAGGCAGCCAGCGCCGAGGAGCTGAAGAACGTCTACGCGGACCTCGGCGAGCAAATCGGCTACGAGCTGAAGGACGCCGACGCGAGCAAACCGTGGGTGGTGGTCGGCACGCTGATCCTGATGCTGGGCGCGGCGGCCAGCCTGTTCTTCGGCCAGCGGCTCCCGTGACCCCGCTGCGGCACTTTCACGTGAAAGTGCCGCCTCGGGGTCAGGCTCGGCGGACGCCGTACAGGCTTCCGCCGAGCAGGGTGACGCCCGGCAGGACGCCGCTGACGAACGGCACCCACGGCCGCCCCGGCGTGCCCAGCAGGGCGAGGCCGGCCACGCCGAGCACGGTCAGGACCACGCCGACCACCAGGATCGAGCGGGCCTTCCAGGCCGACGCGAGCGCGGCGAAGTGGAGCCCGACGACCGTGGCGATCCACGCGACGTTCGCCTGGACCGGCGCTTCGAGCAGGTCCAGCACGAAGAACCCGGCGACGAGCAGCACCACTTCGCCGATCACGATCACGCGGTAGGCCGGGCCGAACATCGGCCGGCCCTCGAGGGTCAGCCGCCCGCCCGCACGAACGCCGAGGACCACCACCGCCGCCAGCGCGAGCACGGCGAGGGCGCGCAGCACCCAGCCGGCGGCGGCCGGCACCGGGGCACCGGAGTTGACCAGGACGAAGACCGTGCCGAACGCGGCGCCGATGAGCGCCCCCAGGAACTGCTGTCGCATCCGGCGAACCTACCGGAGCCGGGCGCGCGGCCGAATCGCCGTCGGATCGCCGTCGGCGCGGCTCGGTCAGGCGTCCGGGAGCGCGAAGCCGTTCTGGCGCCAGGCCTCGTAGACCGTGATCGCCGCGGTGTTGGCGAGGTTCAGCGAGCGGCTCGTCGGCAGCATGGGCAGCCGCACGCGGTCGGTCACCTCGGGCGCTTCCTGGACGGCGGCGGGCAACCCCACCGACTCCCGCCCGAACATCAGGACGTCGCCCGGCGTGTACGCGATGTCGGTGTACAGCCGCGTCGCGGAAGCGCTGAACGCGTACACCTTCGCCGGCAGCAGCACTTCCCAGGCCGCGGCCAGATCGGCGTGGACGTGCACCCGCGCGAGGTCGTGGTAGTCCAGCCCGGCGCGGCGCAGCTGCTTGTCCTCCAACGTGAAGCCGAGCGGCTCGACCAGGTGCAGTTCGCAACCGGTGTTAGCGGCCAGCCGGATGGCGTTGCCGGTGTTGGGCGGGATTTCCGGCTGGTGGAAGAGAACGCGGAACACGGCTCAGCCCCCGAGCAGGCCCGCGTAGACCTTGCGGACCTCCTCCGGCGGCGGCGTGGGCCGCAGGGTCGCCGGGTCGATGAAGACGTACCGCAGGTTCGCCGCCAGCAGGAGCGTTTCGCCGCGGTGGATCTCGAAGTCGAAGATCAGGGACGTCGTGCCGAGGTGGGCCGGGTACTGCGAGACGACCAGTTCGTCGTCGTGGCGGGCGGGTGCGCGGAAGGTGAGGTTCGCCTCCGCGACCACGACGTCGACGCCGTGCGCGACGAACTCCTCGTGCGAGCCGAAGAGGGCCTTCTCCGCCTCGAAGGAGCACATGTCCACATAGGCCAGGTAGTGGGCGTTGAAGACGATACCCTGCCCGTCGCACTCCTGGTAGCGCACACGCAGCGGCATCTCGGCGATCGGACGGCGGGCTTCGGTCACGAGGCCAATCTAGCGGTCAGCCGTGCAGCGCCCGGTACGCGGCCGCCGCGCCCGGCTGCAGCGGCACCGGCTGCGTGCCGATCAGCGTCCGCACGTCGAGGAACTGCGTGCCGACGGCTTCGGCGGGCACCAGGGCGGTGGCTCGTTCGACGAGCAGCCGGACCACGGCCGCGGCGACGTCGTCGGGCAGCGAAGGCGCGCAGAGCAGCAGGTTCGCCACGCCGATCGTGCTCAGCGCGCCGACTCCGCGGTACGCGCCGCCGGGCACCTGCACCTGGTCGTACACCGGGCCGTACGTCGCGCGCAGTGCGGGCACCACCGAATCCAGCGGCAGCAGGGCGATCGGCGTGGTGCGGGTGAGGTCGGCGAGCTTCGGCGTCGGCACTCCGCCCGACCACAGCATGGCGTCGATCCGGCGGCCGGCCAGCGCGTGGACGGCGTCGTCGAACAGCAGGTGCCGGGCGTCGACCGTGACGCCAGCCTTCGCCAGGACGCGCTCGCCGAGCTGGGCCGCCCCGGAGCCGTTCGCTCCCAGGGACACCGCGCGCCCGGCGAGATCGGCGAGCCGCCGGACCGGCCCGTCGGCCCGCACCACGAGCTGCAGGTAGTTCTCGTAGACGCGGCCGAGCGCGAGCAGCGGCACCTTCCCGGCGAACGGACGGCCGCCGCCGAGCGCGGTCTGGGCGACGTCGGCGAGCACCAGCCCGAGGTCGGCTTGCCCCCGCTGCACGAGGCCGACGTTGGCGACGCTCGCCTCGGTCGGCACGGCGGTGGCGTGCAACAGCGGTTCCGCGCGGTTCAGCTCCGCGGCCAGAAGCTCGGCGAAGGCCAGGTAGAACCCGCCCCGCTCGCCGGCCGCGATGGTGAGCGGGCGTTCCGGGCCGCGGTAACCTGCCGTCGAACACCCGGCCAAGGCGAGGCCGAGGCCGCCGAGCAGGGCCGTGCGGCGGGGGAGCGTCATCCCGGCACCTCCTGCAGCGGCAGCGTGACGCGGGCTTCGAGCCCGTGCGGGCTGGCCTGCCGCAGTTCCAGGACCCCGCCGCGGGTGCGCACCTGCTGGTGCGCGATGGCCAGGCCGAGGCCGGTCCCGCGCGGGGCGCCTTCGCCGCCGGCGCGCCAGAACCGCTCGGTGGCCCGCGCCCGGTCCTCCGCGGACAGCCCGGGCCCGTCGTCGGCGACGACGAGGGTCGCCGCCGTCGCGCCGGCTTCCCAGCCGGTCGTGATCTTCGCGCCGCGGCCGGCGTAGTGGACGGCGTTGTCGAGCAGGACGTCGAGGATCTGCGCGAGCTCGCCTTCCGGGCAGCGCACGGTCACCGGCTCGGCGTGGCCCGGCGGCGGGACGACGGCCGAACCGGCGTCCTCGGCGGCCGGGCGCCAGGCGTCGACGCGTTCGGCGAGCACGGCCGCGAGATCGCAGGTCTCGTCGGCGCCGCCGGCCGCCACGCGGGTCGCGGTGCTCTCGGCCAGCGCGAGCGCCAGCAGGCCGTCGAGGAGCTGCTCCAGGCGTTCGACCTCGGCGACGGTCGCGCGGTAGGTGGTGCCGTCGCCGTCGACCTGGTGGGCCAGGGAGTCGACGCGCAGCCGCAGCGCCGCCATCGGGTTCCGGAGCTGGTGCGAGGCGTCGGCGACCAGCCGGTGCTGCTGTTCGGCGGCTTCGAGCACGGCCTCGGACATCCGGTTGACCTCGGCGGCGAGCGACCGCAGCTCGCGCGGCCCGGTGCGTTCGGGGACGTGCGCGCGGTGCCCGCCCGCCACGGCCAGCACCCCGGTTTCGAGCTCGTGCAGCGGCCGCACCATCCACCGGGCCAGCACCACGGCGAGCAGCACGAACACCATCGCGGCCAGCACGGCACCGGCGCCGATGGTGCCCCACCGGGTGGCGACGTCCGCGGCCGCCGCCGTCACCGAAGCGCGCAGCACGACCACACCGGACACCCGCGTGCCGGTGCCGACCGGGCGGGCGAAGTAGGCCGGTTCGGCCGACCACGGGTCCAGCCGGTCGGCGCGCGGCGCCGGCTCGTTGCGCATGGTCGCTTCCACCAGCGCGCGCACCGCCGGGGTGCCCGCGGTCAGGCCGCCCGCCTGCACCAGCGGGACGCGCCGGGCATCGACGATGACGACGCCTTCGCCGTACAGCTCGGCGTAGCGCGCCGCGTCGGCCGCGAGGGCCGCGGCATCGTGGGTGTCGACGGCCTGCTGGGCGAGCACGACGAACCGGTCGACGTCGGCGGTGCGGGCGATGACCAGCTGCTGGGTGCGCTGCTCGGCGGTGGCCGTCAGCAGCGGCACGGCGAACGCGGCGACCACCGCGAGGGCCAGGGCGACCAGGACCACCAGGAGCCGGGTGCGCACGGCGTCAGTCCCGGCCGAGCCGGTAACCGAAGCCGCGGATGGTGGTGAGCAGTCCCGGCCGGTCGAGCTTCGCGCGCAGCTGCGTCAGGTGGACGTCGAGCGAGCGCGACACCGCGAGGTACGCGTCGCCCCAGACCTCGTCCATCAGCTGCTGACGGCTGACCGCGGTGCCGGGGCGTGCGGCGAGCACCGCCAGGATCTCGAACTCCTTGGTGGTCAGCCCGACGTCGCACCCGGCGACCAGGACCCGGCGGGCACCGAGGTCGATCTCGACGTCGTCGACGCGTACGACATCACCGGCCGGGGCGGTGCGGGCGACCGCGCGCCGCACGACGGCGTCCATCCGGGCCAGCAGCTCGGCCAGCCGCACCGGCTTGGTGAGGTAGTCGTCCGCGCCGAGCCGCAGGCCGCGGACGACCGAGCGTTCGTCGCCGCGGGCGGTCAGCACGATCACTGGGACCGGCGAAACGGCCCGGATCTTGCGCAGCACGTCGAGGCCGTCGAGGTCGGGCAGGCCCAGGTCGAGCAGGACGAGGTCGGCGTCGCGGTGGTGCTGCAGCGCGTCGGCCCCGCGCCCGACGCTGGTGACCGGATGGCCGCGCGCGTGCAGCGACTCGGCGAGCGCGCCGGCGACACCCGCGTCGTCTTCGACGAGGAGCACGCGCACGGCCATCCTTCTCTCAGCGGTCTTCCAGCTCCGAGGTCTTCGAGGTTTCCCGCATTGTGCCGTAGACGATCAGGGAAACCAGGACACAGCCCGCGACGTACCAGAAGAAGACCGTTTCGTGCCCCGCGCTCTTCAGCGCCTGGGCGATCAGCTCGGCGGTGCCGCCGAAGATCGCCACGGTCAGCGCGTAGGGCAGCCCGACGCCGAGGGCGCGGATCTTCGTCGGGAACAGCTCGGCCTTCACGATCGCGTTGATCGAGGTGTACCCCGCGACGATCACCAGCCCGGCCAGCACGAGGAAGAACGCGCCGACGGGGTTGCGGGTCGAGCCCATCACCGTCATGAGCGGGACGGTGAGCAGCGTGCCGCCGATGCCGAAGAACAGCAGCAGCGGGCGGCGGCCGATCCGGTCGGAGAGCCGGCCCGCGAGGGGCTGCAGGATCGCCGCGACGAGGATCGCGCAGAACAGCACGACGGTGACCTGGCGCCGCGGGATGTGCGCGGTGTTCTCGAGGAACTTCTGGCTGTAGGTGGCGAAGGTGTAGAAGCCGACCGTGCCGCCGAGGGTCAGGCCGACGACGAGCGCGATCTCCTTGGGGTACTTGGCGAGCGCGCGCAGCGTGCCCCGCTCGCCCGCCGCCTCGCCGCCGGACGCCTGCTTGAAGCTTTCCGACTCGTCCATGCCCCGCCGCAGCCACATCACGGTGAGCGCGGCGACGGTGCCGACGGCGAACGCGATCCGCCAGCCCCACGCCGTCAGCTGCTGCTCGGTGAGCAGCGCCTGCAGGATCAGCTGCAAGCCGAGCGCCAGCAGCTGGCCGCCGTAGAGCGTCACGTACTGGAAGCTCGAGTAGAACCCCCGCTTGCCGGGCGTGGCCACTTCGGACAGGTACGTCGCCGAGGTGGAGTACTCGCCGCCGACCGACAGCCCCTGGATCAGCCGGGCGACGAGCAGGAGGATCGGCGCGGCGATCCCGATCGTGTGGTAGTTCGGCGTGACGGCGATGAGCAGGGAGCCGCCCGCCATGAACGTCACCGAGAGCACGAGCGCGCTGCGGCGGCCGAACCGGTCGGCGAACCGGCCGAGCATCCAGCCGCCCAGCGGGCGCATGAGGAACCCGACGGCGAAGACGGCCGCGGTCCCCAGGAACGCGGCCGTCGTGTCGGACGTCGGGAAGAACGACTTGGCGAAGTAGGTGGTGAACGCCGCATAGGCGTACCAGTCGTACCACTCGATCAAGTTGCCGATCGAGCCGCGCAGCACGTTGCCGATCACGCGCTTTTCGCTGCCGTGCTGATACGTGGTGGCACCGCTGAGCCGGGTTGTCATCGTCGACCTCCTGTGTTGCGACTCACGGTGACCAACCAGCGGGTAACCAAGCAAGGTCGGGAGACAGTTCCTAACACCCGCTTAGGACGGTCGCGGCGAGCCCTCCCGCGCTCTGGCCTGCGGGAGACGCGCGGTCAGTCGGCCGGCCACTCGTAGGTCAGCTCGTACAGGTTGGCCGGAAGCACGATGTCGTTCATCTCCAGCGGGCGGCGGTCGGTGCCGTACGCGACACGCGTGATCGTGATGACCGGAACGCCGGTGGGAAGCTGGAACGAGGCTGTCTCGTCCGGCGCCGGCATCCGCGCGCCGACGTGCTCGGCAAACGAGCCGATTGCGTGGCCGGCCTCTTCGAGGCGAGCGTAAGTGCCGCCTTCGCCCGTGTCGACCTCTTCGATCGCGGTGCCGCGCGTCAGCTCGCGCGGGAGGCGCGACACCGCGAGTTGAGCCACGAGCCCATCGGCGCGCATCACCCGATCTCGTACGGTCAGCTCCGTTCCGATCTCCACGGCGAGGAGTCCGGCGGCACGTCCGTCGGCAGGCTCGAACCTCAGCTTGACGTTGCCGGACGGCGTGAAGCCGCGGGCTGCGGCGTCGGCGAGTAACGCACCGCGGTTGGGTTCGCGGGCTTCGCGGGACAGTCGTGATCGGGCGATGCGCTGGATGCTGGCCGGCGGCCGGACGAACACGCCGCGGCCGTGCTCGGAGGTGACCAGACCTTCGCCGCGCAGCACGTCGACGGCCTCGCGGACGGTCGGCCGCGAGACGCCGTAGGTCTCGACGAGGTCGTGTTCGCTCGGCAACCGCGCGCCAGGCGCGAACTCGCCGGAGACGATCTTCTCGCGCAGATCGGCCGCGACCTGCCGGAAGGCTGGGACTCCGCTCGTGCGATCCACCAGGGACAGGGAATTTCGATGCTGTGCGGGCTGACCGCCGTCGCGGAGTTCCGCCCGGTGGCTCACCGTCACGCACATCGCGTGCCGCACCAGTGCCCGCGCTGTGAGGCGATCTATCGACGGGAGCACGGCATCGCACCGATCGTGCGGAGGTCGTGATGGGCTGGTGGATCCGCGACGACGGCTCGGAGATCGTCGAGGATGAGGACGGCGCGATCATCGCTGACGACGAGCCACCGCGGTGACCCGCTGTGGTCGGGGTCGCACGTTACTGATCAGTTGTGTGGAAGAACGCACCGGTGACCGTTGGTTACCGGTGCGTTCTTTGATTGAGTTCTGTTTGTCCAGCGGACCGCGTCCGCGCCTTCTCCGAAACGATCGGCTGGTCGGCGTGGGCGCACCGGATGACGCGTTGATAACACCCGCTCGGGACGGTCGCGGCGAGCCCGGGCGCGGGTGCGCGGCCCGGCGGCGCTGCCGATAGCCTCGTGCGCGGCATCAGCGCACGGCAAGAAGAGGGAGAACACAGTGGGACGGTCGGTTCTGGTCACCGGGGGCAACCGGGGCATCGGTCTGGCGATCGCCCGGGACCTCGCCGAGCAGGGGCACCGGGTCGCCGTCACGCACCGTGGTTCGGGCGCGCCCGAAGGCCTCTTCGGGGTCCAGGCGGACGTCACCGACACCGAGCAGGTCGACGCCGCCTTCAAGCTCGTCGAGGAGCACCAAGGGCCGGTCGAGGTGCTGGTGTCCAACGCCGGGCTCACCGACGACACGCTGCTGATGCGGATGAGCGAGGAGCAGTTCGAGCGCGTGATCAACGCCAACCTGACCGGCGCCTACCGCGTCGCCAAGCGCGCCTCCCGCGGCATGCTGCGCGGCAAGTGGGGCCGGTTCGTCTTCATCTCCTCGGTCGTCGGCCTCTCCGGCTCGGCCGGCCAGGCCAACTACGCCGCGTCGAAGGCCGGGCTGGTCGGCTTCGCGCGCTCGCTGGCCCGCGAGCTCGGCTCGCGCAACATCACCTCGAACGTCATCGCGCCCGGGTTCGTCCACACCGACATGACCGACGAGCTGCCCGAGGACCGCAAGAAGGAGATCCTCGCCCAGGTGCCCTCCGGCCGGTACGCCGAGCCGTCGGAGATCGCCGCCGCCGTGCGCTACCTGGCCTCCGACGAAGCCGGCTACGTCAACGGCGCGGTGCTGCCGGTCGACGGCGGCCTCGGCCTCGGCCACTGACCTCTTTCGAAAACCCCTGACCCGAACAAGACCTGGAGGACCCGTGCCCGGACTGCTCGAAGGCAAGCGCCTGCTGATCACCGGCATCATCACCGACGCTTCGCTCGCCTTCCACGCGGCCAAGATCGCGCAGCAGGAGGGCGCGAAGGTGGTGCTGACCGGCTTCGGCCGCATGTCGCTGGTCGAGCGCATCGCGAAGCGGCTGCCCGAAGTGGCGCCGGTGATCGAACTCGACGTCACCAACCAAGAGCACCTCGACGGCCTCGCCGACAAGGTGCGCGAGCACGTCGACGGCCTGGACGGCGTGCTGCACTCGATCGGCTTCGCGCCGCAGACCTGCCTCGGCGCGCCGTTCCTCGACGCGCCCGCCGAAGACGTCAAGACCGCGATCGAGATCTCGACGTACTCGTACATGTCGCTGGCGAAGGCGTGCCTGCCGCTGATGGGGCGCGGCGCGTCGTACGTCGGCATGGACTTCGACGCGCGCGTCGCGTGGCCGGTCTACAACTGGATGGGTGTCGCGAAGGCCGGGCTCGAGTCGGTCAACCGGTACCTGGCCAAGGAGCTGGGGCCGCAGGGCATCCGGGTCAACCTGGTCAGCGCGGGCCCGATGAAGACGATGGCGGCGAAGTCCATCCCGGGCTTCGTCGACCTGGAGGACGGCTGGGGCGAGCGCGCGCCGCTCGGCTGGGACAGCACGGACCCGGACCCGGTCGCGAAGAGCGTCTGCGCGGTGCTGTCGGACTGGCTGCCCGCCACCACCGGCTCGATGATCATGGTCGACGGCGGGGTCCACTTCCTCGGCGTCTGAGCTTCACACGGCCACCGGCTCACGGTCGTCGCTCCGCTGGACTGCGGCGGCGACCGTGAGCGCGACCAGCGTGGCCGCGCCGAGGGCCATCCCGGTCCAGGCGACGCTGGGGAAGCCCAGCCCGGCGTCGATCGCGACGCCGCCCAGCCAGGGCCCGATCGTGTTACCGACGTTGAACGCCGCCGTCGTGCTGGCGCCCACGAGCGTGGGCGCGTCGCCGGCGACCTGGTAGGCGCGCACGTTCAGCGCCGGGTTGAGCCCGAACCCGGCGACGCCGAAGACCAGGACGGCCGCGATGGCCACCAGCACGTCGGTGGTGAGGGCGAGCACGAACAGGGCCGCCAGCGCGAGGCCGAGACAGCCGTAGAGCGTGGCGAACGGCCGCCGGTCGGCGAGCCTGCCGCCCGCGGTGATCCCGATCAGCGCGCCGACGCCGAACAGCGCGAGGACGCCGGGCACCCACCCTTCGGGGAGGCCGTCGGTCTCGGTCAGCAGCGGTGCGAGGTAGCTGAACGCGGCGAAGATCATCGCCTGCGCCAGCGCGATCACGCCGAGGGCGAGCCAGACCCGCCCGCGGCGGTAGAGCCGCAGTTCGCCGCGGACGCTCAGCGGCCCACCGGACGTCTCGGGCACGAGTGCGGCGACCCCGGCCACCGCGAGCAGCGTCGCCGCCGCCACTGCCCAGAACGCCGTCCGCCAGCCGGCGTGCTGGCCCAGGAACGTCCCGGCCGGGACCCCGGCGACGTTGGCCAGGGTCAGCCCGCCGACGAGCACCGCCATCGCCCGGCCACGCCGGTCGACGGGCACGAGCGCGATCATCGTGGCCGTGGCGACGGCCCAGAACCCGGCGCAGGCGAGCGCCGAGACGACCCGCGTCGCGAACAGGAGGACGTACCCGCCGGCGAGGGCGCCGACGACGTGCGCCACGACGAACACGCCCAGCATCGTCAGGAGCGTCCCGCGGCGGGGGAGCCGCAGCGTGCCGATGGCCAGCAGTGGCGCGCCGACCACCATGCCGATGGCGAACGCGGAGATCAGCAGCCCGGCGTCGGGGATGCTGACGTGCAGGTCGGCGGCCATCGCGGGAAGCAGGCCGGTGATCATGAACTCGGATGTGCCCAGCGAAAAGACGCTGAGCCCGAGTACGAAGACAGCCAGGGGCACGGGTCCTCCTTGGTTGTGTATCGATCAGTTCAAAATTCGGGCGAGGTCTCCCGGCTCCTGGGTCAGGTCTCAGCGTGCGACGATCGCCGAAAGCGCCAGATCGGCGACGGCGTACAGCGCGTCGCGGTTCGAGCCACGGCGGCCCATCACCCGCAGGCCCGAGATGGTGCTGAGCAGGAACTCCGCCACGCCGGCCGGGTCAAGGCCGTCGCGGAGGCTGCCGTCGAGCACGCCTTCCCGGGCGCACTCGGCGAACATGGCCAGGTTTTGTTCGGTGTCGCTGCGCAGGGCGGCGCCGACCTCGTCGTCCGGCAGCCCGAGTTCGGCGAGGGTGTTCACCACGAAGCAGCCGCGGTTTCCGAGGCCGGCTTCGATCACCGTGTCCAGGACCGCCGTGATCCGCTCGGCCGCGGTGCCGGGCCCGTCCAGGATCGCCTTGCGCTTGCCCAGTTCCCGGGTCGTGTAGTGCGTCAGTGAACGCTGAAAGAGGGCGCGCTTGCTGGTGAAGGTGTTGTAGACGCTGCTACGGCCGAGCCCGGTGGCCTCGCACAGTTCCTGCGTCGACGTCGCTTCGTAGCCGTGTTCCCAGAAAGCCTGCATCGCCTTCTCGACGGCGGCGGTTTCGTCGAACTCCCGTGGCCTGGCCATGCCGCCAGTCTACCAGAGTTTTGGACTGGTCGATTCATAACGAGCCCGGCTCAGCGTGCGGGCCGCCACATCGGCAAGATGACGGGGTGGGATACGACGCGTTGCTGTGGCTTTCGTTCGGCGGTCCGGAAGGACCCGACGACGTCCTGCCGTTCCTGGAGAACGTCACCAGGGGCCGGGGGGTACCGCGCGAGCGGCTCCTGGAGGTCGCCGAGCACTACCGGCACTTCGGCGGCGTCTCGCCGATCAACCGGCTCAACCGCGACGCGATGGCCGCCGTCGAGAAACAGCTTTCGGCCGCCGGCATCGACTTGCCGGTGCACTTCGGCAACCGCAACTGGCACCCGATGGTCGAGGACACCCTGGCTTCGCTGACGTCGCAAGGCGCCAAGCGGGTCCTGGTGTTTCCCACGAGCGCGTATGGCGGCTATTCGGCGTGCCGTCAGTACGACGAGGACATCGAGCGCGCCCGCGCGGCGGTCGGCGCCGACGCCCCCGAACTGGTGAAGATCCGGCAGTTCTTCGACCACCCGCTGTTCGTGTCGGCGACCGCCGACGGCGTGCGCGCGGCTCACGCGTCGCTGGGGAACGAGCCCGGGATCCGCACGGTGTTCACGGCGCACTCGGTGCCGGAGAGCGCGGACCTCGCGTCGGGCCCGCCCGCGGAAGGCGGCCGCCGCTACTCGCGCCAGATCGCGGAGGCCGCGCGCCTGGTGGCGGCCGAGGCGGGGATCGCGGAGTACGACGTCGTGTGGCAGTCGCGGTCCGGGCCGCCGCAGGTCCCGTGGCTGGAGCCGGACATCCTCGACCACATCGACGCCCTGCACGCCGCGGGAGTCCGTGGCGTGGTCGTCTCGCCGATCGGGTTCGTGTCGGACCACCTCGAGGTGATCTGGGACCTGGACAACGAGGCGGCGGAGCGCGCGGCCGAGCACGGCATGGCCTTCGCCCGCGCGGCGACGGCGGGTGCGGACCCGAGGTTCGCGGAGCTGGTGGTGGAGCTGATCCGCGAGCACACGCACGGGGTGCAGCCGCGGAAGCTGTCTTCGTTCCCGGTGGCCGGGTGCACGGTCAACGGGGCGCCGTGTGCGGTGGGCTGCTGCGAACCGGCGAAACGCACTGGCCGCTAGTCCTTCTTGCGCCCCACCAGGTGGAAGACGCGGCTGAGCCGCCGGTAGGGATCGCGGCGGCCTGCCTCGAGTTCGACGGCCGCCACCCGCTCCGCTTCGGCCTCGTCCGGCGGGGCTCCGCTGAGGTCGAGCCAGTCGACGAACAACCAGACCCCGTACCACTGCAGCGGTTCCACGCCCCGGGCCCGGAGTGACTCGCCGAGTTCGGCCACGGTGCCCGCTCGGGTCGGCAGGCCCAGCACGCCGATTTCGGTGCGGGCGTCGAACGCCGTCAGTGCGTCCTCCCAGCGTCCCTCCATGGCCGGGCGCACCGCCGCCGCGTCGGCGTTGCCCGCCATGATCGAGACGAGGCCGCCGGGCGCGGCGCACCGGCACAGCTGGTCGAGGACCGGCTCCGGGCGCTCCAGGTACCCGAGCACGCCGTGGCACAGGACGGCGTCGAAGCGACGGCCGCCGACCGCCTCTTCGGCGTCCGCGCCGTCGGCTTCCACGAACGTCACCCGCTCCCGGGCCGCGTCGGGGAGCGACCGGAGCCGCTGCCGGGCTTTGTCCAGCATCGCCGCCGACGGGTCGAGCAGGGTGATGTCGTAGCCCGCGCCGGCCAGCGGGAACGACTGGTGGCCCGCACCGCCGCCGACGTCGAGCACCGACGCCGGCGGCGCGGGCAGGTGCTCCAGCAGCTGCCGGTGCATGACGTAGGTGCGCACGCGCCCCTTCACGGAGGCGTAGGCACCGTCGGCGAACTGGCCGGCCAGCGCGGCCCAGGTGTCCTCGACCATCGCGCCACGGTACCGGCGGCTCCCGATGGGGCGTGGGGGCGCTCGGCGGGGCTCAGCCTTCGCGGGCGGTCTGCTCCGCGAACACCCGCACCGCCTCGTTGACCGCCGCGCAGCGAGCCGTGCGGACCGCGTCCGACAGCGGCCGCAGGGCCTGGGCCCGCAGCGTCGAAGCCGAAGCCGACAGTGCGCCGCCCGGGTCGTCGGCCGAAGCGATCGCCAGGATCGCGGCGATCTCTTCGGCGCGCTGCAGTACCCGCAGTGCCCGGCCCGGGGTGCCGGCCGGCCAGTCGACGTCCGGGCGGGAACGCAGGTGCGCCGACAGCTCCGCACGCACGCCCGGCCGGTCCGAAGCCACGTCCTGCGCCTGCAACGCCCCGGCGCTGGCCCGGATCGCGTCCGTCAGCCCGTGCTCGGCCTCGCCGAGCGGGACGTACTCCGGGGTCGTCGGCGACGACAGCGAGTAGACCGTCCAGCGCACCAGTCCTTCGGCGATCGGCTCCGGCACCAGACCGAACCCGAGGTCGGGGAGCACCAGCGCGTCTCCCGCGCGCAACGCCGCTTCGGTGAACAGCCCGCCGCCGCCGAGGCCGCGGACGTCGCCGGGGACCGGGAGCACCAGCAGGAGAGATTTCGCTCCTTGCGAACGCAGGGCCATCAGCAGCTGCACCGGAGTGGCCGCCCGGTTGAACGCGAGCGGGAGCTCGAACGCGTCGGCCGCGGCCGGGTCGGCGGCCACGACATCGTGGGCCTCACCCCACGCGAGCAGGGCATCGAGGACATCGTCGGACGCGGCGGCCCCGTTGAGCCACGCGCTCGACCAGACGGCGAAAGTCGCACTGGGACGGCACACGACGCCCTATTTTACCGGCTCGCACGATCTGCCGGGAGCGCGCCCACGCTGGAGTCGCTCCACATCGACGGGCCGCCGATCCGGCAGTAGCGTCGAACCGGTGAACGCTGTTCCAGACGCACTTCCCCGCACCGCCGGGGCCCTGCGCGCGGCCGGGTACGAACCGCGCCCGATCGCGCAAGAGATCCACGACAACCTGCTGACCGCCCTCAAGAACGGCGAAGACGCCTGGCCGGGCATCGTCGGGTTCTCCCGCACCGTGCTGCCGCAGCTCGAACGCGCGCTGCTGGCCGGCCACGACGTCGTGCTGCTCGGCGAACGCGGCCAGGGCAAGACCCGCCTGCTGCGCACCCTCGCCGGCCTGCTCGACGAGTGGACCCCCGTGATCGAGGGCGCCGAACTGGGCGAACACCCGCTGCAGCCGATCACGCCCGCGTCGATCCGGCGCGCCGCCGAACTCGGCGACGACCTGCCGGTGGCCTGGCGCCACCGCTCCGAGCGCTACACCGAAAAGCTCGCCACGCCAGACACCTCCGTCGGTGACCTGATCGGCGACGTCGACCCGGTGAAGGTCGCCGAAGGCCGCAGCCTCGGCGACCCCGAGACCATCCACTTCGGCCTCGTCCCGCGCGCCCACCGCGGCATCGTGGCCATCAACGAGCTGCCCGACCTCGCCGAGCGCATCCAGGTCGCGCTGCTCAACGTGATGGAGGAGCGCGACATCCAGGTCCGCGGCTACACGCTGCGGCTGCCACTGGACGTCCTGCTCGTGGCCACCGCGAACCCCGAGGACTACACCAACCGCGGCCGGATCATCACCCCGCTGAAGGACCGGTTCGGCGCCGAGATCCGCACGCACTACCCCCTCGACGTCGAAGCGGAGATCGCGGTCGTCCGGCAGGAAGCCCACCTCGTCGCCGAAGTCGGCGAGCCGCTGCTCGAAGTCCTCGCCCGGTTCGTCCGCAACCTCCGCGAGTCGACGGTGATCGACCAGCGCTCCGGCGTCTCGGCGCGGTTCGCCGTCGCCGCGGCCGAGACCGTGGCGGCCGCGGCCCTGCGGCGTTCGGCGCTGACGGGGGAGGAGCCTGCGGTGGCCCGTCCGGTCGACCTCGACGCCGTGCCGTCGGTGCTGCGCGGCAAGATCGAGTTCGAGCCCGGCGAAGAGGGCCGCGAGATCGAGCACCTGGTGCACCTGCTGCGCCTCGCGATCGCGGAGACCGCGCGCGACCGGTTCGCCGGGCTGGACCTGCGGCCGCTGGCCGACGCGGTCGGCAACGGCCACCTGGTGTCCACCGGCGAGCGCGTGCCGGGCAAGGACGTCCTCGAAGCCCTGCCGGAGCTGCCGGTGCTGCACGAGGTCGCCCGCCGGGCCGGGGTCGCCGCCGACGAGCCCGCCGGGCGCATCGCGGCCGCCGTCGAACTCGCCCTCGAATCGCTGTTCCTGTCGCGAAGGCTCGCCAAGGACTCCGACGACACGACGACCGTCTACGGCCGATGACCGCGGTCCCGCTTCCCGACGGCTACTCCTACGGCCCGTGGCACGACGGGCCGGATCCTCTGGCGCCGCCGGCCGACCTGCGCGACGCGCTCGACGAGATCGGCCGCGACGTCATGGCCGGGGCGTCGCCGCGCTCGGCACTGGAGGAACTGCTGCGGCGCGGCACCGAGCGCACCGCGGGTCTCGACGAGCTGACCCGCCGGCTCTGGCAGCGCCGCTCGCAGATCCAGCGGCGCAACAACCTCGACGGCACCCTCCAGGAGGTCCAGCGCCTGCTGCAGGAGGCCCTCGACGCCGAACGGCGGGAGCTGTTCCCGGACCCGGACGACGACGCCCGGTTCCGGGAGGCCCAGCTCGACGCGCTGCCGCCGGGCACGGCCGCGGCCGTGAACGAACTCGCGGACTACGACTGGCGTTCGGACCAGGGCCGCGAGAACTACCAGCAGATCCGGGACCTGCTCGGCCAGGAGCTGATGGAGTCCCGGTTCCAGGGCATGAAGCAGGCGCTGCAGAACGCCGGGCCCGAGGACGTCGAGCGGATCAACGAGATGCTCGGCGACCTCAACGACCTGCTGGCCGCGCACGCCCGAGGCGCCGAAGACATCCAGAAGCGCTTCGAGGACTTCATGGGCAAGCACGGCGAGTTCTTCCCGGAGAACCCCCAGAACGTCGAAGAGCTGATCGACGCGCTCGCCGAGCGTTCCGCGGCAGCCCAGCGGATGCTCAACTCGATGTCGGCCGAGCAGCGGGCGGAACTCGCCGAGCTGACCCAGCAGGCGTTCGGTGACCCGCGGCTGGCGCAGCAGCTGTCGAATCTGGACGCGCAACTGCGGGCGGCCCGGCCGGGTGAGGACTGGACGGGCTCGGCGCGCTTCCGCGGCAACAACCCGCTGGGCATGGGCGAAGGCGCCCAGGCCATGGCGGACCTCGCCGAGCTGGACGCACTGGCCGAGCAGCTCGGCCAGTCGTATCCCGGCGCCCGGCTGGAGGACATCGACCTGGAGGCCCTCGAACAGCAGCTCGGCAAGGACGCGGGCGTCGACGCCCGCCGGCTGGCCGAACTGGAGCGCGAGCTGCGCCGCCAGGGCCTGTTCGAACGGGCGGCCGACGGCTCGCTCCGGTTGTCGCCCAAGGCGTTGCGGCGTCTCGGCGAGACGGCGTTGTCCGACATCGTGAACGCGTTGCGCGGCAAGACCGGCGAACGCGAGACCGAGTCGGCGGGCGCGGCGGGTGAGCCCACCGGCGCGTCGCGGCCGTGGCGGTTCGGGGACATGCAGCCATGGGACGTGCCGCGGACCATCCGCAACGCCGTGCTGCGGTCGGTTTCGGTGGGGGAGCGGCAGGTGCGCCTCGACGTCGAGGACGTCGAAGTGGTCGAGACCGAGCACCGCTCCCGCGCGGCGGTCGCGCTGCTGGTCGACACGTCGTGGTCGATGGTGTCGGAAGGCCGCTGGCTGCCGATGAAGCGCACGGCGCTCGCGCTGCACCAGCTCATCAGCACCCGCTTCCGCAACGACGCGCTGCAGCTGATCACGTTCGGTCGGTACGCGCAGTCGGTGGAGCTGCCGGAGCTGGTCGGCCTGGAGGGCGCGTGGGAGCAGGGCACCAACGCCCACCACGGGCTGCTGCTCGCCGGGCAGCACCTGCGGCGGCACCCGGACGCCCAGCCGGTGGTCCTGATGGTCACCGACGGCGAGCCGACGGCGCACCTGGAGCCCGACGGCGAAGCGATCTTCGACTACCCACCGCAGCCCCGGACCCTCCTCAAGACACTGTCCGAAGTGGACAGGCTGGCCAAACTGGGTGCATCGATTTCGGTGTTCCGCCTCGGCGACGACCCGCGGCTGACGTCCTTCGTGGACCTGATCGCCCGCCGCTCGGGCGGCCGGGTGATCGCCCCGGACCTGGACGGCCTGGGCGCAGCGGTGGTCGGCGACTACCTGCGCACGCGACGCTGACTCCGGCAGTTGCTGCTTCGGCGGCCGCCGCCTCGGCGGGCGAGTAGGCGCGCAGGGCGGCGGCTGCCTGCACGCCCGCTGGTAGCCGTTGCCGCCGCGACGGCCGGGTGGTCGTACAGGGCTGTCTGCACCTGCCGGTAGCTGGTATCCGGCCCGGCGGCCAGGTCGCCGGGTGGTCGTGCAGGTCGGCGAGCCACCTGCGTACCGATCAGCCGCCGACCGCTCCGGTGCCGGACGCCGGGTGGGCTCAGGGCCGGTGCCGCCGGACGCGGACGGTCCGCGGGTCGATCCAGTGGCCGTGCGGGGGCTGGTCGGCCAGCGGGTCCGCCCAGCGCACCCGCAGCCGGTCCGGGTGGGCTTCCTGGATGCGTGCCTCTGTCCACCGGTCCGGCGCTTCCTCCACCCACCACGGGTCGCTCAGGCACGACAGGCCGTCGCGGCGGACGATCTCCTCGGCCTCGTCGCGCCCGGCCGGTCCGGCCAGCGGCGCGTGGAACACCGTGACCGGCTCCCAGCCCGACCCCGTCCGTCGGAGGTGGCCGAGGAGCTCGCTGTCCTCCTCGCGCCGGACCTCGATCGGGCTCACAGCTCCACGCCCAGCCGGGCGCGGACGGCAGCGATCACCTTCTCGGTCTGCGCCCGCAAGGCGCCCAGCCCGGCCTGCTCCTCGGCCGATCCGACGTAGGCGTCCAGGTCCGCCCGGACTCCCTGCTTCCAGACGGCCGTGACCTCCTGCGTCGCGGCGATGTCCTCGTCGGGGCGCCCGGCGACCAGGACGAGGTCCGCGCGCAGCCCCGGGCGGATCCGGCCGCGGTCGGCCAGGCCGAACACGTCGGCCGGCCGCGCCGTCGCCGCGGTGAGCGCGGCGGACGGCGAAAACCCGGCCGACACGAGGTGCCCCAGCTCGCGGTGCAGGCTCGCGCCGTGGACCGTGCCCGGATTGGGCGCGTCCGTCCCGGCCAGCAGCGGTACGCCTGCCTCGTGCAGCAGCCGGGCGTTGGTCCGCGCGGCCGCGAAGTCGGGCAGCTGCGGTGGCAACCACCGCCGCCGTTGCCGGTCGAGGACCGCGCGCCACTCCGGGCCCAGGCGGGGACCGAGGGCAGGCTCGCCGAGCAGTGCGTCGCCGGGGAAGCCGTCGGCCACCGACAGCGTCGAGATCACCGCGACGCCCGCCGCGGCGATCGCGTCGACCTGGGGGCCGCTGAGCGCGTCGAACGGTACGTGCGCGAGCACGTCGACCCCGGTGGGCAGCAGGTCCACCGCCCCGCGCGCGGTCGACACGTGGGCGGCCACGATCAGGGCCGCCGCGTGCCCGGCCTCGACGAGCGCGGCGATCGTCGGGACGTCCAGCGACGGCATCGGCATCGGTCCGCCGGTGCCGTCGTCGTAGAGCACCTTGAGGTGCGCCGCGCCTTCGGCGACGCGGTCGGCGACGAACCGCTCGGCATCCCGCGGCCCGGTCACGGCCGGAAACGGCGCGTACATCATGCTCGGGTGGCCGCCGGGCGCCGTGGCCCCGACGCTGGACGACCGCACGTCGGCGGCGTCCGGGCCGGCCGCGTCGGCCAGGGCCGCCCGGACGGTGTCCGGCTTGCTGAACATGTCGAGCACGGTCGTGACGCCGAACGTGAGGGCTTGCCGGGGCGCGCCGGGCAGCAGGTGCACGTGGGCGTCGATCAGCCCGGGCAGCAGGGTGGCGCAGCGGGCGTCCACGTGCTCGTCGCCGGGGCGCCGGAGCGTGTCGTCGCCGACCGCGGTGAGGCACCCGTCCGCGATCCGTACGGCGGTGTGGTCGGTGAGGCGCTCGCCGTCGAAGACGCGGGCGCCGGTGATGGTTGTGGTCACGGCACCCACGGTAGAAGTTGACACCGTGTGAAGGTCAACTTCTAAGCTGGCGGCATGCGGTACTCGATCAGCCAGGTCGCGAAGGCGTCCGGCGTGTCGGCGCGCATGCTCCGCCACTACGACGCGCTCGGGCTGCTCACGCCGGCTTCGGTGGCGGCGAACGGCTACCGCTGGTACAGCCGGCCCGAACTGCTGCGCCTGCAGCGCATCCTGCTGCTGCGGCGGCTCGGGCTCGGCTTGGCCGAGATCGGGGCGGTGCTGGGCGACCAGGTCGACGAGGCGGCCGCGCTGCGCGGCCACCTGGCTCAGCTCGAGGACGAGCGGCGGCGCCTCGACCGGGTCATCGCCACCGTCGAGGAGACGATCGCCGACCTCGGCCACGCCCGGATCGGCGACCCGGACCGGTTCTTCGCCGGCCTGCGCAAGGACGGCGCCGCCATGCGGCAGAGCTACCGCGAGACCTTCGGGGAAGGTGCCGCGGCGGCCTTCGACGTCGCCCAGGCCGCCCAGCACGGGCTCAGCGCCGCGGACTACGAGCACGCCGCCGCGCAGGGAGCGGCGCTGTTCCGGCGGCTGGCCGCCGTCATGCGCTCGGGTGCGGCGCCGGAGGACCCGCCGCACTCGACGCCGTCGCCGAACACTACGAGTCGGTGCGCCGCTTCTGGCAGCCGACCGCCCCGGCCTACGCCGCGATGGGCGGGCTGTACCTGAACGATCCCCGGCAACGGGAGCTGGCCGAGCGGGCCGACCCGGACCTGCCCGCGTGGCTGGCGCGGGCCATCGAAGCCTACGCGCGAGTACGGCTCGTCCCACCGCTCGGGAACGCCTGACGAGCCAGCCCTTACAGTCGGGGTATGCAGACTTGGTCATCGGTCGACGTGCCCCGCATCCCCGGCACCCCCCGCCCGCTGCGGCTCCACGACACGGCCACCGGGCAGACCCGCCCGACCGCGCCCGGCGCCACCGCCCGGATGTACGTCTGCGGCATCACGCCCTACGACGCGACGCACCTGGGGCACGCCGCGACCTACCTCGCCTTCGACCTGGTGAACCGCATCTGGCGGGACAACGGGCACGACGTCCACTACGTGCAGAACGTCACGGACATCGACGAGCCGCTGCTGGAGCGCGCCGCGCGCGACCAGGACGACTGGGTCGTGCTGGGTATGCGGGAGACGGCGCTGTTCCGTGAGGACATGACCGCACTGCGCGTGATCCCGCCGAAGCAGTTCGTCGGCGCCGTGGAGAGCATCCCCGAGATCGTCGAGGTCATCGCGAAGCTGCTGGCCAACGGCAGCGCCTACCGCGCGGACGACGCGGAGTTCCCCGACGTCTACTTCGACCACACG
The DNA here is from genome assembly GCF_040638285.1 of Amycolatopsis sp. NPDC026612. Classification (NCBI taxonomy): domain Bacteria; kingdom Bacillati; phylum Actinomycetota; class Actinomycetes; order Pseudonocardiales; family Pseudonocardiaceae; genus Amycolatopsis; species Amycolatopsis sp. NPDC026612. The sequence continues at coordinate 188,378 of NZ_JBEZYB010000005.1, forward strand.
GCGACCGGCAGGTTCGGCTACGAATCGAACTACGACGCCGAGACGATGGCGAAGTTCTTCGCCGAGCGCGGCGGCGACCCCGGCCGCGCCGGCAAGCGCCACCCGCTGGACGCACTGCTGTGGCGCGTTGCCCGGGAAGGCGAGCCGTCGTGGGAGTCCGAGCTCGGCTCCGGCCGCCCGGGCTGGCACATCGAGTGCAGCGCGATCGCGGTCAACCGGCTGGGCCTCGGCTTCGACCTCCAGGGCGGCGGCTCGGACCTGATCTTCCCGCACCACGAGTACAGCGCGGCGCACGCCGAGGCCGTGGCCAAGGACGGCCCGTTCGCCCGGCACTACGTGCACGCCGGGATGATCGGCCTCGACGGCGAGAAGATGTCGAAGTCGCGCGGGAACCTGGTGTTCGTCTCGCGGTTGCGGGCCGACCGGGTCGATCCGGGCGCGATCCGGCTGGCGCTGTTCGCCGGCCACTACCGCGAGGACCGGCCGTGGTCGGCTCAGCTGCTGGCCGACGCCGAAACCCGGCTCGCGCGCTGGCGGGAAGCCGTCTCGCTGGGCACCGGACCGTCGGCGGCGGACACCGTCACGCGGTTGCGCGACCACCTGTCGGACGACCTCGACACCCCGAAGGCCCTGGCGGCGATCGACGCGTGGGCGAACGAAGCCCGGCGCCGCGACGGCACCGACCCGGCGGCCCCGGACCTGATCCGCACCGCGGTCGACGCCCTCCTCGGCATCACCCTCTGACCCTGACGTCGAGGGGCGGCACTTTCACGTGAAAGCTACGCTTTGCGCCGCAAAGCGCCGCTTTCACGTGAAAGCGGCGCTTCCTCGGCTTGTGGGAGGGAGCTCCAGGTGGTCGCCTGACCAGTCCCGGCGCAACCACCGGTCGTGGGAAGCGATGACGACCGCGCCCGGTGCCGTTTCCAGCGCCGCGAACAGTTCTTCCGCCAGCGTGAGGGAAATGTGGTTGGTCGGCTCGTCGAGCAGGAGCACGTCCGGCGAATCGGCCAGCAACACCGCCAGCGCCAGCCGCCGCCGCTGGCCGACCGACAGCGCGCCCACCGGCTGCCGGAGATCCCGTGACGCCAGCAAGCCGAGCCGGCTCAGCGGGGGAGCGTCCTCGCCGAGCGCGTCCCGGTACACCCTGGCCGCGGTCCGTTCCGGTTCGGCGAACACCACATCCTGCTCCAGCAGCCCGACCCGCACGCCGTGTCCGAAGTGGACCGTCCCGGCCGCGGGCGCGAGCCGTCCGGCCAGCACCGAGAGCAGCGTCGACTTCCCGGCGCCGTTCCCGCCGGTGACGAGCAGCCGCGCCGAACCGTCGATGTCCAGCCGCGGCAGCCGCAGCCGCCCCGGCACTTCGAGTGAGCGCACCGCAACCGCCGGTCCGTCGCCCGCGGCGCGGCCGGTGAGCTCGGCCCGGAACCGCAGCGGCGCCGGGGGTTTGCGCACCTGGTCGCGTTCCAGGTTTTCCAGGCGCTGCTCGGCGTCGCGGACCCGCCGCGAGATCGTCTTCTGGACGCGGGCGCCCTTGAAGTGGTGGATGAACTTGTCGTTGTCGCGCGGGGCGCGGCCGTGGGCGACGTGGCGTGCCGTGACCGCGACGGTTTCCCGCAGCTCCTTCAGTTCCTCCTGCTCCTCGGCGTAGCGCTGTTCCCAGCGGGCCCGTTCGGCGCGTTTGTGCCCGAGGTAGGCGGAGTAGCTGCCGCCGTAGCGGACGGCGCCGCCGGCCTGCCGGTCCGCCGCGGCCGGGTCGAGGTCGACGATGTCGGTGCAGACGGCGTCGAGGAACACCCGGTCGTGCGAGGACAGCACCACGATGCCGGTCAGCTCGGTGAGATGGCGCTCCAGGAACTCCATCGCGGCGTCGTCGAGGTGGTTGGTCGGCTCGTCGAGCAGGAGCGTGGCCGGCTGCCGGATCAGCAGTGCGGCCAGGCCCAGCCGCGACCGCTGGCCGCCCGACAGCGTGCCGAGCCGACGGCCGGGTTCGACGCCGCCGAGGCCGAGGCCGTCGCAGACGAGCTTCGCGCGGCGGTCGGCGTCCCAGAGGTCGTGGGCCTGCGCCCACTCCAGCACGCGGCCGTACTCCTCGAGCACGCCCGCGTCGTCGGGCCGGTCGGTCATGGTCGCGGTCAGCTCGTCGAGCCGGGCCGCGGCCGCCCGGATCTCGGCGAGCGCGCCGTCGAGGACGCCGGCGAAGGTCGCGTCCATCGGGAACGGCAGTTCCTGGAGCAGGAACCCGACGTCCCGGCCGCGCCGCACCTCGCCGGAGCGCGGTTCTTCGAGCCCGGCGAGCAGGCGCAGCAGAGTGGACTTGCCGGTGCCGTTCTCGCCGACCAGGCCGAGCCGCTGCCCGGCCGACGCGGTCAGCGAGACGCCGTCGAGGACGACGCGGGTGCCGTAGCCGAAGACGACGTCCTTGGCCTGCAACGGAAAGAGGGAAGACATGGGCGATCACCGAACCCTGGGGGAAGAAAGCGAGATCCCGCCGGGCGTCGGGGCACGCGGGAGCGTCGGCTCGACCGGGGTGCCGCCTCGAGCGGGATGGGCGCGGTTCAGTTCCTCATAGTGGAACCAGGTTAACGCAACATCCGTAGAGTTAGTCAACCGGTTATGGCCTGGGTCACATCCGGCAGCCCGGTGGTCGACCGTTCGGCCGCCGCGGTGCCGTCGGTGAGGAACTCGAGCAAGGCGGTCAGCTGACGGCGGTCGAAGCGCGCGAGCCGGTCGCCGACGAACCGGGCCATCGGCGCGTACAGCTCGGCGAGCTCGGCCATCCGGTCGGGCAGCGGCCGGACGACGAGCCGGCGCCGGTCGGTGGGATCGGGGGCGCGTTCGGCCAGCCGGTGGCGGTCCATCCGGTCGAGCAGCCGGGTGAACGCGCCGGTGCTCATCCCGAGGAGCCGGGCGAGTTCGGTCGGGGAGTCGCTGACCCCGCCGTGGAGCAGGTGCAGGCAGTGCAGCTCGGCCGGGGTGACGGCCATCCGCTCGGCGACCGCCGCGTGGAAGAGCGCGGTGGAACCCACGAAGCGGGGGAGGGCGAGAGCGGCGGCGGTGGCTAGTTCGCGCTGGTCGGGCAACGTCCATCCAAGCTCGGGTCACGACGCAGTCACTGCCCGGTGCAGTCACTGCCCCGCGAACGATAGCGGAGCCGGTTGACAAACCCCCAGGCGGCACGAACTCTGAAAGAGAGCTTTCGAAATTATCCTTTCAGATTGGACGCCGATGGCCGACCTGCCGCCGCGCAAGCGGATCGAGGACGTCGAGCTGCTTCGCGCCTTGGCGCACCCGTTGCGGTCCGCGCTGCTGAACCACCTCACCGCCGTCGGCCCGCGCACCGCGAGCGAGTGCGCCGACGCCGTCGGCTCGACGGCGTCGAACTGCAGCTGGCACCTGCGGCAGCTCGCGCAGTACGGCCTCGTCGAGCGCGCCGAGACCGAAGACGGCCGCGAACGCCCGTGGCGCGCCCGGCAGGTCGGGCTGGACATCGGCCGGTTCGCCGATGATCCGGCCCGCCGGGCCGCCCAGCTCGGGGTCGTGGGGGCGAGCCTGAGCCACGAACAGGAGCTGACCCAGCGATACCTGGACTCCCTCGACGACCTCGACCCGGCCTGGGTCGAGGCGTCCGGGCTCTCGACGTACACGTTGCGCGTCACGCCGGAGGAGCTGACCCGGCTGAGCGACGCGATCGACGCGCTGGTCCGGCCCTACGTCGGCGCGATCCGGCCCGACGCGCCGGCGCACGCGCGCCCGGTGCACGTCAGCCTGCGGGCGTTCCCGCGCGTCGACCACTCGGGGCGGGCGGAGGAGTGAACCGGCTGCTGGGGGTGCCGGCGTTCGCGCGGCTGTGGGCGGCCGCCTTCTTCGGCGAGACGGCCGAGTGGATGCTGCAGGTGGCGTTGCCGCTCCACGTCTTCCAGCGCACGGGCTCCGCCGCGACGACGGCCCTGAGCATCGTGCTCGGCCTGCTGCCCGCGGTCCTGCTGAGCCCGGTGGCCGGCGTCGTCGCCGACCGGTGGAACCGCCGCGCGGTGTTGTTCGGCGTCTGCTGCGGGCTCGCCGTCGTGGCGCTCCCGCTCCTGGCCGAGCCCGGCGTCACGGTGGTGTACGCGGTGATGGCCGCCCAAGCGGCCCTCGCGTCGGTGTTCGAACCCGCCCGCAACGCGCTCGTTCCGGAGCTCGTCGGCGTCGCGGACGTCACCGCGGCGAACGGGCTGATGAGCGTGAACGGCAGCATCGCCCGGCTGGCCGGCGGCTGGGCGGGCGGCGCCCTGCTGGGCTTCGGCGGGCTCGCGGACGTCATCACCGGCTACCTGGCCGTCCTGGCGGTGGCGGCGGCGCTGCTGGCCAAGCCGTTCCGCCGGGTCACCGCGCCGGCGCCGGTCCCCGCCCGGGAGCCGGTGGTGCGGGCCTGGCTCGCCGGCTTGGGTGAGCTGACGCGCGACCGGCGTCTGTGGCGCACCGGGTTCGCGCTGGTCCTGACGTCGCTGGCGCAGGGCATGTTCCTGGTGCTGTTCGTGGTCTACGTCCTCGACGTGCTCGGCGGCAGCGAAGCCGACGCCGGGCTGCTGCGGGGTGTGCAGGCGCTCGGCGGGCTGGCCGCCGGATTCGCGCTGGCCACCGTGGCGCGGCGGGTCGCGCCGGCCGCGTTGCTCGGCTGGGGTGCGCTCGGGCTGGGCTTGCTGTCCGCGGTGATCTGGAACCTGGCGCCGGTCACGACGGCGCTGGGCGTGTACGTCGGGTTGTTCGCCGTGGCCGGCGCCCCGGGCGTGGTCGTCGGCGCCGGGGTGCTGTCGGAGATCCAGCGCGCGGTCGCGCCCGAGCGCGCCGGGCGGGTGCTGAGCACGACGTTCGCCATGGTCGCGACCTTCACCACCGCCGGCGCGCTGCTGGCGGGCGCGCTCGTGGCGGTGACCGGGCCCGCCGCGCTGCTGGACGTCCAGGCCGGTGTCTACGTCTTCGCGGGCGCCGTCGTGCTCGTCCGCCGGCGGGGCACGCGGGAGCCGGTGGGGCGATACCGGGCGGCCTCGTCGGCGAAGTCGTAGAGCCGCCCCGGCCGCGGTGGTTACGGTGGAGGGGTGCCGCACCTCTTCGCCACCAGCGACCTCCACGTGACCCACGAGGGCAACGGCCCCGTCCTCGACTCGGTCGTCCCGGAAACACCCGAAGACTGGCTGCTCGTCGCCGGCGACGTCGCCGAACTCGCCGACGCCACCATCGGGACGCTGAAGACCCTGCGCAGCCGGTTCGCGAAGGTCGTCTGGGTGCCGGGCAACCACGAGCTGTGGACGACGAAGAACGACGACTGCCAGCTGCGGGGCCAGGCCCGCTACGAACACCTCGTCGAGCGGTGCCGCGAGATCGGCGTGCTGACGCCGGAGGACGAGTTCCCGGTCTGGCGGCACGGTCCGCGGCCGCTGACGATCGCGCCGCTGTTCCTGCTCTACGACTACAGCTGGCGGACCCCGGAAGCCGAGGGCAAGTCCCTCGAGGAAGCCCTACGCCAGGCCAGGGAGGCCGGGGTGGTCTGCACGGACGAGTACTTCCTCCACCCGGACCCGTACCCGAGCCGGCAGGCCTGGTGCGAGGACCGGCTCAAGATCAGCACCGGCCGCCTCGACGCGATCCCCGCGGACCACGGCACCATCCTGATGTCGCACTGGCCGCTGCACCGGCACCCGACGGCCCCGCTGTACTGGCCGGAGTTCGCGCTCTGGTGCGGCACCACGAAGACCGAGGACTGGCACCTCCGCTACCGCGCGGAGATCGCCGTCTACGGCCACCTGCACATCCCGCGCAGCACCGAGGCCGACGGCGTCCGGTTCGAAGAGGTCTCACTGGGCTATCCGCGCGAGTGGCGCAAGCGGGCGCGGGGTGCGGTGCCGATGCGCCGGATCCTGTGGCCCTCATGATTCCGCGCGGCGCCGTTCCCTGAGCGCCCGGACCCGGCCCCGGCTGGCGCAGGCGGGGGCGGGGCACCAGCGCCGCCGCCCGCCCGGATCGGCGAACACGCCGCGGCAGTCCTGCTCGGGGCAGGTCCGCAGGTCGTGCCGCAGCGGTCCGGTGAGCCAGTCCGCGGCTTGGCGGGCGAGCCGGCCGAGCGCGTCGGCGGCGGTCGCGGGGGCGCTGCGGTGGAGCCGGTCGAGCGCGGCGAGGTGGACCGGCTCGGCCTTGAGGAAGGGTGTCAGCGGGCTCACCTGGCCGGCTCTCGGCGGAATCCCGTCGACCGCGCCCAAGGCGAGTTCGCGGAGGACCTCGCGGAGCCGGTGGGCCTCGCGCAGGTCGGCGTGCGTGACCGGCGCGAGCGGCGTCAGTTCGACCCGGATGAGCCAGTCGCGCAGCCGCTCGACCGTCGGGATCCGCTCGATCGGCTGCGGCCCGAAGTGGCGGCCGCGGGTGGCGAGCAGGTTCAACCAGGGTGCGCCCATGTCGAGGCGGAAGTCTTCGGACACCTCGCCATCGTAACGGGTGAGGCGTTACACTCATGTTCGTGACTGGGGAACCCGAGGTGCGCACGGTGCTGGGCGACATCGATCCGGCCGAACTGGGCGTGACGAACTCGCACGACCACCTCTTCTTCGCCTCCAAGCTGCTGCCGGGCCAGGAACTGGACGACCCGATCGCCGCCGCGCACGCGCTGCTCGAGTTCAAGATGCGCGGCGGCGCGGCGCTCGTCCAGTGGACGCCGTACGGCCTGACCCGGCGCACCCGCGACCTCGCCTGGATGTCGGAGGAGGTCGGCGTGCACGTGGTCGCGGCCACCGGCCTGCACCGCGTGGAGCACTACGCCCCGGTGATCCTCGGCCGCGTCATCGACGGCCTGGTCAAGGAGTTCGTCGCCGACCTCACCGAGGGGACCCAGCCCGCCGACCTGCCCGACGAGCCGCGGACCGGCCCGCGGGCCGGGCTGGTCAAGGTGGCCGGCGCGTTCCACACGATCGACTCCCACGCCCGGCTGACGATGACCGCCGCCGCGGTCGCCCACCAGGAGACCGGCGCGCCGATCGCCGTGCACCTCGAACTCGGCACAGCGGGCCTGGAGACGGTCGAACTCCTCTGCGGCAAGCTGGACGTTCCCCCGGACAAGGTGATCCTCGGGCACCTCAACCGGAACCCGGACCCGCGGCTGCAGCGGAAGATCGCCGAGACCGGCGTGTTCCTCGGCTTCGACGGCCCCTCGCGGGCCAACCACGCCACCGACTGGCGGCTCTTCGACGGCCTCGAAGCGCTCGTCGCAGCCGGGCACGGCGGGCAGCTCCTGCTCGGCGGCGACACGACCACCGCCGCCGCCCGTGACCAGCCGGGCGCGTCCTACCTGCTCACCACGCTCGCGCCGCGGCTGACCGAGCACCTCGGTGGCGACGTCGTCACGGCCATGCTGGTGGCGAACCCCGCCCGGGCGTTCGCCACCAGCTGGCCGAAGTGATGCCTCAGCGCAGGCCGAAGCCTTCCTGTCCGCCTCCACCACCGCGGCCGCGGCGGCGGAGGTAGCGCTCGAATTCGGCGGCGATCTTGTCGCCGCTGACGTCCTCGGCCACGACCTCGCTCTGGGCGTCTCCGCGCTCCTCGAGGCTGCGGACGTACTCGCTGATCTCTTCGTCCTCGTCGGCCATCTCGCTGACCGTGCGCTGCCACTCCTCGGACTGCTCCGGCAGCGCACCCAGCGGGATCTCGACGTCGAGGATGTCCTCCAGCTTGTGCAGCAGCGCCAGCGTGGCCTTCGGGGACGGCGGGTGCGACACGTAGTGCGGCACCGCGGCCCAGATCGAGACGGCCGGGATACCCGCCTGCACGCAGTAGTCCTGCAGGATCCCGACGATGCCGGTCGGGCCCTGGTAGTTGTTCAGGTCGAGCCCGTACAGCGAAGCGGTGTCCTTGTCGTACGCCGTTCCGGTGACCGGGACCGGCCGCGTGTGCGCGGTGTCGGCGAGCAGGGCGCCCAGGGTGACCACGGTCGCGACGTCCAGCTGCTGGATGTGCTCCAGCAGCTCGGCGCAGAAGGCGCGCCAGCGCATGTTCGGCTCGGGCCCCTGCACGAGGACGACGTCCCGGTCGAACCCGTCCGGGCGGCACACCGACAGCGTCGTGGTCGGCCAGTCCACCCGGCGAGTGACGCCGTCCACCATCCGGACGGTCGGGCGGCTGACCTGGAAGTCGTAGTAGTCGTCGGGCTCCAGCTCGGCCAGCGGCGTGGCGTCCCAGTTCAGCTGCAGGTGCTCGACCGCCCGGCTGGCCGCGTCACCTGCGTCGTTCCAGCCTTCGAAGGCGACCACCATCAAAGGCCGGCTGGGTTCGGTGCGGTCGCCGGGCGGCCGCGGGGTCTCGTCGACGGGCTCACTCACCGGACCAGCCTACGACCACCGGCCTTACCCTGTTCAGCATGTCCGACCGCCTGTCGTCGCCGTTCGCCGATGCCCTGCGCTCCCGCGTCCTGGTGGCCGACGGGGCGATGGGGACCGCGCTGCAGGCCCACGACCTGAGCCTGGACGACTTCGGCGGCCTGGAGGGCTGCAACGAGATCCTCAACGTCACCCGGCCGGACGTGGTCCGCTCGGTCCACCGCGGGTACCTGGAAGCGGGCGCGGACGCGATCGAGACGAACACTTTCGGGGCCAATTTCGCCAACTTCGCCGAGTACGACATCGCCGAGCGGATCTTCGAGCTCGCCGAGGCCGGCGCGCGGCTGGCCCGCGAGACCGCCGACGAGTTCGCGACGCCGGACCGCCCGCGCTTCGTGCTCGGCTCCGTCGGCCCCGGCACGAAGCTCCCGACGCTCGGCCACGCGCCGTTCACCACCCTGCGGGACGCCTACCGCGAGGAGGTCCGGGGACTGCTGGCCGGCGGCGCCGACGCGGTGATCGTGGAGACCACCCAGGACATCCTGCAGACGAAGGCGTCGATCATCGGCGCGAAGCGGGCGATGGCCGCCGAGGGCCGGCACGTCCCGATCATCGCTTCGATCACCGTCGAAACGACCGGCACGATGCTGCTCGGCACCGAGGTCGGCGCGGCGCTGGCCGCGCTGGAGCCGCTCGGCATCGACGTCATCGGGCTCAACTGCGCCACCGGCCCGGCCGAGATGAGCGAGCACCTGCGGCAGCTGGCCAAGCACGCCCGGGTACCGCTGTCGGTGATGCCGAACGCCGGCCTGCCGGAGCTGGGCCCCGACGGCGCGGTCTACCCGCTCGGCCCGGAAGCGCTGGTCGAGGCGCTGACCGGGTTCGTGCGCGAGTTCGGCGTCGGCCTGGTCGGCGGGTGCTGCGGAACCACCGGCGAGCACATCCGGCAGCTCGCCGCGGCCGTGGCGGACACCGCTCCGGTCCCGCGGCGGCCGCGCCCGGAGCCCGGCGTGTCGTCGCTGTACCAGGCGGTGCCGTTCAGGCAGGACGCCAGCGTGCTGATGATCGGCGAGCGGACCAACGCCAACGGCTCGAAGGCCTTCCGCACCGCGATGCTCGAGGGCCGCTGGGACGACTGCGTCGAGATCGCCCGCGAGCAGACCCGCGACGGCGCCCACCTGCTCGACCTGTGCGTCGACTACGTCGGCCGCGACGGCACCGCCGACATGGCCGAGCTGGCCGGGCGGCTGGCCACGGCGTCGACCCTGCCGATCATGCTCGACTCCACCGAGGTCCCCGTGCTGCGCGCGGGCCTGCAGCGGCTCGGCGGCCGGTGCGCGGTCAACTCCGTCAACTACGAAGACGGTGACGGCCCGGAATCCCGGTTCACCCAGGTCATGGACCTGGTCAGCGAGTACGGTGCCGCGGTCGTCGCGCTGACCATCGACGAGGAAGGCCAGGCGCGCACCGCGCAGAAGAAAGCCGACATCGCGTCCCGGCTGATCGCGGACATCACCGGGAAGTGGGGGGTGCGGACGTCCGACATCATCATCGACGCGCTGACCTTCACCATCGCCACCGGCCAGGAGGAGTCGCGCCGCGACGGCATCGAGACGATCGAGGCCATCCGCGAGATCAAACGCCGCCACCCCGAAGTCCAGACCACGCTCGGCCTGTCCAACATCTCGTTCGGCCTCAACCCGGCCGCGCGGCAGGTGCTGAACTCGGTGTTCCTGCACGAGTGCGTCCAAGCCGGGCTGGACACCGCGATCGTGCACGCGTCGAAGATCCTGCCGATGGCCCGCATCCCCGACGACCGGCGTGCGGTGGCCCTGGACCTCGTGTACGACCGCCGCCGTCCCGGTTACGACCCGCTGCAGGAGCTGATGGGCCTGTTCGAGGGCGTGAGCGCGGCGTCGTCCAAGGCGTCCCGCGCCGAGGAGCTGGCCGCCCTGCCGCTGTTCGAACGGCTGGAGCGCCGGATCGTCGACGGCGAGCGCAACGGGCTGACGGACGACCTCGACGCGGCCCTCGACCAGCGGCCCGCCCTGCAGATCATCAACGACACGCTGCTGTCCGGCATGAAGACCGTCGGCGAGCTGTTCGGGTCGGGCCAGATGCAGCTGCCGTTCGTGCTCCAGTCCGCCGAGGTGATGAAGGCCGCCGTCGCCCACCTCGAACCGCACCTGGAGTCCGACGACGACACCGGCAAGGGCCGCATCGTGCTGGCCACCGTGCGCGGCGACGTCCACGACATCGGCAAGAACCTCGTCGACATCATCCTGTCCAACAACGGCTACGAAGTCGTGAACCTCGGCATCAAGCAGCCGATCACGACCATTCTCGACGCGGCCGAGGAACACGGCGCCGACGCGATCGGGATGTCCGGGCTGCTGGTGAAGTCCACGGTGATCATGAAGGAGAACCTCCAGGAGATGAACTCCCGGGGCGTCTCGGCACGCTGGCCGGTGCTGCTCGGCGGCGCCGCGCTGACCCGGTCCTATGTGGAGAACGACCTGACCGAGCTGTACCTCGGCGACGTCCGCTACGCGCGGGACGCGTTCGAAGGCCTGCGCCTGATGGACGCGATCATGGCGGCCAAGCGCGGGGAGTCGCCGCTGGTGGACGCGGACGCGGAGAAAAAGCGTCGGGAGCGCAAGGAACGCCGTGAACGCTCGCTGCGGATCGCCGAGGCGCGCAAAGCCCGCACGGCCTCGGCGGAAGCGCTCGAAGGGCCGCCACCAGCGCGGTCGGACGTGGCCACCGACGTGCCGCTGCCGGCCCCGCCGTTCTGGGGCTCGCGGGTGGTCAAGGGCGTGCCGCTCGCCGACTACGCCGCGATGCTCGACGAGCGCGCGACCTTCATGGGCCAGTGGGGCCTCAAGGGCGCCCGCGGCGGGGCGGGACCGACCTACGAGGAACTCGTCGAATCGGAAGGCCGGCCGCGGCTGCGGTACTGGCTCGACCGGCTGACCGCCGACGGTGTCCTGGCCCACGCGGCCGTCGTCTACGGCTACTTCCCGTGCGTCGCCGAGGGCGACGACCTGGTCGTGCTCACCGAGCCGTCGCCCGGCGCGCCGGAGCGCGTGCGCTTCACCTTCCCGCGCCAGCGGCGCGACCGGCGCCTCTGCCTGGCCGACTTCTACCGCCCCCGGGAAGCCGGGGAAGCCGACGTCGTGCCGTTCACGATCGTCACCATGGGACAGCCCATCGCCGACTACGCCAACGAGCTGTTCGCGGCCGACGCGTATCGCGACTACCTGGAGGTCCACGGCCTCGGCGTCCAGCTGGCCGAGGCGCTCGCCGAGTACTGGCACTGCCGCATCCGGCAGGAACTGACCTTCCCCGGCGGTGTGGCGGTCGCCTCAGAGGACCCGGACGACGTCGAAGACTTCTTCAAGCTCGGCTACCGTGGGGCTCGGTTCTCCCTGGGCTACGGCGCCTGCCCCGATCTCGAGGACCGGGCGAAGATCGTCGCGCTGCTCGAGCCGGGGCGGATCGGCGTCAAGCTGTCCGAGGAGTACCAGCTGCACCCCGAGCAGTCGACCGACGCGATCGTCTGCCACCACCCGGAAGCCAAGTACTTCAACACCTGAGGAGACTCCACTGTGTCGAATGCCGTCTCCGCGGGAAAGAGTGCGTCGACGGTGGACGGATTGACCGCCGTGCTGTGGGACATGGACGGCACGCTCGTCGATTCCGAGAAGCTGTGGGACATCGCGCTGTACGAGACGGCGGAATGGCTCGGCGGCAAGCTTTCCGAGGAACAGCGGATGACGCTCGTCGGGTCCAACATGGACGACACGTCGGCCTACCTGCTGGAGGTCACCGGCCGTCCCGTGACGCCCGAGGCGATCGCTTCGACCGGCGAGGAGATCCGCCGTCGCACGGCCGGGCTGTTCGACGACGAGCTGCCGTGGCGCCCCGGCGCCCGCGAAGCGCTGACGGCGGTGCGTGAAGCGGGCCTCCGTTCGGCGCTGGTCACCTCCACCGAGCGCGACCTGACCGAGCTCGCGCTGAACACGATCGGCCGGGACTTCTTCGACATCACCGTGTGCGGTGACGAGGTCGAGGGCCTCAACAAGCCGCACCCGCGCCCGTACCTCAAGGCGGCCGAGCTGCTGGGCGTTTCGCCCGAGCGGTGCGTCGCGGTCGAAGACTCGCCGCCGGGCACCGCGTCCGCGGTCGCCGCGGGCTGCACGGTCCTGGTGATCCCCAACGACGTCCCGGTCGACGCGGGGGAGCGGCGCGTGTTCCGCGACTCGCTGGTCGGCATCGACGTGCCGGCGCTGGCGGCCCTGCTCGGCTGAGCACCACCATGTCGCTTTTCCGCTAGCCCCGGGCCGGACCGGTCCGCGATGCTGACGGAGTGCATGAGGACTTCGAACGGTGCGTGCGGGCCGTGCAGGCGAAGGACGCCCGGTTCGACGGGTGGTTCTACACGGCGGTCCTGACGACGAAGATCTACTGCCGGCCCAGCTGCCCGGTGGTGCCGCCCAAGCCACGGAACATGTCGTTCTACCCGAGCGCCGCGGCCGCCCAGCAGGCCGGGTTCCGCGCCTGCAAGCGCTGCCGCCCGGACGCCAGCCCCGGCTCGCCGCTGTGGAACGAGCGCGCCGACCTGGTGGCGCGGGCGATGCGGCTGATCGCCGACGGCGTCGTCGACACCGAAGGCGTCCGCGGTCTGGCCGCCCGGCTCGGCTACAGCGTCCGGCAGGTCGAGCGGCAGGTGTTCGCCGAACTCGGGGCCGGCCCGCTGGCGCTCGCGCGGGCCCAGCGCGCGCAGACCGCGCGCACGCTGATCGAGACGACCGCCCTGCCGATGACCGAGCTGGCCCTGGCCGCCGGCTTCGGCAGCATCCGGACGTTCAACGACACCGTCCGCGAGGTGTTCGCCCTCTCGCCGACCGAACTGCGGCAGCGCGCGAAGGGCACGCCGTCGGCCGCGGCCGGGGCGCTCGTGCTGCGGCTGCCCTACCGGAAACCGCTGTGCCCGGACAACCTCTTCGGGCACCTGGTGGCGACCGGCGTGCCGGGCGTGGAGGAGTGGCGGGACGGCGCCTACCGCCGGACGCTGCGGCTGCCGCACGGCCACGGCGTCGTCGCGCTGCGGCCGGAAGACGGCCACATCGCCTGCCGCCTCACCCTGGCCGACCTCCGCGACCTGCCCGCCGCCACCAGCCGGTGCCGCCGCCTGCTCGACCTCGACGCCGACCCGGTCGCCGTCGACGACCAGCTCGCCACCGACCCCCTGCTCGCGCCGCTGGTCACGGCCGCACCCGGCCGCCGGGTCCCGCGCACGGTCGACGGCGCCGAGTTCGCCGTGCGGGCCGTGCTGGGCCAGCAGGTCTCGACCGCGGCGGCGCGGACCCACGCCGCCCGGCTCGTCGTCGCACACGGCGAACCGGTCGACGACCCCGGCGGCGGCCTGACCCACCTGTTCCCCTCGCCCGAGGCGCTGGCTTCCCTCGATCCCGAGACCCTGGCCATGCCGCGCAGCCGCCGCCGCACCCTGCTCGGGCTGGTGTCGGCGTTGGCGGACGGCTTGGACCTCGGCGCGGGCAGTGACTGGGACGCGACCCGCGCCGCCTTGACCGCGTTGCCCGGCTTCGGGCCGTGGACGGTCGAGAGCATCGCGATGCGCGCGCTCGGCGACCCGGACGCGTTCCTCCCCACCGATCTCGGCATCAAGTACGCGGCGACGGAAGTTCTGGGCCTCGGCGGTCAGGCCGCCATCGTCGCCCGGTCCGCCGCGTGGCGCCCCTGGCGCGCCTACGCCACCCAGCACCTGTGGGCCACCGGAGACCACGCGATCAACCGGATGCCCGCGGCGTGAACCCGACAGGAGAACCCATGCGCACCCACGCCGTCGTCGACAGCCCGTGCGGCCCGTTGACCCTGGTCGCCGAGGGCGACGCGCTCTGCGGCCTCTACATGGTCGACCAGCGCCACCGCCCGGCCGAGCCGACCTTCGGCCCGCCCCACCCCGGCGCGGACATCTTCGTCCGCGCCGAGACCGAGCTGAAGGAGTACTTCGCCGGCCATCGTGAACGGTTCGAGCTGCCCCTGGCGTTCGTGGGGACGCCGTTCCAGCAGCTGGTCTGGGCCGAACTGCGCAAGATCCCCTACGGCACGACGATCTCGTACGGGCAGCTGGCCGACCGGCTCGGCAAACCCGCGGCGTCGCGGGCGGTGGGCCTGGCCAACGGCAAGAACCCGATCGGCATCATCGTGCCGTGCCACCGGGTGGTCGGCGCGAACGGTTCGCTGACCGGCTACGGCGGCGGCCTCGAGCGCAAGCGCTACCTGCTCGACTTCGAGCAGGGCGCGCTCTTCTGATCCCAGCCCGTGGGAGCCGGCGTCCACGGCAGTGTGAGATGGGCAGCACCCGCGGCGGGGCGGGGCGGCGCCGCGGGGGCCGGGATGGAAGGATTCCGGACCGTGAAGACCTTCGATGAGCTGTTCGCGGAGCTTGCCGAGCGCGCGCGTACCCGTCCGGACGGGTCCGGCACCGTCGTCGCCCTCGACGCCGGGGTACACGCCCAGGGCAAGAAGGTGCTGGAGGAAGCCGGCGAGGTGTGGATCGCCGCCGAGCACGAGTCCGACGAGCGCCTCGCCGAGGAGATCTCCCAGCTGCTGTACCGGGTGCAGGTGCTGATGCTCGGCCGCGGCCTGTCGACCGAGGACGTCTACCGCTACCTGTGACGGGGTCACGCGACGAACACTGCCCGCCGATCGAGGAGAAGAGCGAAATGCTGCGTGTTGCCGTGCCGAACAAGGGAGCCCTCGCCGCCGCGGCGACGGAGATGCTCGGCGAGGCGGGCTACCGCAAGCGGCATGAGCAGCGCGACCTGACGGTGCTCGACCCGGTGAACGAGGTCGAGTTCTTCTTCCTGCGGCCCAAGGACATCGCCATCTACGTCGGCTCCGGCGAGCTCGACCTCGGCATCACCGGCCGCGACCTCGCGCTCGACTCCGGCGCTCAGGTCGAGGAGGTCCAGGCGCTCGGCTTCGGCGGCTCGACGTTCCGCTACGCCGCCCCGGCGGGCCGCGACTGGAAGCCGGCGGACCTGCACGGCAAGCGGCTCGCCACGTCGTACCCGCGGCTGGTCCGCGACGACCTCGCCCGCCACGGCGTCGAGGCCGAGGTGATCCGCCTCGACGGCGCGGTGGAGATCTCGATCCAGCTCGGCGTCGCGGACGCGATCGCCGACGTCGTCGAGTCCGGCCGGTCGCTGCGCCAGCACAACTTGGTGGCGTTCGGCGACCCCATCTGCGTTTCGGAAGCGGTGCTGCTGCAGCGGCGCGGTACGCCGGAAAGCAAAGCGAAGTCGCAGCTGGCCGCGCGCCTGCGCGGGGTCGTGTTCGCGCAGCAGTACATGATGCTGGACTACGACTGCCCGCGGACGCTGCTCGAGCGCGCAATGGCCATCACGCCGGGCCTGGAGTCGCCGACGGTGGCGCCGCTCGCCCACGAAGACTGGGTCGCGGTGCGCGCCATGGTGCCGCGCAAGGAAGTCAACCGCATCATGGACGAGCTGGCCGAGGTCGGCACCAAGGCGATCCTGGCGTCGGACATCCGCTCCTGCCGGCTCTGACCGCCCGCCCCCGTCGTGAGTGGTAATTCGGGTTAGAACCCGAATTACCACTCACGACCGCGCGAGCGGCAACCGCACGGTGAAGACCGTCCGCCCCGGCTCCGAAGACACCGACACCGTGCCGTCGTGCGCCGTGACCAGCGAGTGGACCACCGAGAGCCCGAGCCCGGTGCCGCCGTGGCCGCGGGTGCGGGAGTCGTCGACGCGGAAGAACCGGTCGAAGATCCGCTCCTGAACGGACGGCGCGATGCCGGGACCGGTGTCGCTGATCCGGACGACGGCTTCGGCGCCCTCGACCGTCACGGCGACGTGCACCGCGGTCCCCGGCGGGGTGTGCACGGCGGCGTTGGCCAGCAGGTTGTCGAGCACCTGCCGCAGCCGGACCGGGTCGGCGTCCACCGGCGCCGGCACCGACGAAGTGGTCAGCGGGTGGCCGGGCCGCCCGACGGAGAACGCGTCCGCCGCGTCCTCCGCCAGCTCGGCCAGGTCGACGCGCTCGGGCCGCAACGGCGTTTCGGCGGCCCGCGCGTCGAGCCGGGCCAGCAGCAGGAGATCGTCGACGAGCACGGTCATCCGGGCCGTCTCCTCGCGGATCTTCGCCAGGTGCGCCTCGCGCTCCGCCGGCTCGTTCGCCGCGGCGTAGCGGAAGAGGTCGGCGTACCCGCGGATCGACGTCAGCGGCGTCCGCAGCTCGTGCGAGGCGTCCGCGACGAACCGGCGCAGCCGCTCGTTGGCCTCGGTCTTCGCGGCGAGGGAAGTGTCGATGTGCGCCAGCATCACGTTGAACGCCGTCCGCAGCTCGTCGACTTCGGCGCCGCCACCGGTGCCCGCCGCACGCGCCGGCAGGGCGGGGTTCGCGGCGAGGTCGTGCGACGCGATGTCGTGCGCGGTACCCGCCATGTCGGCCAGCGGGCGCAGGCCGCGGCGCAGCACGAACCTGCCCACGACCACCAGCACGGCCAGCGCCAGCGTGAACGCGCCGACCTCGACCCAGATCAGCTGCTGGACCGTGCCGTCGAGGTCCTTCTGCGGCGCCGCGCTCACCAGCACCGAATCGGTGTCGACCGGGCAGGCACGCACCCGGTAGGGCTCGCCGCCGCGCAGGTACACGGTGCGGGTGAGGTCGCCGTGCAGCCCTTCCGCGGCGATCTTCGCCAGCTGCTGGGCGTCCTGGGGCGGCTTGCCACCGGAGTCGGGGGTGGCGACGCCGTCCCGCACGGTGTACAGCACCGAGTACCAGGAGTAGACCGACTCCGGCGAGCCGTGCGTCTCGCGCAGCAGCGGCACCTGCGTGTCCTGGCTCTTGGACAGCTGCTCGTCGAGCCGCCGGTCGAGGTAGCCGTGCATGATCCCGACCGTCGTGACGCCGACGGCGGCGAACACCACCAGCGCGAGCGCGCCGAGGCCGAGGGTGATCCGGGTGCCCAGCCTGGTGCGCTGCCAGGCCCCGTACCACCGGCGGAGGGTGCCCGTCACCGGTGGACCTGCCGCACGACGTAACCGACACCGCGCACGGTGTGGATCAGCGGCTCGCCGTCCCCCGTGTCGACCTTGCGGCGCAGGTGCGAAATGACCAGTTCGACCACATTGGACCGGCCGCCGAAGTCGTATTCCCAGACGTGGTCGAGGATCTGCGCCTTGGTCAGCACCGACGGCGACCGGCGCATGAGGTAGCGCAGCAGCTCGTACTCGGTCGGCGTCAGCTCGGCCGGCTGGTCGCCGCGGCGGACCTCGCGGGTGTCCTCGTCCAGGGTCAGGTCGCCGACGCGCAGCACCGCCCCGCGCGCCTCGGGCTGGTGCGCGACACCGGTGCTGCGCCGCAGCACCGCCCGCAGCCGCGCCATCAGCTCCTCGACCGAAAACGGCTTCACGAGGTAGTCGTCGCCCCCGCGGGTGAGCCCGGCGATCCGGTCGGCCGTCGCGTCCTTGGCCGTGAGGAACACCACGGGCACCGCGGTGCCGTTCTCGCGCAGGCGGTCGAGCACGGTGAAGCCGTCCAGATCCGGCAGCATCAAGTCGAGCACCACGATGTCCGGCCCGAACTCCGCGGCGCGGCTCAGCGCGGCCTGACCGGTCCCGGCCGTGACCGCCTGCCAGCCCTCGTACCGGGCAACGGTGGCGACGAGGTCGGCGATGTGCGGCTCGTCGTCGACGACGAGCAGGCGCACGGGAGCGGGAGTCTGCACCGCCTCATCTTCTCCCCGGCCGGGGCACCGGGGCGAGGCGACGGGCAGGCCGACAGGGATCCGACAGCGATCCGACAGCCGGCACCTTGACTCTCCACAGGTTGCGCGGCGAGGCTGGCCTTCGTGAACCGAACCGAGGGGGAATCCGTGTGACCAGCATGACGCAGACCGCCGAGGCCGCGCGCCCGGCGATCCGCCCCCGGATCGCCGCGAAATCCGGCCTCTTCCTCTTCCTCGGCGCCAACGTGGCCGCCGTCACCGTCCTGTTCGTGCAGGCCGGATTGTCGCAGAACGTGCTGATCACCATCGGCAGGCTCGCCGGGCTGTACGGCGCGCTGGCGATGGCGTTCCAGCTGCTGCTGGTGGCCCGGCTGCCCTGGCTGGACCGCCGGCTCGGGATGGACCGGCTGACCACGTGGCACCGCTGGACCGGCTTCACGATCCTGTGGACCCTGCTGGCGCACCTCGTGTTCATCACCATGGGCTACGCGGAGGTCTCCAGCAAGGGGGTCGTCGACGAACTGGTCGACATGGCGAACACCCTCGAAGGGATCCTGCGGTCGCTGGTGGCCTTCGCCGTGATCCTCGTCGTCGGCGCCGCTTCGGCGAAGTTCGCCCGCAAGCGGCTCGCCTACGAGACGTGGCACTTCATCCACCTCTACACCTACGCCGCGATCGTGCTGGCGTTCACCCACCAGATCGCGCTTGGTCAGTCGTTCGCCGGCTCGGAGCAGGCGAAGGCGTACTGGTGGACGCTCTGGCTCGGCGCCGGTGCCGCCGTGCTCGCCGGGCGCGTCGTGCTGCCGCTGTGGCGGAACCTGCGCCACCAGTTGCGCGTCACGGCCGTGGTTTCCGAATCCCCGGACGTCGTTTCGGTGTACATGAGCGGCAAGCACCTGGACAAGATGCCGGCCAAGGCGGGGCAGTTCTTCCTGTGGCGGTTCCTCACCAAGGACCGCTGGTGGCAGGCCAACCCCTTCTCGCTGTCGGCCGCGCCCGACGGCCGCTCCCTGCGGCTGACCGCGAAGGCCCTCGGCGATTCCAGCGCCGGGCTGCGCAATCTGCGCGTCGGGACACGCGTGTTCGCCGAAGGCCCGTACGGCGCCTTCACGACCATCCACCAGCAGCGGCCCAACGCGCTGCTCGTGGCGGGCGGCGTCGGGATCACGCCGATCCGCGCGCTGCTGGAGGACATCGACGGCCACGTCGTCGTGCTGTACCGGGTCCGCAACCAGGCCGACGCGGTGCTGCTGCCGGAACTGAACGAGCTGGCCAAGGCCCGCGGCGCCGTCGTGAGTCTCCTCACCGGGCCGGATCAGGCGGTCGGGCCGCGTGGCGTGATGCTCGGGCCGGCGAACCTGCACATGATGGTGCCGGACGTGCACGAGCGGGACGTGTTCGTCTGCGGGCCGCCGGGGATGACCTCGGCCGTGCTGCGCACCCTGCGCGAACTGCGCGTCCCGAACGCCCAGGTCCACGCCGAACGCTTCAGCCTCGCGGCCTAAGGGGACCTTGTGAAGAAGACCATCTTCGTCGTCGCGCTGTCGATCGCCGGGTTCATCGCGGTCTGGCGGTTCGAGCCGGGGCCGGTGCAGAACACCGCCGCCATCGCCCAGCCGCCGCCGAGTGTCACCGCACCGTCCACATCGGCCTCCTCGGGCGCACCGCAGGCGCCGGAATCGTCCACACCGCCCCCCTCGTCCAGCGCGTCCGCTTCGGACGCGGTGGTGACCACGCAGGGCAGCGCGGAGTCCAGCCGGTACGGCGTCGTGCAGGTGCAGGTGACCTTCACCGGCAACCGGTTCACCGCCATCACGTTGCTGCAGGCCCCGAACGTGGGGCGTGCGCTCACCGCGTTGCCGCGGCTGCAGGACGAGGCGATGCAAGCGCAGAGCGCCGACATCGACACGGTGACCGGCGCGACCGAGACGAGCGAGTCGTACAAGACGTCGCTGCAGGCCGCGATCGACGCGAAGGGCAAGCGGTGACCACCCGCGTCGAACAGGTGATGGGCCTGCCGATCTCCCTCGACCTGCGTGACGAAGGCGACTTCGCCGAGGTCGTCGACGACGTCTTCACGTGGTTCCGCGACGTCGACGCCCGGTTCAGCCCGTTCAAGGAAGACAGCGAGGTCAGCCGGTACGACCGCGGCGAGCTGACGGCCGCCGAACTGAGCGAAGACCTGCTGGAGGTGCTGGAGCTCTGCGCGTACTACGAGCAGCTCTCCGGCGGCGCGTTCCGCGCGCGGCTGCCCGGCCGCGGCCTCGACCCGTGCGCGGTCGTCAAGGGCTGGGCGGTGCAGCGCGCCGCCGACATGCTGAAGGCCGAGGGCGCGGCCACGTTCTGCCTCAACGCCGGCGGCGACGTCGTCACCGCCGGCGAGCCGGAGCCGGGGCGCCCGTGGCGGGTCGGGGTGCGCCACCCCGAGCAGCCCCTAGCCGTGTGCGCGGTGCTGGAGTCGCGCAACGGCGCGATCGCGACGTCGGCGGCGTACGAGCGGGGCTCGCACATCCTCGACGGCCGCTCCGGCACCCCGGCGACCGGGCTGCTGAGCGTCACCGTCGTGGCCGGGGACCTGGTGACCGCCGACGCGCTGGCCACCGCGGCGTTCGCGATGGGCACGGAAGGCATCACCTGGGCGGCCGACCGGCCGGACTGCGAGATCCTCATCGTCGACGACAGCCGTCGCGTGCACCGGACGGCGGGGCTGGCGCTGGCTTCCTGAAATCGGTTCGCTCCGTAGCCGGGGCTCGGCCAGACTCGGCAGCACCCGACTTCGAGGAGTGCCATGCCGTCGTCCGTGCTGAACGTTTCCGTCGACTGCGCCGACCCGTACACGCTCTGCCGGTTCTGGAGCCAGGTCACCGGGAAGCCGATCCCCGAAGAGGACCAGCCGGGGAACGACGAGTGCGGCATCGAACTCGAAGGCGGGATCGACATGCTGTTCCTGCGCGTTCCCGAACCGAAGACGGTGAAGAACCGCCTCCACGTCTGCCTGCAGCCGGATGGCCCGCGCGACGACGAGGTCGAACGGATCCTGCGCCTGGGCGCGACCCTCGTCGACGATCGCCGCAACCCCGACGGCACCGGCTGGGCCGTGCTGGGCGACCCCGAGGGCAACGAATTCTGTGTGCTGCGCAGCGCGGCCGAGCGCGCGGCGACGTCGTGACGGACTCCTTCGCCGTCAACAAGGCCAACTGGGACGAGCGCGCAGTCCTGCACGCGGCGTCGCCGGACTACGAGTTCGCGGCCTACGCGTCGGACCCCGCCCATCTGAGCGGCGTCGTGCGCTTCGACCGGCCACGCCTGGGCGACCTCGCCGGGCTGCGCGCGGTCCACCTGCAGTGCCACCTCGGGACGGACACGGTCTCGCTGTCCCGCCTGGGCGCTTCCGTGACGGGCTTGGACTTCTCGGGCCCGGCGCTGGCGCACGCGCGGCGGCTCGCGGCCACGGCGGGCGCCGACATCGACTTCCACGAAGCGAACGTCCACGACGCCGTCGAGGTGCTGGGCGCCGGGCAGTTCGACCTGGTCTACACCGGGATCGGGGCGTTGTGCTGGCTGCCGTCCGCCGCGCGCTGGGCCTCGGTGGTCGCCGGCCTGCTGCGCCCGGGTGGACGGCTGTTCGTCCGCGAAGGGCATCCGATGCTGGGGACACTGGACGAGAACGATCCGGCGTCCCCGAGGTACCCGTACTTCGAGCACGCCGAGCCGCTGGTCTTCGATGAGCCCGCGACGTACGTCGAAGTCGAGCGGCCGCTGGAGAACAGCGTCAGCCACTCGTGGAACCACTCGCTGGGCGAGATCATCACGGCCCTGCTGGACCACGGCCTGACCCTGACCGGCTTCACCGAGCACGACAGTGTCCCGTGGAACGCGCTGCCCGGGCAGATGGTGGGCGACGAGGCGACGGGCGAGTGGCGGTTGCGGGACACGCCGTCGCGGCTCGCGGCGAGCTACACGCTCCAGGCGGTCAAGCACGGCTGCGGTGCCGTTCATTAATTAGGGTGCAGCCATGCCCTTGATCGCGGTCGCCACGCTCGGCGGGACCATTTCGATGGCGCCGGCGTCCGGCGAAGGCGGTGCCGTCCCCCGGTTCGGCGCGGCCGAACTGCTCGGTGGCCTCGGCGACCTGCCGATGGACGTCCTGGCGGAGACACTGGCCGGGATCGGCAGCGCGTCGCTGGACTTCGCGACGCTCCTGCAGTGCCGCGAATGGGGCCTGCGGCAGGACGCCGACGGTTTCGTCGTCGTGCAGGGCACGGACACCCTCGAGGAGACGGCGTACTTCCTGGACCTGTGCTGGCCGTCGGACGTCCCGGTGGTGCTCACCGGGGCGATGCGCAACGCCGGCCTGTTCAGCCCGGACGGTCCGGCGAACCTGCGGAACGCGCTGACCGTCGCGGCCGATCCGCGCAGCCGCGGCCGCGGCGTGCTGGTCACGCTCAACGACGACGTCCACGCGGCGCGCTGGGTGCGGAAGGCGCATTCGAGCCACCTGGAGGCGTTCTCGTCGGCGCCGGCGGGGCCGCTGGGCATGGTCGTCGAGCACGCGGTGCACTACTTCCACCCGTCGCCGCCGCGGCTGCCGGTGCTCACGGGCGAGCACTTCGGCGACCTGGTCCCGGTGGTGGAAGCCGGTCTCGACGACTCGGGCACGGTGCTCTCGTCCGTGGCCGCGCAGCCGGACGTGCGCGGTGTGGTGATCGCGGCCGCGGGTGTGGGGCACGTTTCGTCCGGCACGGCGGACGTGATCGCGCGGCTGGTGCCGTCGTTGCCGGTGGTCGTCGCTTCGCGGACGGGGGCGGGCCCGACGCTGCGGTCGACGTACGGCTTCCACGGCTCGGAGTCCAGCCTGATCGCGATGGGGGCGACGATGGCGGGCTGGTTGGACCCGCGCAAGTCCCGGATCCTGCTGCACACGCTGCTGGCGAGCGGCGCGGACCGCGCTGAGATCGAGCGCCAGTTCCGCCTGCGCGGCGACCTCGACTGAAGTCCGTGAATGGGCCTTCACGGACTTGCGCTGGTCAGTCCAGGACCGGGCCGCCCAGCGGGTCGAGGTGGTACGGGCGCATCGCGCGGCCGGCGTCGCGGTAGACGTGCACCGAGATCGCCGGGTCCGGCCCGTCGTTGCGGACCTCGTGCACGTACCCCGGCCCGAACACCCGCGACTGCCCCGCCGCCAGTGCGTGCAGCTCGGTGACCGCACGGCCGCCCGGCGCCCGGCGCGCCACGGCCTCCGTCAGGTGGCCGCCGACCACGGTGAACGCGCCGCTGGCGAACGCGTGGTCGTGCAGGTCGGTGCGCTGGCCGGGCAGCCAGCCCATCAGCCACACCTCCTGCTGCTCGTCCTTCGACACCAGCGCCGCGAAGCGCTCGTCGGGGTCGTACCGCAGCAGGTGGCGCCAGCGGTCGCGGTCGGCGGCGACCTCGAGCGCGACGCGCACCGGGTGGCGCAGCGCGGGGTTTTCGGGACGCAGCAGAGTGTTGTCCGGGACGGCGAACATGAGGGTCCTCACGGGAAGAAAAGGGTGTCGAGCTGGGCCGGGGCTGGGTTCACCGACAACAGCGACACGCGCGCACGGCGGAGCGGAGGCCCGGAAGGCCCCACGACTCGGACATGGCGTGCGCGAACATGGCGACCAGAGTTCCAGCCGCTCCCCGCCCGGTCAAGCCGCTCCCACCATCCGGGCGGTCGGTCAGGACCATTCGTGTTTCTGCGACCGCCCCAGCAGCTCGGCCCCGGCCTGCCGGGGGTCGACGCCCTCGTGGCAGACGCGGTGCATGGCGTCGGTGATCGGCATGTCGACACCGACGCTCTGGGCCAGCGCCCGGATCGACGAACACGACATGACGCCCTCGGCGACCTGCCCGCCGGCCGCGGCCTGCGCCTGTTCGAGGGTCTCGCCGCGGCCGAGGCGCTCCCCGAAGGTGCGGTTGCGCGAAAGCGGCGACGAGCACGTCGCGACCAGGTCGCCGACGCCGGCGAGCCCGGCGAACGTGAGCGGGTCGGCACCCAGCTTCGCGCCGAGCCGGGCCATCTCGGCCAGCCCGCGGGTGATGAGCGTCGCCATCGTGTTGGTGCCGAGGCCGAGGCCCGCGGCCATCCCGGTGCTGAGCGCGATCACGTTCTTGCACGCGCCGCCGAGCTCGCAGCCGACGACGTCGGTGTTCGTGTACGGCCGGAAGTAGGAGTTGGCGCAGGCGCGCTGGATCGCGACCGCGCGCTCGTGGTCGGCGCAGGCCAGCACGGAGGCGGACGGCTGGCCGGCGGCGATCTCCTTGGCCAGGTTCGGCCCGGTGACCACGACGACGTCGGTGGCGGCGATCCCGACGATCTCGGCGACCACCTCGCTCATCCGCTTGAGCGTGCCGAGCTCGACACCCTTGGCCAGGCTGACCAGGATCGCTTCGGGCGGCAGCAGGGCGCGCCACGACGTCAGGTTGGCCCGCAGGCTCTGGCTGGGCACGGCCAGCACCACGGCTTCGGCGCCGGCCAGGGCCCGCGCCGGGTCGCTGGTGGCGGTGATGTTCTCCGGCAGGTCCACGCCGGGCAGGTAGGCGTGGTTGGTGTGCCGTTCCCGGATGTCCTCGGCTACCTGCTCGCGGCGCGCCCACAGCGTGACATCCCGGCCGGCGTCGCCGAGCACCTTGGCGAAGGCGGTGCCCCACGAACCGGCCCCGAGCACGGTGACCCGCTGCACGTCGGCGCGCATCAGGCGGGATCCTCCGGCTTGGCCGCCG
Source organism: Amycolatopsis sp. NPDC026612 (assembly GCF_040638285.1). Classification (NCBI taxonomy): domain Bacteria; kingdom Bacillati; phylum Actinomycetota; class Actinomycetes; order Pseudonocardiales; family Pseudonocardiaceae; genus Amycolatopsis; species Amycolatopsis sp. NPDC026612. The sequence continues at coordinate 213,245 of NZ_JBEZYB010000005.1, forward strand.
GCGGTTCCTCGTGCCGGATTTCGGCGAGGAGCCGGGTCACGTCGTCCATCATGATCTTGGTGACCTCGCGCAGCTTCGACGCGCTGCGGGTGTTGCCGTCGCGGTAGGCGGACAGGTCGAGCGGATCGCCGACGGAATGGGTCACGGTCTTGCGCGGCAACGGCGTGAACTTCTTCGTGTAGCCGTTGAAGATCTGGCTGGTGCCCCAGCGCGCGATCGGGATGACGGGGACGTCGTTCTGCAGCGCGAGCCGGGCAGCGCCGGTGAAGGACTCCTTCGGCCAGCCGGCCGGGTCCTTGGTGATCGTGCCTTCGGGGTAGATGACGACGACCTTCCCCTGGGCGAGGGCATCGTGCGCGGCCTTGAGACTGTCCCCCGCGGCGACCGAGCCGCGCGAGACGGGGATCTGCCCGGCCCCGACGAAGATCTTCCCGAAGAACGGCGTCCGGGTCAGGCTCTCCTTGCCGAGAAAGCGGGGAACGCGCTTCTGCCGGTGCACGAACACGGCGTCCACGACGGGATCGAGGTGCGAGATGTGGTTCATGACGAGCAGCGCGGGCCCCTGCCGGGGAACTTTCCCGGCCCCGACGTAGACCCGCCGGGCGAGGGCGGTGAGCGGGTAGAACATTACGGCGGCGAGCCCCACCCAGAAGCCGCCCTTCTCACGCCGGGCCACGATCTCCTCCTCCACACTGCACGTCCGGCGTTGATCCTGCCGCGCCGGGCTCGGTGCAGTCCAGGGAGGGTCGGTTCGGCCTGGCCAGGGGGCATTTCGGGACGGCGGTGAGGCCTCGCCGGGCAGGTGGCCCACCGGCCCGCTCGTCCACGCCGGGCCGCGGTGGTGGTCGTCAGGGCGGAGTCGAGCATCGCGAATAAGTCCTCGGGGACGTCGGAGGCCTCGAACGAGTCATTCGCCACCTCCGGATTCCCTTGCCGCCGCCAGCCTGTTCCGAAGCGCGTGGCGGCGGCCGGCAGCGCCCTCGCACTTCGCCGGAACCCAGCGCGATCCGGCGGGAGCTCGCTGCCCCCGCCCCACACAGCCCGCCCTCCCAGGGGGACCACCATCCCACCGGAACCGACGGTATCGACCCCACCCGGCAAAACCCCGCCCCGAACCCCCACCGCCCCGGCTTGTCCACAACACCCGTCGCCTGTGGACAACCCACCCGTCCCACCGACGGCCGCCCCGGCTTTCGGGTAAAGATGGACACGTGGACGTGGATCTGGTCGTGCCGATGAAACACCCCCGCGACGGCAAGTCGCGGCTGCGTGGTGCCGTCGAGGCGGATCGCCACCCCGGGCTGGTCCTGGCGCTCGCCGCCGACACGCTCGCCGCCGTCGTGTCGGCCGGGCGGGTGCGGCGGGTGCTGCTCGTCGCCGCCGATCCCGCGGCCGTTGCCGAACTGGGTCAGCTCGGTATCGAGATCGTCGCCGAACCCGCCGAAAGGAACCTCAACGCCGCCTTCCGCCATGGCGAGGCCCTGCTGAAGGCCGACGATCCGGCCGCCGTCGTGGGCGCGCTCCAAGCCGACCTCCCTGCCCTCCGCGCCGGCGATCTCACGGCCGCGCTCACCGAGGCCGCCGGGAGGAGGGCCTTCGTCGCCGATCGGCAAGGCACCGGAACCACCCTGCTGCTGGCCGCCGCCGGCGAGCCCCTCGACCCCCGGTTCGGTCCCGGCTCGGCCCGGAACCACGCCGGTTCCGGGGCGATCCCCCTGCACCAGGCCCTGGTTTCGCTGCGCAGTGACGTCGACACCCCGGACGATCTTGCCCACGTGCGCGCCATGGGTGTCGGGAAACACACCGCCGCCCACCTCGGCGAACCGTGCGCGGTACCGCGCTGAGGTGTTCATCCGACCTTCACCGAGGCCTGCGCAATTCCGCGGGACGTAGTGAAGAATGGGGGCTGTGAGCACAGACGACGGCGGCACACCCGCACCGCGGAGGCGACGGAACCCGGCGAACGAATCCTCGGAGTCGGCGAAGAAGACGACCTCCCGGGCGAGCGCGGCGAAACCGGCCGCGGCCAAGCCGGCCACCGGCAAGAAGGTCCCGTCGAAGTCCACCGCGCGCGACACCGCGGCCCGTGCCACCGCCGGCAAGGCGAGAGTTCGCAAGACCACCGCCGCCGCGGCCACCCCGGCGACGACGCGGCGCCGCAGCTCCGCGCAGGGCAACCCGCGCGGCGCCGAAGAGTTCCGCTCCGTCCCGTCGGCGCCCCCTGCGGTCACCGCCGCGCCGACGGCCGTCGAGACGCTGCCGGACGACCGGTACTTCAACCGCGAGCTGTCGTGGCAGGACTTCAACGCCCGCGTGCTCGCGCTGGCCGAGGACGAGTCGCAGCCGCTGCTGGAGCGGGCGAAGTTCCTCGCGATCTTCGCGTCCAACCTGGACGAGTTCTACATGGTCCGCGTCGCCGGCCTGAAGCGCCGCGACGAGACCGGCCTGCTGGTGCGCAGCGCGGACGGGCTCACCCCGCGCGAGCAGCTGGACTACATCTCCAAGCGCAACCAGGACCTGGTCGAGCAGCAGACCGGCGCGTTCGAGAAGCACTTGCGCCCGCAGCTGGCCGAGCACGACATCCTGATCGTCGGCTGGGACGACCTGTCCGGCGCCGACCAGCTCCGGCTGTCCAGCTACTTCTCCGAACAGATCTTCCCGGTGCTGACGCCGCTGGCGGTCGACCCGGCGCACCCGTTCCCCTACATCTCCGGCCTTTCGCTCAACCTGGCCGTCACGGTCCGCGACCCGGAGGGCGGCACCGAGCGCTTCGCCCGGGTGAAGGTGCCGAGCAACGTGCCGCGGCTGATGCGCGTCGAGACCGAGCGCACGAGCCGGACGGCGACGTTCCTGCCGCTCGAAGAGCTCATCTCGGCTCACCTCGGCGAGCTGTTCACCGGGATGGACGTCACCGAGCACCACGTCTTCCGCGTCACCCGCAACGCCGACTTCGAGGTCGACGAGGACCGCGACGAGGACCTGCTGCAGGCCCTCGAGCGCGAACTGGCGCAGCGCCGGTTCGGCCCGCCGGTGCGCCTCGAGGTCGCGCAGGACATGAGCGAGCACATGCTCGAGCTGCTGCTGCGGGAGCTGGACGTCGACCCGGCCGATGTCGTCGAGGTGCCCGGCCTGCTCGACCTGACCTGCCTGCACCAGCTGTCCGGTGTGGACCGCAAGGAGCTCAAGGACCGGCCGTTCGTCCCGGCGACGCACCCGGCGTTCGGCGAGCGCGAGACGCCGAAGAGCGTCTTCGCGACGCTGCGCGAGGGTGACGTGCTGGTGCACCACCCGTACGACTCGTTCTCGACCAGCGTGCAGCGGTTCATCGAGCAGGCGGCAGCCGACTCGAAGGTCCTCGCGATCAAGCAGACGCTGTACCGGACCTCGGGCGACTCCCCGATCGTCGACGCGCTGATCGACGCCGCGGAGGCGGGCAAGCAGGTCGTCGCGCTGGTGGAGATCAAGGCGCGGTTCGACGAGCAGGCCAACATCACCTGGGCGCGGACGCTGGAGCGCGCGGGCGTGCACGTCGTGTACGGGCTGGTCGGGCTGAAGACGCACTGCAAGGTGTCGATGATCGTGCGCCAGGAGGGCTCGACGATCCGGCGCTACTGCCACATCGGCACGGGGAACTACAACCCGAAGACCGCGCGGCTCTACGAGGACATCGGCCTGTTCACCGCCGACCCGAGCATCGGCGCGGACGTCACGGACCTGTTCAACGTGCTGACCGGCTACTCGCGCCAGGACACCTACCGGACGATCCTGACGTCGCCGCACGGGATCCGGCGCGGCATCGTGCGCGCGATCGGCGAGGAGATCGAGCTGGCCCGGGCCGGGCAGCAGGCCGGGATCCGGATCAAGTGCAACTCGCTGGTCGACGAGCAGATCATCGACGCGCTCTACCACGCGTCGCAGGCCGGGGTGCCGGTCGAGATCGTCGTGCGCGGCATCTGCACGCTGAAGCCGGGTGTCGAGGGGTTGTCGGAAAACATCCACGTCCGGTCGATCCTGGGCCGGTTCCTGGAGCACTCGCGCGTCTTCCACTTCCGCGCCGGCGGCACGCACTGGATCGGCAGCGCGGACATGATGCACCGGAACCTGGACCGGCGGATCGAGGCGCTGGTGCGGGTGAAGGACCCGAAGCTGACCGCGCAGCTCGACAACATCTTCGACTCCGCGCTCGACCCGGCGACGCGGTGCTGGGTGCTGACCGAGAGCGGCGAGTGGACGCCGTTCCCGGCGGACGGCTCGCGGGTGCGTGACCACCAGCTCGAGCTGGCGAAGCTGCACGGGGCCGCCGGATGACCCAGGAGGTACGGGCGGCCGGCGCGGTGCTCTGGCGCCTCGCCGGGCGGGTGACGGAAGTCGCCCTGGTGCATCGCCCGCGGTACGGCGACTGGTCGTTGCCGAAGGGGAAGCTCGATCCGGGCGAGACGATCGCCGAGGCCGCGGTGCGGGAGGTGCGCGAGGAAACCGGGTTCACCGCGATCCTGGGCCGCTACCTGGCGCGGACGGCGTACCCGGTGCCGTCGCGGACCGGCTCCGGGACGGTGCCGAAGACGGTCGACTACTTCGCCGCGGAAGCGGTGTCCGGCGAGTTCGCGGCGAACGACGAGGTCGACGAGCTGCGCTGGCTGGAACCGGCGGCGGCGGAGAAGGTGCTGACGCGGCCGGAGGACGTGCGAGTGCTGCGCGCGTTCTGCGAGCTGCCGGTCGGCCTGACGACGGTGTTGCTGGTGCGGCACGCGAAAGCGGGCAAGCGCGACGACTGGTCCGGCGACGACGACCTCCGTCCGTTGTCGGAGGCGGGACAACGCCAGGCGGCGGCGCTGCGGCGGGTGCTGGCGTTGTTCGGGCCGGACCGGGTGCTGGCGGCGCCGCGCCTGCGGTGCGTGCAGACGGTGCACGGGGTCGCGGAGGACTTCGCGGCCGAGGTCCGGCACGAGCCGTTGTTCTCGGAAGAGGGCTACTGGCCGGACCCGGTGCTGGGCGTGGCCCGGCTGCTGGCCGTGGCCGGCGACGGCGGAACCCCGGTGGTGTGCAGCCAGGGCGGGGTGATCCCGGACCTGGTGAGCGCACTGGCGGACCGCGACGGCGTGGAGCTCCCGGCCGCGCGCGGCCGGGCGGTGCCGAGCAAGAAAGGCTCGTTCTGGGTGCTGTCGTTCCGGCCGCCGACGGCCGAGGAAGCCCCGCTGCTCCTGGCGGCCGACTACCACCCGAGCGCGCTCCCGGCCCCCTCGCCCAGCCGCTCCTGACCGCGCGGCCGAACGTCACCGGCACAAGACAGCGGCGTGACAGTCGATCTTGGTGTACTTGGTTCGGGTCCCGCTGGGCTGCGCCGGGCTAGGGGTACGGCGCATCCCGGGCCGGGTGCCTGTCCGACGGCACCGTGGCCAGCAGGGCTTGGATCTCCGCGACGCGGGGATCGCCGAGGCGCTGGCTGACGGTCAGCGCCTCGGCCCAGTGGCCGCGCGCCTCGTGCGCCCGGCCGGTGCGGTGCTTGAGGCGGCCGAGCGTGATCCGGACGTCGATGGTGCCGTAGTCGGCGTTCAATTCCTTCAGTTCGGCGAGGGCGTCGAGGCCGGCTTTCTCCGCTTCGCCGTGCCGGCCGGCTCCTTCGAGGGCCTCGGCGACGTTTCCGAGCGCCAGTGCCGCGTGGTAGCGGTCGCCGAGTTCGGCGAAGGCTTCGTGAGCCGCTTGGGCGGCTTCGGCGGCGTGGTCGTAGTCGCGCAGCCCGATGCGGCTGGCGCTGACGTTGAGGAGCGCGTGCGGCACGAACGTGCGCTGGCCGTGGTCGCGGGCGAGGTGGACGGCTTGGAGGGCGTGGCGTTCGGCTTCGGCGTATTCGGCCCGGACGTAGTAGGCGCCCGCGAGGTTCGACAGGATCGCCACGGTCAGCGCGGTTCCCTCGCCGCTCTCGGACGCGGCGCGCGCTTCCTCCAGTGCTTCGAGCGCTTTGTCGGGCTGGAGGGTGCGCAGGTACGCCGAGCCGAGGTTGTTGGCGCTGTACTGGAGCCCGGTGCTGTCGCCGGCGTCGCGGGTGGCGGCGACGGCCGTGCGCGCGGTGGTGATCCAGTCGTCGCGGTCGTGGCGTTCGGCGAAGAACCCGCGCAGCAGCCACGCGAGTTTCCAGGCGTGCGCGGTCCAGCCGTGGCCGGCGGCGATGCCGACGAGCGCGGTGAGGGCCTGGCGTTCGGTGTTGTACCAGGCGATCGTCTGCTCGTGCTGTGCGAAGCGGACGGCGGGCAGCGGTGCGGGATCGAGCGTGATGTCCTCGGTGAGCAGGTCGGGACGGACGAGTTTGTTCGCTTCGGCGACGCTGGCGAGGTACCAGTCGAGGAGCCGGCGCAGCGCGGCCGCACGCTCGGCCGCCGTCGTTTCGGTCTCGACGAGTTCGCCGGCGTAGACGCGCAGGAGGTCGTGGAACTGGTAGCGGTCGGTGCCGGGCTGGTTGAGCAGGTGGGCGGCGGCGAGCTGGTCGGCGAGTTCACGGGCCTCGCGCAGGTCGGCGCCGGCGAGCGCGGCGGCCGAGGCCAGGCTGAAACCGTGGCCGGGGTGCAGGCCGAGCAGCCGGAAGAAGCGGGCCGCGGCCGGGCGCAGTGCCTTGTACGACCAGGAGAAAGCGGCGCGGAGGTCGGTGCCGGCGTCCTCGGGATCGCGGAGGGTGTCGAGCCGCAGCCGCTGGTCGCGCAGTTCTTCGACGATTCCGGCGAGCGAAACGCCGGAGAACCGGGAAGCGCGTTCCCCGGCCAGCGCCAGCGCCAGCGGCAAGCGGCCGCAGAGCTGGACGAGTTCGGCGACGGCGCCGGGCTCGGCGGCGACGCGCTGTGACCCGACACTGCCGGCGAGCAGCGCGGTCGCGTCGCGGTCGTCGAAGGAGCGCAAGGCGATGCGGCGCGCGCCGTCGCGGGCGACCAGGCCGCGCAGCTGGTTGCGGCTGGTCACCACGACCAGGTTGCCGGGCCCGGGCAGGAGCGGCCGGACCTGGTCGGCGTCGCGGGCGTTGTCGAGCAGCATGAGGGTGCGGCTGCCGGCCAGCCTGCTGCGCAGCAGCGCCGACCGTTCCTCCACTGTGGAAGGAAGGGTCTCGGGCGGGACGCCGAGGGCGCGGAGGAAGCCGGCCAGCGCGGCGCCGGGCGTGACCGGGGTGTCCGCGGAGTGGCCGCGCAGGTCGAGGAACAGCTGGCCACCGGGGAAGCGGTCGCGGACGCGGTGGGACCAGTGCACGGCCAGCGACGTCTTCCCGACCCCGGCGGTGCCTTCGATGACGACGATGCCGGAAGCGCCGCCGGGCGGCAGCCGGTCGAGTTCGGCCAGTTCGGGACCGCGGCCGGTGAAGCCGGCGACGTCGAAGGGCAGCTGCCGGGGAACGGTGTGCGCGGCCGGTTCGGCGTCGGCGGCGAGCAGTTCGGCGTGCAGGCGGCGCAGGTCCTCGCCCGGTTCGACGCCCAGTTCGTCGGCCAGCAACGCCCGCAGCCCGGCGTAGCGGGCCAGCGCCTCGGCGCGGCGCCCGGCGCGGGCGAGGGCGCGCACCAGCCGTTCCCACAACGACTCCCGCAGCGGGTGCTGGGTGACGAGGTCGGTCAGTTCGGCGACGAGCCGCGCGTCGGGGACGAGCCCGGCGTCGAGGTCGATGCGTTGTTCCACGGCGAAGAGGTAGCGCTCGGTCAGCAGCGGTCCCCATTCGGCGGCCAGCGCGGGAGATCCGACGCCTTCGAGGGGCACCCCGCCCCAGCCGGCGATCGCGGTGGTGAGCAGTTCCCGGCGCTGCGCGGGTTCCGTCGCGGCGGCGGCCTGGTCGAGGGTCTGGAGGAAGCGCAGGGCGTCCACCCGGGACGGGTCGACGACCAGCCGGTACCCGTCCGGTTCCGTGACGACGGTTTCTTCGCCGCAGAGCCGGCGCAGGCGCATGACGTAGGTTTGCAGGCTGCCCCGGATGTGCGCGGGCGGAGTTTCTCCCCAGACGCCCCGCGCGAGGGCATCGATCGACACCAGACGGCCGGCGGACAGCGCGAGCGTGGCGAGCAGCGCCCGCTGCCGGGAACTGGTCAGCACGACCGGCGAACCGTCGACGAGCACCTGGAACGGGCCGAGCAGCCGGATGTCGATGGTGGTCGCCCCCAGGTTCGCCTCGCGCACCGCCGGCCCCGCCGGACGCGGGCCCCGAGGAACGCAGCGTGGCACCACTCGGCCGGGCGCTCAAGCAACTTTGCGAAATTGGACGGAACCGGTCCCGGGGGCAGGGTTGGGCCGAGCGGGTGACGCGCGGTGTCCGTTCGGGGAACCGCTGCTGGCAGCGGGTGATCTTTGGCCGCGCCGCTTCCGTGCCGCTTCCGTGCCGGGCGAGTCGGTTGGCGTGCCTGGAGAGTCGTTCACGTGCCCGGAGGGTCGGCTCGCGTACGTGATCACTGGCCCGGGCGGTCGGTTCGCTTGACCTGAGACGAGGTTTGCTCGCGAGGCAGTCGTGCGCGCGGGCACCCACCCCGCTCGATCCGCGTTCGGCGCCCGGGGGCTACACGAGCCGGCTCCCGCGATTCGCCGGCCGACCGGGTGGGCGAGCCGGCCGCCCTGGCGCGTGGATCGCTTCCGTCGCGCCGGCACGGACATGCGGCAGGGCCCCGCGCCCGTCGCGCGGAGCCCTGCCGGAAAAGCCGCTCGCCCAACAGGGGGTCACCCCCTGGGGGTCCCCCGGATTTCACGTTACCGCAGGGGTCCGACAGTTTTGGGCGGTCGGTGGTGGGTCAGCGGCGGGTCAGTCCTTCTTCGCCGCGGCCGGGGTGCGCCGGGCCGGTGCCTTGGCGGCGGTGGTCTTCCGCGCCGTGGCCGGCTTCGCCGCCGTGGTCGCCTTCGCCGCCGTAGCCGGCTTCGCAGCCGGAGTCTTCGCGGCCGTGGTCGTCTTCGCAGCAGTGGTCGTCTTCGCAGCAGTGGTCGTCTTCGCGGCCGTCGCCTTGGCCGCCGTCGTCCTTGCCGTGGTCGTCTTCGCCGCCGTTGCCCTGGGGGCGGCCTTCGCCCGCGTGGTCGCCGGCTTCGCCGCCGCCGCCTTCGGGGCCGCCTTGGCCGCCGTCGTCCTCGTGGTCGCGGGCTTCGCCGCCGCGGGCTTCGCCGCCGCCGGCTTCGCCGCGGTGGCGCGGGTCCGCGTGGTCGTGGCGGGCTTGGCCGCGGGCGTGCGGGACGTCGTGGCTCGCGCCGTCGTGGCCGCCGCGGTGCGGGTGCTCGTGGTCGCGCGCTTGACCGGGGTGGCCTTCGGGAGCTTCTTCGCGCCCGAAATGACCTCCTTGAAGGTGGTTCCGGCGCGGAACGCGGGGACGTTGGTCTTCTTGACCTTCACGGCCTCACCGGTGCGCGGGTTCCGGGCCGTCCGGGCGGCGCGGGCGCGCTTCTCGAACACGCCGAAGCCGGTGATGTTGACCTTTTCGCCCTTGTTGACCGTCCGGATGATGATGTCGACCAGACCGTCGACCGCCTCGGCAGCGGCCTTCTTGTCGCCCAGGCGCTCCGTCAGCGCCTCGATCAGCTGGGCCTTGTTGGCCATGTCCAGTCCTCCAAGAAGGAACTATTCGTCCACGGCCGCGTCGGCCGACTAGCGACACGGTATTACCAAGGCAGCACAAATTCCAAACGGCACGCGGAACTTTCCCTTGTCCGGGGAGGGGTTCCGCCTCGCGAAGAGCCCGGTGAACGGGGCCTGCGGAGAGCCGTTCGATGTCGGGTCGAAGCCGGCCGGGGAGGGGCGAGGTCCCTTGCCGCACAAGGGATCCCGCCCCCCCGACCGGGCTAGCCGGCGGCCACCGGCGTCGTCGTGGGCTTCCAGGAGGGGCGGCTCGTCTCGAAGCTGTCGATCTCACCGGCATGGCGCAACGTGAGAGCGATGTCGTCGAGACCTTCCAGCAGCCGCCAGCGGACGTAGTCGTCGATCTGGAAGGGTGCGGTGAAGTCCTTGGCCCGCACGGTCTTGGTCTCGAGGTCCACCGTGACCTCGGTGCCGGGCTCGTTCTCGAGCAGCTTCCAGAGCAGTTCGACGTCGTGCTGCTCGCACTGCGCGGCCACCAGGCCGCCCTTGCCGGAGTTGCCGCGGAAGATGTCGGCGAACCGGGCGGAGATGACGGCCTTGAAGCCGTAGTCCATCAGCGCCCAGACGGCGTGCTCGCGGGAGGAACCGGTTCCGAAGTCCGGCCCCGCGACGAGCACGCTGCCGCGGGAGAACGGCTCCTGGTTGAGGATGAAGTCCTCGTTGCCGCGCCAGGCGGCGAACAGGCCGTCTTCGAACCCCGTCCGGGTCACCCGCTTGAGGTAGACCGCCGGGATGATCTGGTCGGTGTCCACGTTGGACCGGCGCAGCGGGACGCCGACGCCGGTGTGCTGGGTGAACGGTTCCATGGCTGTAGCTCCTCGGGTGGTCAGCGGGCGGCGGTCAGCAGGTCTTCCGGCGACGACAGCGTGCCCCGGACGGCCGTGGCGGCGGCCACGAGCGGCGAGACCAGGTGCGTCCGGCCGCCCTTGCCCTGCCGGCCCTCGAAGTTGCGGTTCGACGTCGACGCGCTGCGCTCGCCCGGCTTCAGCTGGTCCGGGTTCATGCCGAGGCACATCGAGCAGCCGGCCTGGCGCCACTCGGCGCCGGCCGCGGTGAAGACCTCGTCGAGCCCCTCCTCCTCGGCGGCCTTGCGGACCCGCATGGAGCCGGGAACCACCAGCATCCGGACGGAGTCCGCCACTTTCCGACCACGCAGCACGTCGGCCGCGGCCCGCAGGTCCTCGATCCGGCCGTTGGTGCAGGAGCCGAGGAAGACGGTGTCGACGGCGATCTCCCGCAGCGGCGTGCCGGGCTTCAGGTCCATATAGGACAGGGCCTTTTCAGCGGCGATGCGGTCGTTCTCGTCCGGGATCTGCTCCGGGTCGGGCACCTCGGCGCCCAGCGGGAGGCCCTGGCCGGGGTTGGTGCCCCAGGTGACGAACGGCGTCAGCTCGCTCGCGTCCAGGTGCACCTCGGCGTCGAACTCGGCGCCGTCGTCGGTGCGCAGCTGCCGCCAGTTCTCGACCGCCGCGTCCCAGTCGGCGCCCTGCGGGGCGTGCGGCCGTCCCTTCAGGTACTCGAACGTCGTCTCGTCCGGGCCGATCATCCCGGCTCGGGCGCCGGCCTCGATCGACATGTTGCAGACGGTCATCCGGGCCTCCATCGAGAGGGCCTCGATGGCCTTGCCGCGGTACTCCAGGATGTAACCCTGGCCGCCGCCGGTGCCGATCTTGGCGATCACGGCGAGGATGACGTCCTTCGCCGTGACGCCGGGGCGCAGCTCGCCGTCGACCGTGATCGCCATCGTCTTGAAGGGACGAAGCGGCAGCGTCTGGGTGGCCATGACGTGCTCGACTTCGGACGTGCCGATGCCGAAGGCGATGGCGCCGAACGCGCCGTGCGTCGAGGTGTGGCTGTCGCCGCAGACCACGGTCATGCCGGGCTGGGTCAGGCCGAGCTGGGGGCCGATGACGTGCACGATGCCCTGCTCGGCGTCACCCATCGGGTGCAGCCGGACACCGAACTCCTTGCAGTTGCGGCGAAGGGTGTCGACCTGGGTGCGCGAGACCGGATCGGCGATGGGGAGCTCGATGTCGACGGTCGGGACGTTGTGGTCCTCGGTCGCGATGGTCAGATCGGGGCGGCGGAGCGGCCGCCCGGCCAGGCGGAGGCCGTCGAAGGCCTGGGGGCTGGTCACTTCGTGCAGCAGGTGGAGGTCGATGTAGAGCAGGTCCGGTTCGGCGCCTTCGCCTCGGCGCACGAGGTGGCTTTCCCACACCTTCTCCGCCAGCGTGCGGGCCTTGCCGGTCGGGCTGGTCATCTCCGGCTCCTTCCACGGTTCGTCGTCGAACTCGGGCGCGCACCTGCGGAACCGGGGTGCGAGCCGCGAAGGAGGGCGCAGCTCGAGTTCAGGGTTTTCCCAGATGCTGGACTTCCCAAAGTGCGGGACGCTAGTATCGGGTCGTGGGACAGCATAGCGGTATCGGAGTACTGGACAAAGCAGTGGCCGTCCTGCAGGCGGTCGCGGACGACCCCTGCGGCCTCGCGGAACTGTGCACGCGGACCGGCCTGCCCCGGGCCACCGCGCACCGGCTCGCGGTCGGCCTGGAAGTGCACCGGCTGCTGCGCCGCGGCCCGGACGGCCGCTGGCGCCCCGGTACGGCCCTGGCCGAGCTGGCGGGCGGTTCGACGGACCCGCTGCTCGACGCGGCGGGCGTCGTGCTGCCGAAACTGCGGGACGTCACGGGCGAAAGCGTCCAGCTGTACCGGCGCGACGGCGTCCAGCGCGTGTGCGTCTCGACGGCCGAGCCGCCCAGCGGGCTGCGCGACACGGTCCCGATCGGTTCGCGGCTGCCGATGACGGCCGGTTCGGGCGCGAAGGTGCTCGCGGCCTGGGCGGATCCGCACACGCAGCGCACGATCCTGGCGGACGCGGTCTTCGGCGAGCGGACGCTCCTGGAGGTCCGGCGACGAGGCTGGGCGCAGAGCGTGGCGGAGCGCGAGCCGGGGGTGGCGAGCATTTCGGCGCCGGTGCGGGACTCGGCAGGCACGGTCGTGGCCGCGGTTTCGGTGTCGGGCCCCATCGAGCGGATCGGCCGCAAACCGGGAGCCCGGTGGGCGGCGGACCTCCTCGCGGCGGCGGATGCGCTGCAGGAACGGCTCTGAGGCCCGGCTGCGCTTTCCCCCACGCGCCGCTTCGAACGCTCCGCGGCCGGCGCCGCGCATAGACCTTTCGGGTGACCGGGTCCGAAGTCGCGTATCGGTGACGGCGGTCACGTCTCTTCATAGTCGGAACGACTTGAGGGGGAGACATGATCACCGAACTGAACCGCCGGGCGATGGCGATGTTGCGGGCCGTCGGCGCCGGGCGCGCCGAGCTCACCTGCAGCTGTGAACCGGACCTGCGGGTCGACGGCCTGCCCTGCTGCGACCAGTCCACCGCGCACCAGCTGGCGCGGGCCGGCTTGATCCGGCCGGCACGGGTCGTGGCCGTCGGGCAGTGGGCGCGGGCGGAACTCACCGCCGACGGGCAGCGGGCGCTCGGCGGTACCCTCGCCGCGGCCTGACGCAACCTTCCGGGCCCCTCGCGCGTGTAGGCGGGGGAAACACCGCGAGGGGGAACCCATGAAGATCGTTCCGGCACTGCTCGGCGCCTGCCTGCTGCTGACCGCGTGCTCGGGCACGACGGCCGGGGCCCCGCCGTCGGGCCGGCCGAGCCCGGCCGAGAGCATCCCGCGCTCGCCCACCGCCGATCCGGCGGCGGTGAGCTGGATGGACGGCTTCTGCGCCGCCGTCCACGGCTACCGGGAGCGCACCAACCGGGAGGCCGATCCCACCAGCCCGACGCCCAGCACGGTCGCCGAGGCCCAGAGGGACCTCAGCGCCGCGCTGGGCGGGATCGCGGCCCGCACCGGCGAAGCCGTCGACAAGCTGACCGCGCTGCCGGCCGCGCCGGTGCCGCTCGCCGAGACCGCGCGCAAGGCGTTCGTCACGAAGTACACCAAGGCGCGTGACCGCGCGGCGGAGGCGAAGACCGCGCTCGACCGGGCGAAACCGGGCGACGAGGCCTCCCAGCGCCCGGCGGTCCGGGCCCTGGACGACGCGCAGCAGGGCCTCGACGGCACCTACGACCCGGTCGGCGCCGTTTCGGCGTCCCCGGAGCTGATGCTCGCCGCCGCGAACGCGCCCGGCTGCAAGGCCTGAGCCGTCACCGCCGCACGAGCGGTGCCTGCAGCGGCAGGGAGCGCGACGAGTCGCCGACGGACACGGTGAACGCGCCCCGCGCCGGCTGCCACGCGTGGCTCGCCGTGTCCCAGACGGAGAAGTCGCGCGCGTCCAGCCGGATCGTCACCCGCCGGGCCTGGCCGGGCGCCAGCTCCACCCGCTCGAACCCCTTGAGCTGGCGCGGCGGCTCGCCCGCGGCCGCCGGGAAGCTCAGGTAGAGCTGGGCGACCTCGGCCCCCGCCCGGTGGCCGGTGTTCCGCACCGTGAACGTCGCCGTGGCGCCGTCGCCGGTGTTCTTCACCGACAGGCCCGAGAAGGCGAACGTCGTGTACGACAGGCCGTAGCCGAACGGGAACAACGGCGTGCGCCCCTGCGCGTCGAACCACCGGTAGCCGATCTGCAGGCCCTCCGAGTACGTGGCGACGCCGCCGACGCCGGGGTACTGCGCCGGGGTGTTGGCCGGGGTGTCCGTCTCCGCCGCCGGGAACGTGATCGGCAGCTTCGCCGACGGGTTGGCGTCGCCGAAGAGCACGCCCGCCACCGCCGCACCGTCCTGCTGGCCCGGGTACCACGCCTGGAGGATCGCCGGCACGCTCGACGCCCACGGCATGAGCACCGGGCCGCCGCTCTTGACCACGACGACGGTGTGCGGGTTGGCCGCGGCGACGGCCGTCACCAGCGCGTCCTGGTTGCCGTCCAGTGCCAGGCTGGGCCGGTCCTTGCCCTCGACCTCGTTGTCACCGACCATCACGACGCTGACCTCGGCGGTGCGCGCCAGCGCGGCCGCCCGCGCCGGGTCACTGCCGTCGTCCAGGGTCACCACGGCGCCCGGGACGCGCTGCTGCAGGCCCGGCAGTGGGTCCACTGTGGACGTCGGAATGACGGCGGAGCTGCCCCCGCCGCCGGTCTTGGCCTTGGTGGCGAACGGCCCGATGAGGGCGATCGACTTCACGGAAGGGTCGAGCGGGAGCTGGGCGCGCTCGTTGCGCAGCAGCACCATGCCGCGTTCGGCGAACTCCTTCGCGGCGGCGTCGTGCCGGGCGGTCGGCAGCGGGGTGAGCACCGGCGGGTGGTCGAACTGCCCGAAGGCGAACATCGTGCGGAACCGCGGCAGCAGCAGCTCGTCGACGCGCTGCTCGGTCACCTCCCCGGCGAGCACGGCCTCCTTCATCTTGTCGCCGTACCAGGTGCCGTCGATCATTTCGAGGTTCATGCCCGCGTTCGCCGACCCGACGGTGCTGTGCGCGGCACCCCAGTCCGACTGGACGAACCCCTTGAACCCCCAGTCGTCGCGCAGCTTGTCCTGCAGCAGCGCGGGGTTCTCGCACGTGAACACGCCGTTGATCTTCGGGTAGGCGCACATCACCGAACCGGCGTGGCCTTCGGTCACCGACTGCTCGAAGTGCGGCAGGTAGATCTCGTTGAGCGTCCGCTCGTCGATGTGCTCGTCGATGTTGTGCCGCTGGGTCTCCTGGTTGTTCGCCGCGTAGTGCTTGACCTCGGCGATGGTGCCGTTCTCCTGGATGCCGCGGATGTCGGCGGCGGCCAGTGCCCCGGCGAGCACCGGGTCCTCCCCCATGCCCTCGAACGTCCGGCCGTTGCGCGGGACGCGGGCCATGTTGATGTCGGGCGCCTCGGACACGTTGTGCGCGAGCGCGCGGGTTTCACTGCCGATGAGCCTGCCGTACCGGCGGGCGGCGTCGGTGTCGAAGGTCGACGCCAGCGCCATGGTCGCCGGCAGCGCCGTCGCCGGCTTCTGCGGTTTGTCGTCGGCCGGGCCCATGCCCGCCGGGCCGTTGGCGATGCGGAACCCCGGCACGCCCAGCCGCGGGATGGGCGGCACGAACCGCTGGTGCTCGGCGTCGGGCTGCAGGTGCAGCTGGGAGATCTTCTCGTCGAGGGTCATCGCGGCGATGAGTTCCGCGGCTCGGCGATCGGGTGACTGGCGGGCGTTGCGCCAGGGTTGGGCTTCCGCGGCCGCGGGTGTCGCCAACGACAACCCCACGACCACGACGAAAACGAGCGGGCTCTTGCGCATCGACTCTCCTCGCCACCGGACGGGTCCAACGGCCGACAAGCTAACCCATACGTGACAGCGAATCATAGATGCGACTTGTGTTCATGTACTTGAATGAAGAAGGGACTCAACCATTTCCCCGGCTCAGACGTGGAGGGACCACCAACGGGAGGGGACGAACAATGTTCAAGAAAACCCTGATCGGCCTAACGGCCGCGAGCGCGATGACGCTCGCGCTGCCGGTCCCGGCCGGCGCGGCAGGCGAAGTCTGGTGGTCGCTGACCGAGCAGGTCGACCCGGGCGGCCGGATCGACGCGGAAGTGCTCTCCGGGGTGGGCAACGGGTGCTCGCCCGAAGGCCCGGTCACCTCCGCGGGCTTCGCCGCACCGCTGGCCTGGACCGAAGGCGGCAATTTCGGCAAGTACCGCGGCCACACGACGGCGATCAAGCGGCCCGGCAAGTACACCGCGTCGTTCCCCTGCTCGGACGGCCGGAAGGCGACCGCCGCGTTCACGATCACGGGCACCCCGCCGCCGACCACGCCGACCACGCCGACCACGCCGACCACCAAGCCCAAGCCGCCCACGACGTCGAAGCCCCAGCCGAAGCCGACGACGTCGCCGAAGGCACCGAAGCCCGGAAAACCGCAGGTCGGGGTCAAACCGGCGGGAGCGCCGCAGACCGGGGACGGCTCGCTGAGCTGATCCTCCACAAAGGACACCCCGGGGCGGTGGTTCCCCAGGCCGCCGCCCCGGGGCCCAGCTGCCGGGCCGGGTCAGCGGACCGGTCCTGCGCCGGTCAGCGGAACGCGCCGGCGCGCGGGGTCAGCGGGCCGCGGCCAGGCGCAGCGCCCGGTAGACGAACTGCTGGTCGCCGAGCCGGTGGCGCAGGTCGCGTTCGAGCCCCGCGATCGGGTACAGGTTCTGCGGGGCCCGCGAGTCCTTGTACGGCACCGACGCGAAGCGGCCCAGCACCGACTGCGTGACGTTCGCCAGGTCCGTCACCTCTTCGCGCGCGAGGTGCGGCGCCGCCTCGACCCGCACCACTCCCGACCACGGCGGGCCGCCCGCGGACGGCAGGCGCAGGTACCACGAGTGCCGGACCCACGTCGTGCCCATCAGGAACACCGGTGTGCGCTGGTGCGGGCCGAGGCGGCCGACCATCGCGTTGAGGTCGCCGGGCAGGTACGTCGTCTGGTGGCTCTTGATGAACCCGACGGCCCGGGGCAGGTGCGTGCGGCCGCTGAGCGGACCGTCGACCACGAGCAGGTCGTGGCCGACGTGGCCGTCGATCGCCCGGCGGGCCGCCGTGGCCGTGTCCAGCTCGGTTTCGGCCAGCTGCTCCTGCAGCGCCGACGACAGCACCACCGCCAGCGGCTTGTCGTCCTTGGCGGTTGCGTGGAACGCCTCGTACCGCCCCGCCGAGGTGGCGATCCCGGAGGCTTCGGCGGCGACGGTGAACAGCCCGCGCCGGACGTCGGTGCCGATCACGTGCGCCCGGCCTTCGCAGCAGCACACCACCCCGGCCGCGTAGGACGCGCAAATCCCGATGGACGCGGAGTTCGCGCCGGCCGGGTCGTCGATCCAGACGCGCGCGTCGATGCGCCGGACGCCGTCGACGAACAGCACCGCGTCCGGCGGCGACGGCACCGGTGACGGGTCGATCGGCGCCCATTCGGTCGCCGGGACCTCGACGTCGAGCTCGACCTCGGCCTGCGACTTGGCGAGTTCCTCGGCCTCCATCGAGCTGCCGTAGCCCGGGTCCCACGCGTCGATGTTGAAGGTCATCCCGGCCACCGCGGTCATGCGCCCTCCCTGGCGATGTGCGAGCCGGTGCCGTCCCGGGTGACCAGGAACCGCACCGGGACGCGCTCGGCGAGCGCCGGCACGTGGGTGATCACCCCGACCATCCGGGAACCGGACGCGGCGAGGTTCTCCAAAGTGGACGCCACGACGTCCAGGGTGGCTTCGTCCAGTGTCCCGAAGCCTTCGTCGAGGAAGATCGATTCCAGCCGGGTCGCGCCCTCGGCGGCCATCGCGCCCAGCTGCGACGACAGCGCGAGGGCCAGCGCGAGCGACGCCTGGAACGTCTCGCCGCCGGACAGCGTCTTCACCGGGCGCCGGGCGTCGGCCTCGTTGTGGTCCACCACCAGGAAGTCGCCCTTGTCGTGGGTCAGCTCGAACTGGCCGCCGGACAGTTCGAGCAGCGACGCCGAGGCCTCGGCGACCAGCGTGTCGAGCGCGCCGGCGATCAGCCAGCGCGGGAACTTGTCGGAGCGCAGCAAGTCCGCGAGGAGCCGCGCGACCTGGGCTTCGGACTCCGCGGCCGCGATGTCTTCGTGCAGCCCCGCCACCCGGGCCACGCGCCGCTTCAGCTCGGCGTGGTCGGCCTCCGCGCGGGCCCGCGCGGTGGCCAGCGCGACCGGCACGCGGTCACGCACCGGCCCCTCCGGCAGGGCGATCCCGAAGGCGGTGACGTCGTCGGCGACGGCGCGTTCGGCGGCCCGCAACGCTTCGGCGGCTTCTCCTTCGGCGGTCTGCTCGACGGCCAGGCGGTCGCGGTGGGACTTCGCCTGCCCCGCCGCCCAATCCGTGAGCGCGGTCCAGGCCTCGAGGAGGCTCTCGCCGCCGATCGGCGGGGCGCCGAGGCCGACCAGCGGGTCGCGCGCGCGGGACAGCCGCTGCCGTTCCGCGTCGACCTGGGCGCCGATGCCCGCCTGGGCTTCGGTGGCGCGTTTCCCGTCCGCCCGCGCGGTCCGCAGGGCCGCGTCCGCTTTCTTCGCGGCTTCTTCGAGAGAAGCGACCTTCGCGAGCTGCTCGGCCACGACGGCGGCGGACGGCGCTTCGGCCAGCGTCGCGACGAGTTCGCCGTGCCGGCGCCGGGCGGTGGCGAGTTCGGCGCCCGCCGCCTGCTCGGCCAGGCCGGCGTTGACTGCCCGCTTCCGCAGCTCCTCGGCGTTCCGCTCGGCGGCGGCGAGATCGTCCGCCGCGACGACGGCTTCCTTGCCCACGGCTTCGGCGGCCGCTTCGCGTGCGGCCAGCGCGGTCCGCCGTTCCTCGAGCGCGGACGCGGCCCAAGCGGTGAGCCGCTGCCAGCCCGCCGGGACGTCGTCGGCGTCGATCGCCGGCGCACCCAGCTCCACCAGGGGGTCGCGCGCCGCCCGCAGTGCTTCCCTGGCCGCCGCGAAGGACTTCTCGACGGCGTCGGCTTCGTGCTGCGCCGCCGCGCGTTCGGCGCGCGCCGCGGCGAGTTCCGCGTCCGCGGCGCGCGCGGCTTCGGCGACGCGGGTGCGGCCGTCGATCGTCGCGGACAGCCACTCGCCCAGCTCCCGCACGGCGGCGACGAGGTCCGCGAAGTCCTGCTCGGCGAAGGACGCCTCGACCGGGCGCCGCAGCGCCGCCGACTCCGGCGGGCCGGCCGCACCGGCTTTTCGGGGGTCCGAGTGGCGGAGCCCCCGGCCGGGGGCGGAGTCCCCGTTGTCACCCTCGGCTTTTCGGGAGTCCGGGTCGCCGAGCCCGCCGCCCGCGGCGAAGTCCCCGTTGTCACCCTCGGCCTTCCAGGAGTCCGGGTCGCCGAGCCCGCCGCCCGCGGCGAAGTCCCGGAGGTCGCCGCCGGCCAGCGCCGCGCGTAGTTCCTCCGCCTGGGCGGCCGCCGAGGCGCTCGCGTCGGCGTCGCGGTCCACGGCCCGTTCCAGCTTGCGCACGGCGGCTTCGGCCGTGGCGCGATCCCGTTCGGCGCGGTCGAGGCGTTCGCGGGCCTCGGCCAGGTGGGCGTGGCCGCCGGAGTCGGGCAGCGCCGTGACTTCCTGCTCGCAGACCGGGCACGGGTGCCCGACGGCGAGGCCGGCCCGCAGGCTCAGTGCCTGCCCGGCCCGTTCGGCTTCGGCCACCGCGGTCTTCGCCGCGGTCACTTCGCCGTCAGCGCGGGCGAAGGTGCTTCGCGCCGCTTCGAGTTCGGTCCGGCGCGCGGCCTGCTCGGGCGCGGCCTTCCGTTGCGCTTCGGCCACCGCGTAGAGCGTGCGGGCGTCGGAGCGGGCCGCGGCGAGCGGCGCGACGTCCGGCTGCGCGGCCAGTGCGACCCGCGCTTCGGCGTCGGCGGCCTCGGCCGCGCTCAGACGGGCGGTCGCGGTCGCCGTGCGCTTCGCCACGCGCGCCGAATCCGCCGACAGGTCCCCGAGGTCCGCCGGCGGCCGCAGCCCGGCCAGCCGGTCGCGGTCCTGGCGCACCCGCCCGGCCTCGGCGGCGGCGTCCTCCGCGGCGCGGGCCGTCGAGTCCCGGTTCTGCCGGGCCGCCTCGACGACGGCCACCGCTTCGGTGACCGCGACGGCGGCAGCGTCTTTCGCCTGCGCCGCCGTCTTCGCCGCTCCTTCGAGCCGTGGGAGCGCCTTCTCGGTCTCCGCCAGCTCGGTGCGGTCGGCGCGGATCCGTTCCAGCTCACTCCGGCCGGGGGCCGCGGCGAGCGCGGCCCGGGCGGCTTCGTCCGCCGTTTCCGCCGTCTCCAGTCCGGCCCGGGCGGCCGTGGCCGCGTCCGCCGCCGCGCGGCGGCGGGTTTCGAGGTCTTCGACGCCGTCCGGGCGTTCCACGGCGTCGAGGACGCTCAGTTCCTCAGTCAGCGTGGCGACGCGTTGCCGGGCTTCGTCGTGCGCGCGGGTGGCGTCGTTCAACGCCGGCAGGGCCGCGTTCACCCGCGCGTCCAGCTCCGCGAGCGCCGTCATCCGGGCAGCGAGCTCGTCGACGGCTTCCGGGGTGGCGTCGGCGTAGCTGCCGAGCTGTTCGGTGAGGACGGCAGCGCGTTGCTTCTGCTGCTCCGCCGTCACGCCGGCCCGGCGGCCGATCCGCTCGTAGACCTCCAGGCCCAGCAGCTTGATCAGGATCTTCTGCCGGTCGGCCGCCTTGGCGTGCAGGAACTCCGCGAAGTCGCCCTGGGGAAGCGCCACGCAGGTGCAGAAGTGCTTGAAGGTCAACCCGAGCAGGCGTTCGACCGCCGGGGTGACCTCGGAGTCCGCCGCGACGGCGTCGGCGTCGTCCTCCGGACCGCCGAGCGCGGTCGGGTCGGCGAGCCGTTCCAGGCGGACGTTCTTGACGCTGACCGTGGGTTTCTTCCCGCCGCTGCGGCGGACTTCCCGCACGACGTGGTAGCGCGCGCCGCCGGCGTCGAAGACCAGCCGCACGGTGGCGCGGTTCGCCGTCGGGGCGAGCGCCGGCGCGACGAGGCCTTCGTGGTCCCACCGCGCGACAGACCCGTACAGCGCGAAGGTGAGCGCGTCGATCACCGTGCTCTTGCCCGCGCCCGTCGGCCCGACGAGCGCGAAGTAGTCCGTGTCGTCGAAGCTGACTTCGGTCTTCTCGCGGAAGGACGCGAAGCCGGTCATCTCCAGCAGCACTGGCCGCATGTCACACCCCGCTCGTCTCTTCGTCGTGCAGCCGCGCGAAGAGCGCCTGCACGCGCTTGTCCTCGACCGTCCGTTCCGCGCAATAGGCCCCGAACAGCTCCCCCGGCGAACGGTCCGCGACCGCGCGGTCGCCGCCCGACGTCGTCACCGGCGCAGCGAACTCCGGGTCGATGCGGATTTCCAGGGCGTTCGGCAGGGCCGTCTGGATCTCTTCGCGCAGCCCGGCCCTGGTCGCTTCGCGGACGTAGACGCGGAGGTAGTCGTCGCCGAACTCCCCGGCGCGGCCGGTGAGTTCCGCCACCGTGCCGTGGACCGTCCGCAGCTTCCGCCCCGCGGTCAGCGGGATGTCGGTGATCTTCGCCGGCGTGGTGGGACTCACCTCCACCGACAGCACGACGCTGGTGTTGTCCTGCTCGCCGAAGTCGACGGCGAACGGCGAACCGCTGTAGTGCACCGGGCACGGGGCGGGCAGCGACTGGCGCCGGTGCAGGTGGCCGAGGGCGACGTAGTGCGGATCGGCACCGAACGCCGTCGCCGGCACGTGGTACTCGAAGATGGACTGCGCCGCGCGCTCCCCGCCGCCCATCGTCCCGCCGGTCACCGTCAAGTGCGCCATGACGAGGTTCACCGCGCCGGCGGTGAACCCGGACTTGAGGTGGTCCAGGATGTCGCGCACGCGCTGGTCGTACTGTCCGGCGTTGTCCGCCGGGATGCCGGCAAGCAGCTCCGCGGCACGCACCGCGTAACGCTGCGAAAGGAACGGCAGCACCGCGACGTTGACGCGCTCGCCCGTCGAACGGGCGTCGAACGAGAAGACGCCGCCGTCGTGCACCGGGCGCGGGTCGCCGGTGAGCTGGATGCCCGCCGCCTTGAGCAGCGGCCGGTACGCCTCGAACGTCGCGGCGTGGTCGTGGTTCCCGGCGATGGCGAGGACCTCGGCACCGGTTTCGCGCAGCGCCATCAGCGCCCGGACCACGAGTTCCTGGGCCGCCGCCGACGGCGCCGACGTCTCGTAGAGGTCACCCGCGACGAGGATCGCGTCGAAGGCCTCGTCCCGCGCGATCCGGACGATCTCGCCGAGCACGGCCTGCTGCTCGTCGAGGCGGTTGCGGCCCTTGAGCGTCTTGCCGATGTGCCAGTCGGAGGTGTGCAGGAACTTCACACTTCGTCCTTCCGTTCGGTTAGCGGGCGGCAGGCTCAGAACGGCGGCGGGTCGTCGCCGAACGGGTCGCTGCCGCGCGACGGCAGGCCGGCGAAGGGATCGGACCTCGGCGTCGCCGTCCTGGTCGGCACCTGCCCGGCCTCGGAAAGCCGCGTGGCCCAGGCCGGGAAGGGGAAGCCGACGGCGATCGGCACCGGGATCTCCGGCTGGCTCACGAACATCGTGCCCGGCGTGGCGAGCGTCGCGCGGACCCGCTGGCTGGCCGGGAGGAAGCCGTACTCGGGGCGCGAAGCTTCCGCGGCGTCGAGCCGTCCGACGATGCGGATCGAGCTGTTGCTGACGATACGGCGCTCGACCTCGCTGGCCGTCTGCTGCGCGCCGATGAGGATGACGCCGAGGGAGCGACCGCGTTCGGCGATGTCCAGCAGCACCTCCTTGATCGGGCTGCTGCCTTCCCGCGGCGCGTACTTGTTGAGCTCGTCCAGCATGGTGAACAGCAGCCCGCCGGGGCCGGCCGCCTCCTTGCGCGCGGTCTCCGCGGCGAGCGTCACGCCGACGACGAACCGCTGCGCGCGCTCGACGAGGTTGTGGATGTCCACGACGGTCACCTGCTGGTTCTCCGTGGACAACTGGCGCGCGGGGTGATCGGCCAGATCGCCGCGGATGAGGCCGGACAGGGCGCGCTGGCTGGAACGCAGGCGGCGGATGAAGGCGTTGACCGTGCCCGCGCCGGTGACCGCGCCCGCCCAGCTCGCCCGGGTTTCCTCGTCGGTGACGCGCTCGCAGATGACGTCGACGAGTTCGGCGTAGGTGCGGCACAGGACGCCGTCGATGTCGGCCGCGCCGTCCTTGCCCGCCGGGGTGCTGTCCAGGCGCAGGCGGTTCGCGACCTGGTGGATGACCATCGTGTACTGGTTGCGCTCGTCCTCGGCGTCGGCGAAGACGTAGGGCAGCAGGTCCTTGGCGCAGAACTCCGCGATGGTCCACCAGAACGCGCCGACGCCCGTGGTCCGCCCGGTCACGTAAGGCTTCCCCGTGGTGTCCGACGGCGTCGGCGGCGCGTAGAACCCGACGGACGCGAAGGGCTCGGCGGGCAGGCCGAGCTTGGCGTACTCGGCCTTGAGCTTTTCGTCGAGGTGGACGTTCGGGGTGTCGAGGAACAGCAGGTCCTCGCCCTTGACCGAGAAGACGAGGGCCTTGGCGTTGTGGGCGTTGGGCAGGGCACCGCCGCGGAAGACCGAGTGCAGCAGGAACAACGCGAACGACGTCTTGGTGGCGACGCCGGAGACCCCGCTGATGCTGACGTGCGCGCCGCGGGTGCCGTCGAGGAAGTCCATGTTGAGGTAGACGGGTTCGCCGTCCCGGCCGAGGCCGACCGCCACCTGGCGGGTCATGTTGTCGAAGTACAGCGCCTGGGCGCGATCCTCTCCCACGGCGCGCTGGACGACCGCCCCCGGCCGCGGCGGCACGTAGCACTCGGGCTCGACGCGGGTGGTGGCGATCTCGGCGATCTCCTGCACCTGGGCGGGCAGGACGCCGTCGGAGATCAGGAAGACGTCGCTGCCGAAGCTGGCGCCCTCGTGCCGCGCGCTCACCTGCGTCACGACGCCGTAGGAGGTGACTTCGCCGAGACCGGGGAGTTGCCGCCGGGTCACGACGACGTCGTCGAGCTGCAGATAGGCTTCCTGATCGATGGCCACGTGGAACTGCAGCGGCGTCGAGTCCTCGGTGCCTGCCACCCGTCCGACCACGGTGGTGAGCGTCTCCTGGTCCACGGTTCTCCCTGTCCGCCCGGGGCTTCCTCCCGCGGCAGACTAGCCCGCCCGGCCGCCCGGCCCGCGCCCAACACGGCGTTGCCGCCGCCGGGTGCGGGAGTACGTCGTCGCAGGCCAAGACTGCGCCGAACGAGTGAGGTCACCCTCCGGGAGGATCTTTCGTCCCTGCCAAAGGCATTCCGGCGACACCCGCGGGGGCGTACCGGTTGCGCCGCAACGCCGTGTCCCGGAGGTCGCGCCGGGCGGGCGCGGCGTTACGGGCGCCGCTTCTGCCTGGCTTCACGGCGAAGCGGCGCCTGGCTTCGCCGTGAAGCGGTGCCGGGAGGGCCCCCGGGGCGCCTCCGGGCGGCCCGCGATCCCCGATCGCTGCGCGGGATCGGGCCCGGGGTGGCCTCAGCCACACGCCGCCACGCCCGCTTCGGCGTGTCGCGCAAAAAGTTCTCCGGAAGGGCCTCTGGTCCTATATGGACGACCACTGTGGACGGCACCGGTAGGGGGTTTTGCCTGTTCAGAGGCGTGCCGGGGGTCCGGGCCGCGTTCCGGGCGGCGTCCGGCGGAGGGCCTTCGAGGGGCGGAACCTGCCCCCGTACAAGGAAATATTTCGACCCCCGGTTGGATTTTGTGCGGTATTGGTAATACCGTGTGCAGTGTCGGCCGAGATGGGCCGTGTACTAGTAGTTCCACTATGGAGGACTGGAATGACGAACAAGGCCCAGCTGATCGAGGCGCTGTCGGAGCGTCTGGGCGACAAGAAGGTGGCTTCGCAGGCCGTTGACGGTCTGGTGGACATCATCATCCGGACGGTCAACAAGGGCGAAAAGGTCAACATCACCGGCTTCGGGGTGTTCGAGAAGCGCGCTCGCGCCGCTCGCACCGCCCGCAACCCGCGCACCGGTGAGGCCGTGAAGGTCAAGAAGACCAACGTGCCCGCCTTCCGCGCCGGCACCACCTTCAAGGACGTCATCTCCGGCACCAAGAAGCTGCCCAAGGCGACCCCGGTCAAGCGCGCGAGCGCGGCCACCACCAGCACGCGGGCGACCGCCACCAAGACCGCCGCCACCGCTGCGCCGGCCAAGGCGACGACGACCCGCACCACCCGCGCGGCGGCGGCCAAGCCGGCCACCACGCGCCCGACGACCACGCGGACCCGCGCCACCGCGGCCAAGCCGGCCGCCAAGGCCACCACCGCCACCAAGGCGGCCCCGAAGCCCGCGGCGGCGAAGACCACCGCGGCCAAGGCCACCACGGCGAAGGCGACCACCACGCGGGCCAAGACCGCCGCCGCCAAGCCGGCTGCCGCGACCAAGACCGCCGCGGCGAAGAAGCCGGCCGCCGCCGCCAAGGCCCCGGCCAAGCGCACCTCCGCCGCCAAGAAGAAGTAACACCCCAGGCGACGATCGGAAGGGCCCCGCACCGACCAGGTGCGGGGCCCTTCCGGCGTTCCGGGGCGTTTCGGCCCCCGCTCGGTTCGGCGAACCCGGGCGCGTAGCACGGGCTGACGTCGCCGCTCACGGCTTGCGGCGCGAAGATCGCCTGGACGGACGGCCGATCGCCGCGGGCCACTCTCCGGCCGGTTGAACGCTGTTCCGCAGCCAGTCCCCGCCGCCGAGCGCCGAAGCCCGACGCGCATCCCCCAGCCGGCGCCGCGACCACGCCCGCCGTTTCTCCGCCGCGAGCACCGAGATCGCCCGACGAATCCGGCCCGACCGGCGCCACATCCACGCCTGGCGTCCCCACCGACAAGCACCGACGCCCCGCACAAACTCCCGCCCGAACAGCGCCACCACACCCGGCGTTCCCCGCAAGCAAGCACCGAGACCGCCACGCGAGCCGCCCGACCGGCGCCCCAACCACCATTCCCCGCCGACAAGCACCGAGGCCCCACGCGAATCCCAGCCCGGCCGCACACAAACACACCCGCCATTCCCGTCGGCGAGCGCCGAGATCGCCTCGCAAAACCTGCCCGACCGGCGCCGCCGCCACACCCACCATTCCTCACCGGCCGGTGCCGAGGCTTCGCGAAACCCGCCCGGCCGGCGCCGTGACCCCACCCCCGTTTCCCGGCCCGCCACGCACTTCGGAACCGGTCCCGGCCGGGTCACCCGATCCCGCGGGTGAGCCGCGGAAGAATGCCTGACCGCCACTCGTCGGGGTGAACGCGGTTTCCGGTGTGGCCGGGATCGGCGGCCACGGACGGTTGCGTTCCCGTCTTCGCGGGTAGCCGTCGAAGACGGAAAGCAGTCCGACGACCCTCGGCAAGGAGTGGCGATGACGGGGAACGAAAACCGGCCCGGCGATCCCGAAGCGGACCTCGCCCACAGCAGGCAGCTCATCAAAGAGGCCAAAGAAGCGGCCGAGAAGGCCGACCTGGCCGATCCCGCCGAGGGCGCCGCGGACGAGGCACTGGCCACGGATCCGCCCTACCACCACGGCGAGCAGGGCTCCACGCCGTCGGGAACCTAGATTCCGGGTCGTTCCCGCCGGGAATTTTCGCCGGTATTGCCGGTTCGCCGGGGTCCGGCCGGGCCGCGGCCTTTCACCCGGAACTCCGGCGGCGGCCAGTCCTATCAGGACCACCCGGGCCGCCGCCGTTCCGGGTAAGCGGGAGGAAATTGCCGTACCTCTCCTCGGGTGGATACACTCCACCGAAGAACGCCGACCATTGTGCAACTTGTCACACGTCGCGTTCCCCCGGACGCACATCCAGCTGAGGAGCATTCCCGTGGCCCAGAAAGTCCTCGTCGAGATCCTGGACGACATCGACGGCACCACCGCCGCCCAGACCGTTCAGTTCGGTCTCGACGGCGTCACCTACGAGATCGACCTTTCGGACGAGAACGCCGCCGCCCTGCGCGACGAACTGGCCCGCTACATCGGGGCCGGCCGGCGCATCGGCGGCCGCAAGGTCCGCGTCGCCACCGGGCAGTCGACGACGACCAGCACGACCGACCGCGAGCGCAACCAGCAGATCCGCGCGTGGGCCAACTCGAACGGCTACGAGGTCTCCGAGCGGGGACGCCTGTCCTCCGAGGTGATCGCCGCCTACGAGCAGGCCCAGGTCGAAGAGGTGGAGGCGCCCGTGGCCGCGCCGCGCAAGCGGGCCCCGCGCAAGAAGGTCGCCGCCGCCAAGAAGTAACGCGGTGGCCGGGAGATCACTGGGGAAAGATCACGGCAGCCGGCCCGTCGGCGGCGAGGGCTGAACCCTCGCCGCCGAAGCCGGCCCCGGACATTGCGAACTCGGCGTGTCCGGAATCACACGCTCCGCACTGTCCTGAATTGTCAGCGCAATTCCGCGGAGCCCGGGTTTTGCAGCGCCGGTCCGATCCAGCGGCGGACGAGGGCGCGCAGCTCTTCGTCGGTGAGCGACGGCGTCGAGGGGTACTGCAGGAACGACAGGAACAGCCGCATCAGGATCTCGGCGAGGCCCTGGAGGTCCTCCTCGGTGGTGACGCCGGCGGCCGCCCAGTCGACCGGCACGTTGCGGAGGATCCGCGCGCCGAACGAAAACGCCAGCGGCGAAACGACGCCGACGGTGAAGAACTCGGCTTCGCCCGCCTGCAGGAGCAGGCCCATGTGGGGCTCGCCGGGAACCGTCCGGACGGCGAACACCACGGATTCCACGGCCGCCTCGGCGGCGGTGCCGAACGAGGCCAGGTGCCGTTCCATCCGCCCGGCGAACTCTTCGACACCGGCCAGCGCGACGGCGCGCAGGATGTCCTTCAGGCCCGGGAAGTAGCGGTAGACGGTCTGCCGGGTGACGCCCGCCTCGGCGGCGACGTCGGACAGGCTCGTCTTGGCCAGGCCGGCCCGGTCGAGGCACGCCGTCGCCGCTTCGACGATCCGGCGGCGTGCCGCGTCTTCCGTGCCGGGCGGGTTGCCCTGCCATCCGTGGTGCCCCATGCCGACCATCTTCCCCGAGGGGGACCGCTCAGCCGGGAACAGGTGCGCCGCGGCGGGCGGGGGCCTTCCGGTACAGCGCGAGCAGCACCAGACCGGCGGCGGCGAAGCAGGCGAGCGCGTACGGCCCGCTGCCGATCGGGGTGCCGTCCGTCGTGACGCCGTCGTCCGCGGCGAGGTAGGCCGGGAGGGCTCCGAGCCAGCACACGGCCATCCCGGCCAGGTAGGCGGCGGGGTAGTAGCGCGCGAAGGCCGACAAGGGCTCGCCCGGCTCCCCGGAACGCAGGTGCGACCCGATGATCCAGGCACCGGCCACCCACAGCAGGGCCAGTTCGACGCCGAGGATCCAGCCCCGCGCGGTGGTGTTGTCGCCGGCGAAGCCCGACGGGATGCCGGCGATCGCCATGGTCGGCGGCGTGAGCACGCCGGCCACCAGGGTGCGCAGCGCCGGCGGCCACCCGCGCCGGGGCGGCCGCCCCGTCAACCGCACCACGAGGTAGGTCATGGCGGCCATCGAGACGGAAGCGAACAGCAGCATGCTGTTCAGCGGCACCGACGCCAGCGCCGGGTGGTTGACGACGGTGTTGCCCGGGTTCCAGGCCCACCACTTCAGCTGCGGGCCGAGGTGGTCGAAGACTTCGTAGAACACCTGGCAGACGAAGGCCACGGCCACCGAACCGGTCAGCGCACCCCGCCGGAAGAGGCCGAGCGAACGCACGACTTCGTAGGCGAGCTGGCTGAACGCCGGGTAGAACGCCACGATGTAGAGCGGTAACCGGTCCGCCATGAACTGCACCGTGAACTGGTTGTGGGCGAAGATGAAGCCGTAGAGCCGATCGAGGCCGAACCACTCCGGGAAGTACAGCGGCGGCTCGGTCACGAAGAGGTAGACCAGCGAGGCGCACCACAGCGCCAGGTTCACCGGATCGCCCTCACGGCGACGGCGCAGGGCGTGCACCAGAGCGAACACCGCACCGCCGACGATGAGCACTTCCAGCAGCGGCATCGTCCAGTGGGCCGTCGTCCAGGGGGCGCGGACCGAAACCACCGGCGAGACGTCGTGGCAGTCGAAGCCGAGGCCGCGGGTGACGGCCTCGGCTTCCGGTCCGCACGCGGCGCTCACCGGGCGCCCGCCGCCGTCGTGGCCCCCGCGTCCGGCGAGTAGTCCGTGGCCGGTGGTTCGGCCTGGGGATCGAACCCGAAGGGCACCCGGTGCCGGCCCAGCGCCGCGCGGACGCGGTAGCGCACCAGTCCCGCGAGCACCCGCGGGGAGCGCAGCATCTCCCCCAGCGACTCGTCGAGGTTGAACACCTTGGCGAAGTGCTCGTCGACGACCGCGTCCTCCCGGGCGGCGCCGACGACGAGGCTGAACGCCGGTGCCGAAACGGCCGCGACGAGGCGTCGCCGCCACTCCGGCAGCTTTTCGGTGCCCACCGCGCAGGCGTAGCCCTGGTCCCTGGCCATCGCCAGGGACCAGGGCACCCGCAGGAGGGTGCGCTGTGCGGCCAGGAAGCGCGCCGAGAAGCCCGCGTCGAGCCGCTCGGCGCCGGCCAGGTGTTCGCGCAGCAGCAGGGCCGAACCGGACGCGGAACTGATGCCCTGGGCGTAGAAGGGGTTGAAGGCGCAGATCGAGTCGCCGACGAACGCCAGCCGCCGCGGCGGGGTGCGCAGGCGGTCGTACCGCCGCCACTTGTTGCCGGTCGACCGGGTGAGGTGGACCGGCGACGCGGGGGTGCACCGATCCATCGCGGCGGCGAACAACGGCGTCCGCACCCGGCGCGCCGTGTCGACGAACGCGTCGGTGGTGCTGGGCATGTCCAGTCCCCACGACCCCATGCAGGCGATGACGCGGTTGCCTTCGACGGGGAAGAAGTTGACCAGGAACTCGTGCTCGGGCGGGTGCTCGCCCTTGTCGGGCGTCGGCATGATCACCAGGTGCCGCCACCACCAGGACGCGGGGCGCTCGGCCGGCAGGTCGTACCAGCGGGAGGTGTAGGTGACCTTGGCGTCGAGGGTCTGCACTGCGGGCTCGGGCCAGCCGGCCGCCGCCAGCCAGCCGGCGACCGGGGAGCCGCGGCCCATCGCGTCGACCACGAAATCGGCGTCGACGTGCTCGTCGCCGCCGGACGCGGTGAAGGCGACTCCGGTGATCTCCCCGTTCCCGGTGGTCAGGCCGCGCACGGCCGCACCTTCGCGGACGACGACGTTGGCCAGTTCGCGCACCTTGTCGCGCAGCACCCGCTCGATGAGGATCCGCGAGCCGTAGACCATCGTCATGGCGCTGCGCTTGCGGGCCGACCAGCCCGGCCCGTCGAGGTAGGCGGCGTCCATGGACGGCATCAGCAGCAGCCCGCCGGCGGCGATGAGGTCGTCCTCGAAACCGGGGAACAGGGCCCCGATCGCGCGCCGCCCCGAGTTCAGCAGGAAGTGCGGGTGCTTGCTCTGCGGCACGCCGCGGCGGTGCCCGGCCCCGGCGGGCAGCTCGTCGCGTTCCAGCACCAGCACGCGATCGAAGTGCGGGGCGAGCGCGCCGGCGGCGCACAGACCGGCGGCGCTGCCACCGAGGACGACGGCGGTCTTGCCGAGCCGCATGCGGATCAACTCCCGTCATTCATACAAAGAGACACTGAATGTATGAATGACTCCCGGCAGGTGTCAAGCCCCCGTCCGCATCCACAATGGACACCGCTGTCCGGTTCGCCCGTGGATTTCCGAAAATCCCCGGCCGCGGTCATCGGCGGGCGATTGATCGATTCGACGACGTTGTTGCCAAATGCCACACCCGGCGTCTAGGCTCTCTCCAGCACAAATGTTAGCGCTAACACCTTGCAGCGCCGCAGGGAGGTTTTCACGATGCCCGTCGTCGCCGGTTCGCCATGAGAACCCGCTGAACTCCTGTTCAAGCGCCCGCCGGCCGCCCGAAGCGAGCCGGCCCGGGTCTGCTCCCCCCGTGATCTTTACCCCGAATTCCAGCCGCCACGGCAATTCCTGCCCGGCACCACTGGAATGGGTTCGGCACGCGCTTTTCAAGGCCTCCTCCCTCGAAACGGAGAGCTTTTCATGTTCGCTCGGAAAAAAGCATCACTCGTTCTCGGCGCCGCGGTGGTCCTCACCACCGCCCTGCTGAACGCCGGTCAAACCGCCGAGGCGGCCACCTCGCTGCCGTGTGACATCTACGGCGCCGCGGGGACGGCGTGCGTCGCCGCGCACAGCACCACCCGCGCGTTGTACGCGTCCTACAACGGCCCGCTGTACCAGGTGAAGCGGGCCTCCGACGGCGCCGTCACCACCGTCGGGCTGCTGGCCGCGGGCGGGTACGCCAACGCGGGCACGCAGGACTCCTTCTGCTCCGCCACGACGTGCGTCATCACCGTCATCTACGACCAGTCGCCGCGGCACAACGACCTCTTCATCGAACCCGCCGGTGCGGCGGGGCCCGCGAACGCCGGGGTGCCCGCGGACGCGCTGCCCGTCACCGCGGGCGGCCACGCGGTGTACGGGGCGTCGTTCTCCGGCCGCATGGGCTACCGGCACACCTCGGCCGCGGGCGTCGCGGTCAACGGGCAGGCCGAAGGCATGTACATGGTGACGTCCGGGACCCACGTCAACGACCGGTGCTGCTTCGACTACGGCAACGCCGAAGTGTCGATCGCCGACACCGGCAACGGCCACATGGACGCGATCAACTTCGGCACCGAGTGCTGGTTCTCGCCGTGCCCCGGCCAGGGCCCGTGGGTCCAGGCCGACCTGGAGAACGGCCTGTTCCAGTCCGACGCCGGGCCGAGCAAGAACAGCGCCTACACCGGCAACAACGCGTCCTTCGTGACCGCGCTGCTGAAGAACAACGGGCAGAACTTCTTCGCCACCAAGGACGGCAACGCCCAGTCCGGCGGCCTCGCCACGCGCTACTCGGGACCGGAACCCACCCAGCCGGGGTACTCGCCGATGCAGCAGGAGGGGTCGATCGTCCTCGGCACCGGCGGCGACAACAGCAACGGCTCGATCGGGTCGTTCTTCGAAGGCGTGATGACCAGCGGGCTCCCGACCGACGCGGCCGACAACGCCGTGCAGGCCAACGTCGTCTCGGTCGGCTACGGCGGCCCCAGCCCGGTGGCCGGCGGCACGCTCACCGCCGGCTCGACGATCTCGCTGCGCGCCACGACCGCGTGCTGCACCACGCGGTACATCCGCCACCAGCAGAACAACGCGGTCACGTCGGTGGTGAGCTCGGGCAGCTCCGCTTTGGACAAGAGCGACGCGTCCTGGATCGTGCGCCGCGGCCTGGCGAACCCGTCGTGCGTTTCGTTCGAGTCGCGCAACTACCCGGGTGACTTCCTGCGGCACTACAACTACCAGCTGCTGCGCCAGCCGATGGACGGCAGCTCGGCGTTCCGCGCCGACGCGACGTTCTGCCCGCAGGCGGGCAAGAACGGCCAGGGCACGTCCTTCGCGTCGTACAACTATCCCGACCGCTTCATCCGCCACTACAACAACACGGTGTACATCGCCAGCAACGGCGGCCCCGACTCCTTCGACGCCCCGGCCTCCTGGGCCGACGACGTCAGCTGGGCCGTCAACGCTCCCTGGACGCCGTAGTCCCGCCCCGGGCTCCCGCGGAACCGTTCCCCCGTGCGGTTCCGCGGGTCCGGCGTTTCCCGCCCCGCCCGCACGGGTAGTCACCCGCTGCGACAGGGAGGGCGAGGCCATGACCGGCGCCGAAGCGAACGAACCGTCCACAGCCACGCGGATGTGGGCCGTGGCGGCGGAACTCGGGCTGCAGCCCGAGGACACGCGCTCGCACACCGGCGACTTCGCCGGCGGGCAGATCCGCTTCGCCGGCCGGGCCGGAGAGCGCGAACCGAGTGACTACCTGCTGCGCTGGACCCCCGGCGAAGGCTGGGAACTCGCCGCCGACGCCGGCCCGTCCGGGGCGATGCGGGTCGCCGCCGCGCTGCCGGACGCGGGTGGGCAGCCGCCGGAAGCGGTCGCCGATTTCGTCCTCACCGCCCTGACCGAGCGCGGGGAGCGCCTGGTGCGCCGATCGGACGAGCCGGGACCGGAAACCCTCCCGCGCGAGGAGAAGAACCAGCCGGCTGTGTAGCGGCCGCCCGCCGGCACGTCGCCGCGCTATTCCGGTGCGGGCCGCCCCGAGCGGGTCAGCTCCGCCAGCTCCCGGTCGAAGTCGAACGCCCGGCCCTCCTGCCCCCGTGGCAGCACCTGGCAGGTGCGGTAGAGGAAGTCGACGATCTCGGCGGTGTCCGCTTCGAGCGCGACGAAGCCGCTCGGCGACCACAGCTCGACCACGGTCACGGCGGGATCGGCGGCCGGGCCGACCCGGACGTCACCGAGCCCGGACGGTTCCCGGAGGCCGTCGATGAGCAGGTCCCGCGCGGTCAGCCATTCGACGGGCCCGCGTCCGGTGTGGAGGGTCAAGCCGACCGCGTAGGGTTCCCGGCTGTCGTAACCGAGGTCGGCCCGGAGGGCGGCGGCTCCCCCGGCCGCGGAGCGCACTTCGAGCACGAGAATCGCCTTGATCACCGTGTATTCGGAACCCAACGGACGAACCCTCCACCCCGGCCCGGCGGCCGGCCGGACTCGTCACCGGCGGCCGGAAGCGGGCAGCGGCGCCCGCGCCGCGGCCAGTCTCGGCCGATCGGGCGTCCGATGGCAACCGGACACGGGGTTTTCCGGACCGCACGGAACTTCCCCACGCGATCCGCGCGCAGGAGCTGTCCACGCGAAGCGGTGGCCGGCCGGCTCCGCTACTGCCTCGCGAGCGCCCAGGGCATGAGCTTCTCGGCCAGCGCGCGGCTGAACGGCCGCACGAGGGTCTGCAGTTCGGTGCAGGCGGACTCGCCGATGTGGGCGTAGGGCGTGACGCTGTTCTCGTCGGTCGCCTTCTCGATTTCCGCGCGGCGGGCCGCGCCGGCGGGCGTGAACGTCGGAGCGGCGTCGCCGGTGAGCCAGTCGCGCTCGCGAAGACCGGCGACAGCCCGGTTCCAGTCGTCCTCGGACCACGCCCGGGACGTGCGCAGGGTCTCGGCGGGGACGGCACCGGAAGCGGCGTGGGTGACGAGAGCTTCGATGCCGCCCAGCCCAGCCGTCAGCAGGGCGGCCACGTGGGCGTCGCCGCGGTACTCCCGCAGCAGGGTCTGCGCGTGCCACAGGACGAGATGGGGTTCGGTGGGCCACGGCAGGGCCGCGTGGGCGGCGAAGAGGGGACGTCCGACGACATCGCCGGCGACCGTCTCGGCGGCCTCCCGGAGAAGCGCGGCGGCTCGGCGCATCTCGGGTGAGCCGATCGCGTCGCCCAGGATGCCGCGCAAGGCCTCGTCGGCCGCGGCGTAGCGCGCGGCGAGGACGGCGGCGGGGTCGGTGGTGGACCAGGCGGCGGTGATCGACTCCCCGACGAGGACCGGGTTGAAGTTGTAGAAGGTCGCGACCACGACCGGCGCCGGAGCCGCGCCGAGCGCGGCCGACCTCGAGGCGAAATAGCCGGCGCGGCCGGTGAGACCGAGTTTCCCGTAGGCGGCCGCCGCCTCCGGGGCGAAGTAGATCATTCCGTGGTAGGGCTCGAGGAACCGCCAGGTCTGCCGCGCCGCTTCGATCACGCGGCCAACATACCATCCGGTCGGTACGCCCGGGCGGTGTCGCCGGGAGGATGCGGCGAGTTCACCGGGCGGCGCCGCCCGTAGCGCTTCCGCGGCGCGGTGCGCGGTACTTCGGTGCTGTCGAACACGGTTCGGCTCCATGGCGGTCGCGGTGAGCGGGAGATCGGGTGACTGCCCCGCGGTTGCGTTGAGGTAACCGGCTACCGGATGACACGCTGGGGACGGCCGGCGCGCACCCTCGGAGGAACACCTTTGAACGACGTCAGGAACTCCGGCACCGGGAAGCGCGTCGAGCCGGTCTCGATCGAAGTGCGCGGTGCCCGGGTCCACAACCTCCGCGACCTCGACGTGTCCGTTCCCTTGCGGCAACTGGTCGCGATCGTGGGCGTGTCGGGTTCGGGGAAGTCGTCCCTCGCGCTCGGGGTCCTGTACGCCGGGGGATCGCGGCGGTACCTCGAGGCGCTCTCGACCTACACGCGGCGGCGGGCTTTCCCAGGCGGCGCGTGCGTCGGTCGACAGCGTGGAACACGTCCCCGCCGCGCTGGTCCTGCGCCAGCGGCCGGGCGTTCCCGGGGTCCGCTCGACGTTCGGCACCTCGACCGAACTGCTGAACGTCCTGCGCCTGATGTTCTCCCGGCTGGGATCGCACCTCTGCCCGAACGGTCACCGGCAGGCACCGACGATCGACGTCGCACTCGGCCTGAACCTGACCTGCCCGGAGTGCGGGGCGGAGTTCACTCCGCCGGGCGCGGAGTCGATGGCGTTCAACTCCGACGGGGCTGCCCGCGCTGCACCGGCACGGGCGCGGTGCGCGAGGTCGACGAGGCCAGCCCGTCCCCGACCCGGCCCGCTCGATCGGCGAAGGCGTCGTGGCCCCGTGGTCGATGTTCGGGCTCACGGTGATGCCGCAGGTGGTAGCTCACCGACCGTGAGCGCGACATCGTCCTGCGCGGACCCGCCGAGAAGCGGCACATCACCGTGCCGTCGAAGAGCGGGAAGCTGTTCGAGCTGAACTTCACCTACCGCAACGCCCGCCAAGCCGTGCAAGAGGCGCTGGACAACGCCACGACGGCGTGAACCTCGCCGAAGCCACCGCGAAAACCCTGGACGACCTCATCGCCTGGGCACCCGCCGTGCTCCCCGCCCTGCCCGCCCCGATGACCCGGACGGCCGAGAACATCGTCGCCGAACTGATCGAGAACGCGCGACGGCTGGTCGAGCTGGGGCTCGGCTACCTGAGCCTCGACCGGGCGAGCGGTCGGTTCGCGCCCCAGAAGGCGTCTTCGGACTCCGGGCCGGAGGAGAACAGCCACACCTCGGCGACCCGGTCCCCCTCGATCAGCAGCAGGTCGACGCCGTCCCGGGAAAGCGCGGCACCGTCACGCTTCCCGCCGAAACGGACGGGAACCGCGACGAGCGCACCATTGACCATCGGCGCGCCGATCGCGCGAGTTCGAAAGTGCCGTCGCTGACGGCCATCATTCCGCCGATCATGTCGCCGACCACCAGGCTGCCGCGGTGCGTGCCGGAGAACCGGTTGCCGCCGGGCCGATGCCAGACGATGACGCCGGCGAACAGGCCGGCGACCGTGGCGAAGTCCTTGGCGCTCAAGGCTTCGAAGTACTTGGACACCACGTCGAGCGGGGTGGGCGATCCGGCCATCGGGCAATTCCTTTCCGGGTTTCTTGCTGCACCCAGGCTGACCGATCGCGGCCGGTTACCTCAACGCAACCAATATGCGCATGTGATCCACATCACTGCATTTCCCCGTGGCTGCATTGTCGAATTTCTTTTGTTCGGGCACCGGCCACTGTGGAGTACCGAAGGACGCCCCAGGGCACCCACGCACCAAAAAGCCCGCCTGACCAGGGTCAGACGGGCTTGGTAACTACTGTACCCCCGATGGGATTCGAACCCACGCTACCGGCGTGAGAGGCCGGCGTCCTAGGCCGCTAGACGACGGGGGCTTAGGATCTTTCCCTGGTCTCCCAGGGGCTCTTCTGTTTTTCTTGCTGGAGAGAACTTACCAGAGGCGGTTTCCCGCTCCCCAGGGGGGTCACTCTCCGCAGCTGGGGTACCAGGACTCGAACCTAGACTAACTGGACCAGAACCAGTCGTGCTGCCAATTACACCATACCCCAGTGAGGTACCGCTCCGGCTGGCCGGTTCAGCACCGCACGAGGAGAAATACTAGAGCACGCCGTTCCGGACGGTGAAGGCGGGGGTACCACTGCCGCGCGGAGCCGGGACCCCGATCGTGGCGTACTCCGAAACCAGCAGCTCAGGCAGCTCGGCCAGGCCGGCCACCGTGTGGACGCCCTCGGGGGCACGGTCGCCGATCGCGTCGCGGTCGAGCCAGATCGCGCCGAGGCCGGCGTCGCGGGCACCGATCGCGTCGGTGTCCAGTTTGTCGCCGACGTGGACCGCCTGGGCGGGCGCGCAGCCCAGGCCGAGGCACACCGTGTGGAACATCACCGGGTCGGGCTTCGCGACGCCCAGCTCGCCGGCGATCGCGACGTGGTCGAAGTACGGCGCCAGGCCCAGGTCGGCGATTTTCTTCCGCTGGTGGACACCGGAGGCGTTCGTCACGGCGGCCAGCATCAGGCCGGCGGCGCGGAGCCATTCCAGGCAGTCGAGGACGTCGTCGAACAGCTGCCACGAGTGGTCCAGCAATTCTCTTCGGCGCCGCTCGAAGGAGCTCACCTGCTCGGCGTCGGCGAAGATGCCGATTTCGGCGAGGAAGCAGTCGGTGCGCCGCTGGTGCATGGTCGCGTAGTCGAGTTCGCCCGCGACGACGAGGGCCACGTGCTCCTCGGTGATCAGGTCCCACAACGGCCACAGGTCACCCCGGCCGGTGAGGATGTGGAGGCTGCGGCGGATCGCGGCGGTGCAGTCGATCAGGGTGTCGTCGATGTCCAGGCACACCAGCCGGAGCTCGGGCGGCACCCAGGGCTCGGAGGCCACCGCGGCGAGCGGGGCGGTTCGCGAAGGGGGCCGGGGTGCCAAGGCGAAATCCACCCAGTGAGGCTAGGGCAACCACCGCGTTCGCGACGCTGCCAAAGAGGTGATTGCCGCTCCCCTGTTCCGGCGCACCGGCTCTACTCCCAGTTGGCGAACCGCCCCCAATCGGTTACCTGGCAGCGCGCGCCGGACACGCTACTCCTCCGGTGCGGAACACCTCCGGCACGCAAAACCCTTGCGCCACCGGGGAATCGACTCCGTCCACAAGGGCACATCGGCACGTGGGCGCCGAAGCCACGCGAATTCGGGACGCAGCCGAGGAACTGTCGCTTTTGGACAGTTTCGGGTCACCGGAGCGCGGCCGGCCACCGTAGCCCGATCAGCGTATCTCCGCTCACACCCCTTGACGCCGGTGCCGGACAGGTGCATCCTCAGATTATTCAACAAGCGATGAATAAGGGAGATGGTCGAGATGGCCGAGCGCACGACCTGCGTCGTCATCGGTGGCGGGCCGGCCGGGATGGTCACGGGGCTCTTGCTGGCCCGGGCCGGCGTCGAGGTGACGGTGCTGGAGAAGCACGCCGATTTCCTGCGCGACTTCCGCGGGGACACGGTGCACCCGTCGACGTTGACGCTGCTCGACGAGCTGGGCCTCGGCGAGAAGTTCCACGCGCTGCCGCACAGCGAGCTGAGGTCGGCGGGGTTCCCCCGGGAGAACGGCGAGCTGATGAAGCTGGCCGACTTCACCCGGCTGAAGGTGGCGCACCCCTACATCGCGATGGTGCCGCAGTGGGACTTCCTCGACCTGCTCGCGGAAAGCGCGCGCAAGGAGCCGACGTTCGTCCAGCGGATGGAGACCGAGTGCACCGGCCTCGTCCGGGAGCACGGCCGGGTCGCCGGCATCACCTACCGCACCAGCGCCGGGCAGACCGGCGAGATTCGCGCCGACCTGGTGATCGCCGCCGACGGCCGCTGGTCGCTGGCCCGGCGGGAGGCCGGCTTGGTGCCGCGGGAGTACGACTGCCCGTTCGACGTCTGGTGGTTCCGGCTCTCGCGGGGTGACGACGAGGCGGGCACCATGCTGCTGCCGAAGATGCGGGACCGCCGCTTCGCGGTGCCGCTCCCCCGGCCGGACTTCTACCAGGTCGCCTACCTCGCGCCGAAGGGCGAGGACCTGCGGAAGCAGGGCATCGAGGCGTTCCGCGACAACGTCGCGCAGGTCTGCCCCGAGTTCACCGACCGGGTGCACGAACTGGCGACGATGGACGACGTGAAGTTCCTCGACGTGCGGCTCAACCTGCTGCGCAAGTGGCACGTCGACGGGCTGCTGTGCCTCGGCGACGCTGCGCACGCGATGTCGCCGATCGGCGGGGTGGGCATCAACCTGGCGGTGCAGGACGCGGTCGCGGCGGCGACGCTGCTGGCCGAGCCGCTGCGCCGGGGTCGTCCGACGGAGGCCGAGCTGGCGAAGGTGCGCTCGCGGCGGCTCGCGCCGACGCTGATGGTGCAGGGACTCCAGCGCCTGATGCACCGGACCGTCGTGCGCGGGGTGATGAACGGCAAGCGCAACGGGCCGCCGGAGCCGATGATCAAGGCGTTCGCCCGGTTCCCGCGGCTGTCGTACTTCCCGGCGCGGCTGCTGGGCCTGGGCCTGCGCCCCGAGCACGCTCCGGCCTTCGCGCGGCGGCCGATGGAGCCGGCGCAGCGCTGAGCCGGAAGCTCCGGCCGTCGCCGGAGCTCCGCCACCCGGACGGCTTAGACGTCCTCGACCGGGTTGGTCAGGGTGCCGATGCCTTCGATGGTGATCGAGACGCTCTGGCCGCTCTCGATCGGGCCGACGCCCTCCGGGGTGCCGGTGAGGATGATGTCACCGGGCAGGAGCGTCATGACGCCGGAGACGAACTCGACCAGCTCGGGGATCTTGTGGACGAGGTCGGACGTGCGGCCGTCCTGCTTGAGCTCGCCGTCGACCTCGGCGGTCAGCGCGAGATCGGACGCGTCGATCGCGGTCTCGATCCACGGGCCGATCGGGCAGAAGGTGTCGAAGCCCTTGGCGCGGCCCCACTGGCCGTCGGACTTCTGCAGGTCGCGGGCGCTGACGTCGTTGGCGACCGTGTAGCCGAGGATGACGCTCGCGGCGCGGGCGGCGGGCACGTTCTTCACCGGCTGCCCGATGACGATGGCCAGCTCGCCCTCGAAGTCGACGCGGCCGACGCCCGACGGGCGGCGGATGGTCGCGTGGGGCCCGATGACCGTCGTCGACGGCTTGAGGAACAGCATGGGGGCGCTGGGCACCTCGTTGCCGAACTCGGCCGCGTGCTTGGCGTAGTTGCGGCCGACGGCGATCACCTTGGACGGCAGGATCGGCGCGAGCAGCCGGACATCGGCCAGCGGCCACCGCTTGCCGGTGAAGTTCGGCTGGCCGAAAG
Organism: Amycolatopsis sp. NPDC026612; assembly: GCF_040638285.1. NCBI lineage: Bacteria > Bacillati > Actinomycetota > Actinomycetes > Pseudonocardiales > Pseudonocardiaceae > Amycolatopsis > Amycolatopsis sp. NPDC026612. The sequence continues at coordinate 253,227 of NZ_JBEZYB010000005.1, forward strand.
GGTGCTCGGCGATTTCGAGGACCTGGGCGTCGTCACCGTCGCCTTCGATCGAGGCGAACGCGACACCACCGGGATGAGCAATACGGGCTAGGCGCACGCCACCAGTCTACGTGCGCCCACCCGACCGCCTTCGGGGGTTCCGGGTGGCGGAGCCCCCGGCCCGGGCCGGGGCCCGGATGTCACTGCTTCAGGAGACGGTCGTGCTCTTGTGGACGAGCGCGTCGCACAGCGCCAGCCAGCTGGCCTCGACGATGTTGCCGTGCACGCCCACGGTGGTCCACTCGCGCTCGCCGTCGGTGCTCTCGACCAGCACGCGCGTCACCGCGTCGGTGCCGGGGTGGCCCTGGAGGATGCGCACCTTGTAATCGGCGAGCTCCACGGTGTCCAACCAGGACAGGTGCGGGGACAGCGCCTTCCGCAGGGCGGCGTCGAGCGCGTGCACCGGCCCGATGCCCTCGGCGGTGGCGATGACGCGCCGGCCGCGGACGTGCACCTTGACCGTCGCCTCGGCCATGACCTCGCCGTCTGGGCGGTGGTCCAGGACGACGCGGTAGGACTCGAGCTCGAACGGCGCGACGGCGGGGACGTCGGCCTCCTGGCGCAGCAGGAGCTCCAGGGAGGCATCGGCGGCCTCGAAGGACCAGCCTTCCGCTTCGAGCCGCTTGACCTTCGTGATGGCGCTCGTCAGCGCTTCGGGCCGGCCGGCAAGGTCGACCCCGAGCTCACGTCCCTTGAGCTCGAGGCTGGCCCTGCCGGCCATCTCGGTGACCAGTACCCGCATGTCGTTGCCGACGGAAGCTGGATCGATGTGGTTGTACAACAACGGATCCACCTTGATCGCGCTCGCGTGCAGTCCCGCCTTGTGGGCGAAAGCCGACGCCCCTACGTACGCCTGGTGGGTGTAGGGGGCGATGTTCGCGATTTCGGCAAGGGCATGGGAGACCCGGGTGAGCTCGGCGGCGCCTCCGGTCGGGAGGACGTTCATGCCGAGCTTGGTCACCAGGTTTCCCGTCACGGCGAACAGGTCGGCGTTGCCGGCCCGTTCCCCGTAACCGTTGGCGGTGCACTGGACGTGCGTCACGCCGGCCTGCACCGCGGCGACGGAGTTCGCCACGGCGCAGGAAGTGTCGTCCTGACAGTGGATCCCGAGCCGGAACCCGGTTTTTTCCTTGATCTCACGGACGGTCGCCGCGAGATCGAGCGGCAGCTGGCCGCCGTTGGTGTCGCAGAGCACCACGACGTCGGCCCCCGCGTGGGCGGCGGCGTCGAGGATCCTGAGCGACGTCTCGGGGGAATACGCGTAGCCGTCGAAGAAGTGCTCGGCGTCGAGGAAGACCCGCCGGCCTTCGCCGGTGAGGAACGCAACGGTGTCCCGGACCATGGCGCAGGCCTCGTCGACGTCGACGCGCAGGGCCCGTTCGATGTGGCGCAGATCGGACTTCGCGACGAGCGTGATCACCGGCGCTTCGCTGTCGAGCAGCGCCCGGACCTGCGGATCGACGTCGGCGGTGGTGCCGGCTTTGCGCGTCGCCCCGAAGGCGACGAGTGCCGCGTGCTTCAGCCGCAGCTCGCCTTTCGCGGCGCGGGCGAAGAACTCCGTGTCCTTGGGGAGCGCCCCCGGCCAGCCACCCTCGATGAACCCGACACCGAGCTCGTCCAGCAGCCGCGCGACGGCGAGCTTGTCCGGCACGGAGTAGGAGACGCCCTCCCGCTGCGCACCGTCGCGCAGGGTGGTGTCGTAGAGGTGGAAGGCATCGCCGAGCGGGGTATCGGCGGGCTCCGTGCGGTTCACGGTCGTCTCCTCGGGACGGGGGCGGCGTTTCGGGGCAACAAAAAAACCTCCCGCAGGGTGCGAGAGGTTGCGCGCCGGGAGCTCTGGGAAGAGCTATCGTCCGGCGCGCTCGTCGATAATGATCGCGAAGCTGGTCACGGTCGCATCATGCCACAGCGTTCGCGGCCCCGTCCAGAAGCTGGGCGAAGCTCCCACCATCCGGGAATCCCCCGACCTCCATGCCCCACCGCACCCTGGGGGCTGACCCCGGTCCAGCCTATCGGCGACCCCTGACGGAACCGGCCGGAAAGCGGTTCCGCAGCCGAACCGTCCACATCACGGCAGTGGTGTGGACAACCCGGTCGACGGGCGCCAGCAGGGTCATCCCGCGGCACCCTCACACCGGCCTGGCCGCCCACCACCGACTCGACCGGCAAGCCACCCCCTCGAACCGGCGGCTGCCCGACACGCACGCAGGCAGAGCCGAGCAACACAACCAGCGCCCCGGCCACAAGCAGCGCCCGGAGCGAGCAGCGCACGAGCGGCCAGCGCACGACCGGGCACGAAAAAGCCCCGCACCCCCACCAAGGGAGCGCGGGGCTTCACCGAAAAATCAGCCCGTACGAACGTTCGACGAAACCAGCGCCGCAAGCCGGTCCCCGATGGCCTGCGTGGCCCCCGGGGAAGCCTGGTCCCGTGTGGCCAGATCGAACGCCACCGACGCCTCGATCCGCCGCGCCGATTCCTTCTGGCCAAGGTGGTCGAGCAGCAGCGCCACCGACAGCACCGCGGCCGTCGGGTCGGCGAGGCCCTGGCCCGCGATGTCCGGCGCCGAACCGTGGACCGGCTCGAACATGCTCGGGTTGCGGCGGGTCATGTCCAGGTTGCCGCTGGCCGCGAGGCCGATTCCGCCGGTCACCGCGGCCGCGAGGTCGGTGATGATGTCGCCGAACAGGTTGTCCGTCACGATCACGTCGAACCGGGACGGGTCCGTCACCAGGTGGATGGTCGCCGCGTCCACATGCGAATACGCGACCGTCACGTCCGGGTGCTCCAGCGAAACCTCTTCGACGATCCGCGACCACAGCGAGCCGGCGAACGTGAGCACATTGGTCTTGTGCACCAGCGTCAGGTGCTTGCGCGGCCGGGCCTCGGCGCGGTTGAACGCGTCCGCGACCACGCGCCGGATGCCGAACGCCGTGTTGACGCTGACCTCCGTCGCGATCTCGTGCTCGGTGTCCTTGCGGATCAGGCCGCCAGTGCCCGCGTACGGGCCTTCGGTGCCTTCGCGCACGACAACCATGTCGACGTCGCCCGCGTCGGCCAGCGGTCCCCGGACACCCGGGTAGAGCCGCGCCGGGCGCAGGTTGACGTGGTGGTCCATTTCGAACCTGAGGCGCAGCAGCAGGCCGCGCTCCAGGATCCCGCTCGGCACCGAGGGGTCGCCGACCGCGCCCAGCAGGATCGCGTCGTGCTGGCGGAGCTCGCCGAGGACCGACTCGGGGAGCAGCTCACCGGTCGAGTGCCATCGCGCGGCGCCGAGGTCGTAGTTCGTGATCTCCGCCGTCGGTACCACTTCACCGAGCACCTTCAGCGCCTCGGAGACCACCTCGGGCCCGATCCCGTCTCCTGGGATCACCGCGAGCCGCATCCACACACCTCCGTCGACCGGACCACCGGCGCACCGATGGCCCACCGCAACAAAACGCCAGCAGCCGGAAGGTTACCGGCCGTAGACAACCGGCCGTAGCCGCACCACCCTTATGCCGCATCCTCCCGCAGGGTGAGACACCCAATCGGGTGAACATGGGAGGGGCGTCCCCGACGGAAATCCGCCGGGAACGCCCCTGGTCCTGCAGTGATCGATCTTGCTGCCCGCTATCGGCGACCGGCCCCGATCGGCTGACGGTCGTTCCCCGGCCGGGGCCCCTGCCGGGCACCCTGCACCGAGTCCACCTTGACCACGTTCGCCCGGTTGCCCGCGGCGTTGTGGTGCTCGATGGCCAGCAGCCCGAGGGCGTTGTCGGCCGCGGCCGACGCCGCGTTCCGCGTGACGACCAGTGCCGTGCCCGGCTTCGCGACGTAGCCCAGCGCGGCGTCGCCGCCACCCTGCACCGCGTAGCCCGGCGCGAGCGCGTCGAACGAGAGCGGCGTGCCGACGTAGTCGATCAGCCCGTTCGTCGTGCCCGGCGCGACGTAGAACCCGCTGACGCCCACCGTGTAGGAGATGCGGTGGCTGTCGGCGTTGGCGTCGATGCCGAGTGCGGCCAGCGAAACCGGCAACGTGATGACGTTCGTGTCGAACACGTTGGTGTCGACGTCGCCGAGCTGGCCGTTGACCGCCTGGACGTCGACGGTCGGGAAGCCCGGGGTCAGCGCGACCGTGGTGGCCAGGAGCACGTCGGTAGACGTCGCCTTGGTCACGTAGGTCTCGAAGTCCGGCTGCCCGTCCCCGGTGGTGTCGATGTCGACGAACGGCGACGTGTTGCTGCCGATGTTCGCCCAGTCGCCCCACGTGGAGAGGCCGAACGCGAGGATCGCGTTCTCCGGCTCACCCTGCGCCTTCGCCAGCGGAGCGGTCGAAGCCGCGCCGATGTAGCGGAGGTCGCCGCCCTTGGCCGTCTTGTTGAGCGTGCAGTCGGTGACGACGTCCGCGTCGCACTCGGGCAGCTGCGGGGACTCCGCCTGCAGCTCGAGCACGCTGATGAGCGAGCGGTACCGCTGCGCGCCGGTGCCCTGGTCGACACCCTTGCCACTCAGGTTCAGCACGGCCTGGGTGGCGTCCGGTCCGAACTTCACCGACGGCGGCGTCGAAATCGTCGACACCGGCTTCGGTGCGGAGTAGACCGAAACCCGCAGCGGCACCTTGGCGCCGCTGGTCGGCGTGAAGGCGACGCGGCCGGAGGCGTCCGCGACGAACTGCCGGGCCAGGCCGGCCTGGGTGGCCTGCATGGTCGGGTCCATGACCTTGCGCAGCGCCTTCGGGTCGGTGATCTTCAGCGTCACCTTCACCTTGGCGGTGCCGCGCGGGGTCAGCTTCACCGTCGGCTTGTCCACTGTGTACTCGACACCCGGCAGCGCGGTGACCGCCTGGTAGGCCACGGTGTACTCGGCGGGCGTGACACCCTTGTTGACCAGCTTGATCGTCTTCGACAGCGTCACCGGACCGGACGCCTCGACCGTGCCGAAGCTGACGCTGACCGCGCCCGGGTCGTCCTGCACGTAGGCGAGCACCTGGTTGTCCAGTGCCGCCTTGGCGTCGATCCGGCCGCTGCCGACGCGCTGCGGCGCGTAGGTGTGGCCCGCACCGTCGCCGACGTCGTGGCCGGCGGTGTCGATCACCGACGCCTTGACCTCCTCGACCGACCAGTCCGGGTGGGCCTGGCGGACGAGCGCGGTGATGCCCGTGGTGTGCGGGGCGGCCATCGACGTGCCGGACAGCACGGTCCGGCCGTTGCCGCTGCCGCGGAACGCCGAGGTGATCGTGTCACCGGGTGCGGCGAGGTCCGGCTTGAGCGCCGGGCCGCGGGTGCCGCGCGAGGTGAACGAGCTCGGGGTGTCCACGATCGTCTTGTCGTAGGTCTGGATCGACGCGCGGCCGGCGCCGTAGAGCCGGATCTGCAACGTGCCCGCGGTCAGCGCCGCGCGCAGCGTCTTCGTGGCGGAGCCGGTGAACTGGAACACCGGGATCGCCGCGTTGCCCGCGATGCCGGCGCTGAAGTGCTCCAAAGTGGACGAAAGGAGCGCACCCTTCGCCCCGGCGGCCTGCGCGTTGTTGGCGCGGGCGGCCGAACCGCAGGCGCGGGTCGAGTCGTTGTCGTCCCACTCCAGCCAGACGAACTTGCCGGCGGCCTTCGCCTTGTCCTCCGCCGAGTACGGCGCACAGCCCGCACTGTTCGAGGCGGACAACGCGACGACGGGCGCGGTCAGGTTCAGCGTGTCGTAGCCGGTGTAGTTCTGGCTGTACTGCCCGGTCTTCTGACCCGCGACGCCCGCGGGTGCCTTGACCTCGGCGGCGTCACGCAGAACGCCCGCGTCGCGCGTGCTGGCGACGGTGAGTGCCTCGGGCGTGTTGCCCGGGGACCCGGCGATGTCGTTGATGTCGCCGCCGTTGCCCGCGGAGATCACCGGCAGCACGTTGTTCGCGGCGAGCTTGCGGACGAACAGCGAGTCCGGGTCGTCCGGCGCGCCGAAGTCGGAGCCGAGCGAGAGGTTGACGATGTCGAGGTGGTCGGTGAAGTCGCCGTCGCCGTCCGGGTCGAGGGCCCAGTCCAGCGCCTGCGAGGTGACGTTCGTCGACCCCGTGCAGCCGAACACCTTGATCGCGTAGAGCAGCGACTTCGGCGCCGTGCCCGGGCCGATCTGCATCGCGTCGACCTTCTTGGCGTCCAGCTTCTTGTAGTCGCCCTTGAAGGTCTTGCCGTCGGCGGTGACGCCGAAGCCGCCGATGGTGCCGGCCACGTGCGTGCCGTGCTCACCGCAGGCGAGGGGGTTCGGGTCCGGGTTCGGGGTGGTCTTGCCGGGCGTCGCGGCGTCGTAGTCGTTGCCGACGAGGTCGGTGCCGCCGACCACCTTGGCGCTCGGGAACAGCGGGGTCGGCTTGGTGCTGTCGACGCCCTGGTAGGCGGCCTGCGTGCCGGGGCCGCCGAAGTCGGCGTGGGTGTAGTCGATGCCGTCGTCGATGACGCCGACGCGGACGCCGTCGCCGAACTTGCCGGTCTGCTGCCACGCGGCGAGGGTGTTGGTCAGCTGCTCGGCGCTGGCGTTGGTACGGGTCTTCGGCACGACCGTGCGCACCGCGACGACGTCCGCGCGCTTCGCGACTTCACGCAGCTTCGCAGCATCGGCGGTGACGACCAAGCCGGGAACGGCATTGGCGGTCTGCGTGACGACCTGCGGCTTGGCGTCGGCCGCGCGCAGCTGGCCGAGGACGGAGTCCACGGCCGCGGCGGTGTCGGCCTTGGCGGCGCGGGCGGCCCGCTTCGCCTGGTCCTTGCCCTGCGGCTGCGCCGCGGTGAACGCGTCGACGGCCGGCTTCTTGGCCAGCTCGACGAACGCGGTGACCCGGCCCTGCGTGGCGCCCAGGCGCGGCGACAGCTTGCCCTGCAGCTTCGCGTCGTCGATCTTGGCCGGCGCGACGCCGTCGGCGAGCGGGGTATCCGCCGCGCTCGCGACCGGCGCCCCGAGCGCGGCCGCCAGTACGACGGCGAAGGCCGCCGTCGTGGCGCGCGCGGGTAGGCGGGATCTGCTCATGAGTCGGCCCCTTACTCGAGGTCTGGACCCGAACCTGCCTGCCGCTCCTGACACCCCCGACGGTGAAGCGCGGCAGCGCCGTGCCCTCGACGGCGCGTGGTTCGACCTCGCGGGGAGAACCTAATGCCCGAAAACACCTACTTCCGTAGGCAAAGAAGTCCGTTATGTGAATGTGATTGCCGAAGAAGGCCCCCTCGCCGCGGGGGCGAGGGGGCCTTCTTCTTCGTGCGTTGCGTCAGTTGAAGTCGACGGCGCGGATCGTGTGCGCGCCGACCGAAGCGCCGATCGGCTCCAGCAGGTGCGCGTCGATGTGGCGGTCGACGCGCAGCAGCATCACCGCGTCGGAACCGTCGGTGGTCTGGCTGATCTGCGCGGCCTCGATGTTGATGCCCGCCTCGCCCAGCAGCGTCCCGACCCGGCCCATCACGCCCGGGCGGTCCGGGTACTCGACCAGCAGCACGGTGCCCTCGGCCCGCAGGTCGAAGCCGCGGCCGTTGACCTCGACCAGCTTCTCGACCTCGTCCAGGCCGGTGACCGACCCGGACACGCTCAGCACCGAGCCGTCGGAGTGCACCGCGCGGACGGTGACCAGGCTGCGGAACTTGGGGCTCTCCGGCTCGGTCTCGAGCTCGACCTGCACGCCCAGCTTCTCCGCCAGCTGCGGCGCGTTGACGAACGTGACCTGGTCCTCGACCACGCCGGTGAACACGCCGCGCAGCGCCGCCAGCTGCAGCACGCCGGTGTCCTCGTTGGAAATCTCGCCCTTGACCTGCACGGTCACCGACGTCGGCGACGTGGGGTTGAGCGCCGTCAGCAGCTGGCCGAGCTTCTGCACCAGCGACAGGTACGGGCGGACGTGCTCGCCGACCGCGCCGCCGCCGGAGACGTTCACCGCGTCCGGCACGAAGTCGCCGCGCAGGGCCAGCAGCACCGACTTCGCGACGTCGGTGCCCGCGCGGTCCTGCGCCTCGGCCGTGGAGGCGCCCAGGTGCGGCGTCACGACGACGTTCTCCAGCTCGAACAGCGGGCTGGACGTGGTCGGCTCGGTGACGAAGACGTCGACCCCGGCGCCGCCGACGTGGCCCGAGCGCAGCGCGTCGGCCAGGTCCTCCTCGACGATGAGCCCGCCGCGGGCGGCGTTCACGATGATGACGCCCGGCTTGGTCTTCTTCAGTGCCTCGGCGTCGATGAGGCCCTTGGTCTCGGGCGTCTTCGGCAGGTGGATGGAGATGGCGTCGGCGCGGGTCAGCAGCTCGTCGAGGGTGACGAGCTCGATGCCGAGCTGCGCGGCACGCGCGGCCGAGACGTAGGGGTCGTAGGCGATGAGGTGCGTGTCGAAGGCGGCGAGGCGCTGGGCGAACAGCTGGCCGATCTTGCCGAGGCCGACGACACCGATGGTCTTGCCCTGGAGCTCGACGCCGGAGAACGAGCTGCGCTTCCACTCGCCGCCGCGGAGGCTCTGGTCGGCGGCCGGGACCCGGCGCGCGACCGACAGCAGCAGGGCGACGGCGTGCTCGGCGGCGGAGACGATGTTCGACGTCGGCGCGTTGACGACCAGGACGCCGCGCTCGGTGGCCGCGGGCACCTCGACGTTGTCGAGGCCGACGCCGGCGCGGGCGACGACCTTGAGCTGCGTCGTGGCGCCGAGCACCTCGGCGTCGACCTTGGTGGCGGACCGGACCAGTAGCGCGTCGGCGCTCTTCACCGCCTCGAGCAGCGCGGACCGGTCCGTGCCGTCGACGTGCCGGACCTCCACCTCGTCACCGAAAACGCTCAGCACGGAGGGGGCGAGCTTCTCCGCGATGAGGACGACGGGTTTGCTGGGCTTGCTCACGATGCGGCTCCCACTATCTGGTCATTTCCAGGACGCTCTGTGTCGACAGACGGGCTCGGCACGTCGTTGTGCCCCGGTCGAGCCGGAGTTTAACGCGCGGGCCTGACCTGTGGCGTCTCCCGGTGTTAACTCGCCCGCAATCCCTCGAAAACAAGAGCCAGCAGCCGCGGCATGCCAGCCCCGCCCGGCAGGTGCCCCCCGGCCCAGGATGCCGCGTGCAGCAACAAAAGCAGTTCCTGCGTCGTGACGTCCCGGCGCAGTTCGCCCGCTTGCTTGGCCCGTTCCACCAATTGGGAACCGGCCTCGCGCATCGTGTGGCAGGACTCGTACAAACGGGATGATTCGTCGTTCAGCGCGTCGGCGGTCAGCTCAACGAGGCCGCGAAAGGTCCCGGTGGCGTCCCCGAGGCCGGCGAGCCAGGACCGCAGGGCGGTCAGCGGCTCGGGGTGGGTGAGCAGTTCGCGGGCGCGCTCGGCCTGGGCGTCGAACCGGGTGCGCAGGAGCGCCTCGAGCAGCGCCTCCCGGGTCGGGAAGTGGCGGTACAGCGTGCCGATGCCGACCCCGGCGCGGCGCGCGATGTCCTCCAGGGACGCCTCGACGCCATGCTCGGCGAAGGCGCGTTGCGCCTCTTCGAGGAGGCGCTCGTAGTTGCGGCGGGCGTCCGCGCGCATCGGTTTCACGTCGGTCATCGCGCTGCCGAGCTTACCCGCTAGCCAATCGGAGGCCGCCTCCGTATATTAACCGGAGGCAGCCTCAGCTTACTGGAGGGACTCGAGGATGACCCTGATCGAAGAGACACGGGCCCGGCTCGGCGCGATCGGCGCCTGGTTGCCGAGCGCGCCCATGGCCCCACCCCCGGACGTCGAACGCGCGGCGACGCGGCGGCTCGCCGACGTCGGCTACCGCTCGGTGTGGAGCGGCGAAGGACCCGGCAGCCGCGAAGTGTTCGCCCACTTCGGCGACCTGCTCGCCTCGGTGCCGGACGTCGTGCTCGGCACCGGCATCGCGAACGCCTGGCTGCGACGCGGGGCGACCACCGAGAAGGGCGGCGCGACGCTCGCCCAGGCCCACCCCGGCCGGTTCGTGCTCGGCGTCGGCATCGGGCACGCTTTCCAGGCCACGAAGCTCGGCGAGGAGTACCGGCCGATCGACCGGATGCGTGCCTACCTGGCGGACATGGATGCCGCCGCCGCGGAAAACCCCGCACCGGTCGCGTTCCCGCGAGTGCTGGCCGCGGTCGGGCCGAAGATGCTGGAGCTGGCGCGCGAAGGTGCCGACGGCGCGCACCCGTTCGCCCAGCCGGTCTCGCACACGCCCTACGCCCGCGAAATCCTCGGGCCGGACAAGCTGCTGATCCCCCACCAGACCGTGCTGCTCGGGAGCCGCGAGGACGCCCGGGCGAGCGTCCGGCGCAGCGTGGCGATGTCCCGGGAGCACCACGTGAAGGCGTACCTCGCGGGCTGGAAACGCCTCGGCTACACCGATGCCGACATCGACGGCCCGAGCGACCGGTTCGTCGACGACCTCGTCCTGTGGGGCGACGCCGGCACCATCGCGAAACGCCTGGACGAACTGCTCGACGCGGGCGCGGACCACGTGCTGCTGACGCCGTCCGCCCCGGATTTCGGGTCCGTTGTGGACATTCTGGTCGAACTGGCCCCGAAGGTGGTCCGATGAGCGTCGGGATCTGGCGGTTCTTCGACGGCGCCCCGATCGGCGAGGTCCGCGAAACGGCCGCCGAGGTGGAGGAACTCGGCTTCGACGCGCTCTGGTTCGGCGAGTACGCCGGCCGGGACGCGTTCACGCAGGCGGCGCTGATCCTGGCGGCGACGTCCCGGCTCACCGTGGCCACCGGGATCGCGCGGTTCGACCGCCGCGCGCCGATCACGGCGGAAGCGGCGACCCGGGCGCTCGGCGAGGCCTACCCGGGCCGGTTCGTCGCCGGCCTCGGCGGTCACTTCCCGGGCGTGCGGCCGATTTCGGCGATGCGCGAGTACCTGGCCGGGATGGACGAGGCCGAGCTGCCCGCCCTGCCACCGCCGTCGCCGCGGCCCCGGCGGCTGATCGCGGCGCTCGGCCCCCGCGCGCTCGACCTGGCGGCCGAACGGGCGGACGGCGCGCACCCGTACTTCGTCCCGCCCGAACACACGGCGGTGGCCCGGGAGCGGCTCGGGCCGGGCAAGTACCTGGCCGTCGAGCAAGCCGCGATCCTGGACGCTTCACCGGAGGCCGCCCGCGAAGCGGCCCGGGAGCACGTGGACCTGTACGTCCGGCAGGCGCCACACCACCAGGCGAACCTGCGCCGCCTCGGCTTCACCGACACGGACCTGGCCGACGGCGGCAGCGACCGCCTGGTCGACGCCCTGGTGGCCACCGGCGAACAGGCGGCGGCCGACCGGATCCGCGCCCACCTCGACGCGGGCGCCGACCACGTCTGCGTCCAGGTCCTGTCCCGCACAGGCAAGTCCTACAGCCTCCTGGCCGACCTCCGGCCGTGACGAAACCCGGAACTCGCGTGACCAGAACCGTAACTCGCGTGATCAGACCCGTAACTCACGAGTTCCGCCTTCAATCACGTTAGTTCCGTCGGGGATCACGCGGGATCCGGGTTCCGGGGTAGGGTGGCGGGGCGCGGTGCGGGCCGCGCCCCGTCCGCGGAAAGGGCCGAGCCCACCCCCGTTTCACCGCACCACCAGCTCCGCACCTTCTTCCTGCCCGGTGCCGGCGGACCACGGGCGACGAGGGAAGGAGGCACCATGGGCACGCTGCCCGCGAAACCCAGCCTGGACCAACTGCGCAAGCGCGCGAAGGACCTCGCACGCGCCGAAGGCGTCAAACTCGCCGAAGCGCAGTTCCGCATCGCCCGGGACCACGGGTTCCCGAGCTGGCCGAAGCTGCAGGCGTACGTCCGGCGCGTAACCGAGCACGGGGAAACCCTGCAGCACCCGTACCACCAGGACGTCGAGTACTACGCCGGACGCGCACTCGGCCTGCTCGCCTCGGCCGAGGACGACACGCCCGGCGCGAAAGAGCCGTTCGACCGCTGGGGACAGCCGCTCACCCGGGACGGCGCCCGCGCGGTCGTCGCCCGGGAGCACGGTTTCGGTTCCTGGAAAGCACTCCGCGGCCATGTTAAGTCTCTTGTGGACAGTGGCGAGCCGTTCGCCCGCGCGTACCGGGCGATCGAGGCACGGGATCCCGAGCGGCTCGAAACGCTGCTCGGCGAGTTCCCCGGCCTCGTCGACGCCCGCGGCACCAACGGCAACGACCTGCTCGGCATGGCCGGCGCGACGCACGACGAGCGGCTCAGCCGCATCCTGCTCGACCACGGCGCCGACCCGGCCCGCGGCAACGTCCACGGCTGGACGCCCGTGCACCAAGCGGCCTACAGCAACCTGCCGCTCCTGCTCGACCTCCTCCTGCGGCACGGCGCCCCCGTCGACGTCTCCGCCCGGGGTGACGGCGGCACGCCCCTGGTCGTCGCCCTGTTCTGGGGTCACCGCGAAGCCGCGGAGACACTCGCGAAGCACAGCCGGGCACCGGGCAACCTGCGCGTCGCGGCCGGGCTCGGCGACATCGACGCCATCGAGGAACTCCTGACCTCCGGCCGCGGGGGCGCCCACCGCGGTTTCTACCGGCCCCACAGCGGTTTCCCGCGCTGGCAGCCGACGGACGACCCTGTCGAAGTGCGGAACGAAGCCCTCGCCTGGGCGGCGCGCAACAACCGTGTCGACGCGCTGAGAACGCTCGTCGCCCGAGGTGCCGAGGTGGACGCCGACGTCTACCGCGGCACCGCGCTGGCCTGGGCGGCGGCGCAGGGCAGGATCGACGCCGTCCGGACGCTGCTCGACCTCGGCGCCGACGTGAACCACCGAGGCACCTTCGGCGGCCCGAGCCACGGCGAGGGCGTCACGGCGCTGCACCTGGCCGCGCAGTCCGGGCACCTCGACGTCCTCCGCGCCCTCGTCGAAAACGGCGCCGACCTCGGCGCGCGCGACGCCATCTGGGACGCCACGCCGGAGACGTGGGCGGAGGTCGGCGAGCATCCGGCCGCGCGGGACCTGCTCCGAACCCGGTAGACAACCGGAGTCTGTAGTCCGTATCGTCGAAGGCGGACTACAGACTCCGTTTTGCCCCTGGGAGGATTCATGACCACACCCCGCGACGTGTTCACCGCGCTGTCCGACGGCATCGGCGCAGGACGGTTCGGCGAGCTTTCCGCGCTCTACGCCGAAGACGCCGTCGTCGAACACCCGCAGGCCGTCCCCCGGCCGAGCCGCATCACCGGCCGCACCGCGGTCCACGAGCGGTTCACCGGCGTTCTCGCCGGAGCGCTGCGGCTCAAGCGCAAGGATGTCGTCGTCCACGAGACGACGGATCCCGAGGTGATCGTCGCCGAATACGACTACGACGCCGAGTCGGTCGAGACCGGCCGGACGATTTCCACGGCCAACATCCAGGTGCTGCGGGTCCGCGACGGCCTCATCGTCCATTCCCGCGACTACCACGACTACCTGCGGCTGGCCGTCGTCCGCGACGGCGTCGACCAGCTCGCCAAGGCCTACGAGCAGGCACCGCCGCGTGAGCTGTCCCCGGCCGCCTCGCCGACCTCGGGCACGGTGTTCGAACAGCTCGTCCACGGCGTCGCGGGCAAGCGCTGGGCCGAACTGCCGGACCTGTACGCCGAGAAAACCCACGTGACGCACCCGTTCCTGCCGGGCGCGCCGGTGCTGCGGACGCGCGACGAGCTGCGAAAGCACTTCGCGGCGGCCAAGGACGTCGGCGTCGACTTCGAGGTCGCGGACCTGGTGACCTACCAGGGCGCCGACCCGGAGGTGGTGATCGGCGAGTTCGCCTACCAGGGCGACTTCGGTGGCAGTCCGGTGCGGATCGCGAACATCTTCGCCATGCGCATCCGGAACGGCCTGGTCGTCGAATCCCGCGACTACGGCGACCACCTCGGCATCGCGGGCGACACCGGGCGGATCCCCGAGCTGGCGGCAAAGCTTTCCTAGGCGTCGGGCAGGTCGAACTCGCCGTCGCGAACGCCCTTGATGAACGCGTCCCACTCCCCCGGCGTGAAGACGAGGATCACGCCGTCCGGCTGCGCCGACTGCCGCATCGCAACGTAGGTGACGCCATCGGTGTGCGGCACGAAGGCGTACTCGATGACCTCGTCGAGGGTGACACCCGCCGGTTCACCCCGGATCCACTCGGCCCGCGAAAGGTCCAGGTGGTGCCGGATGTGCGCCTTGTCATCGTTCATGCGACCAGCGTAACGAGACACCGAAGGGGACGCCCGGCGCCGGGCGTCCCCTTCGGCTGAAACTCAAGCGGTTTCGGTGATCGGCCGGTCCACCCACGACATCAGGTCGCGCAGCTTCTTGCCGGTCGCCTCGATCGGGTGCTGGTTGCCCTGCTCCTCGAGCTTGGTGAAGTTCGGCCGGCCGGCCTCGTCCTCGGCGACCCATTCGCGGGCGAACGTGCCGTCCTGGATCTCGCCGAGGATCTTCTTCATCTCTTCCTTGACCGCCGGCGAGATGACGCGCGGGCCGCGGGTCAGGTCGCCGTACTCGGCGGTGTCGGAGATCGAGTAGCGCTGGCGCGCGATGCCGCCCTCGTACATGAGGTCGACGATCAGCTTCAGCTCGTGCAGCACCTCGAAGTAGGCGATCTCCGGGGCGTAACCGGCCTCGGTGAGCACCTCGAAGCCGGTCTGCACCAGCGCGGACGCGCCACCGCAGAGCACGGCCTGCTCGCCGAAGAGATCGGTCTCGGTCTCCTCGGTGAACGTCGTCTTGATGACGCCGGCGCGCGCGCCACCGATGGCGGCCGCGTAGGAGAGGGCGAGCGCCTGGGCGTTGCCGGAGGCGTCCTGCTCGACCGCGATGAGCGCCGGGACGCCCTTGCCGTCGACGAACTGGCGGCGGACCAGGTGGCCCGGGCCCTTCGGGGCGACCATGGCGACGTCCACGTTGGACGGCGGCTTGATCAGGTCGTAGCGGATGTTGAAGCCGTGCCCGAAGAAGAGGGCGTCGCCGTCCTTGAGGTTCGGCGCGATGTCCTGCTCGTAGATGTGACGCTGCTTCGTGTCCGGCGCCAGGATCATGATCAGGTCGGCCTCGGCCGACGCCTCGGCCGGGGTGAGCACGCGCAAGCCCTGCTCCTCGGCCTTCGCCCGCGACTTGGACCCCTCGGGCAGGCCGATGCGGACGTCGACGCCGGAGTCGCGCAGGCTCAGCGAGTGGGCGTGGCCCTGGCTGCCGTAGCCGATGACAGCGACCTTGCGCCCCTGGATGATCGAGAGGTCGGCGTCGTCGTCGTAGAAGATTTCCACTGCCATGGGGGTTACTGCTTCCTTTCCTGACTTACACAAAATCCAGAACAGCGGCGCGAAGCGCCTCCATTGAGGGTGGTGGCGGGGGCATGGATGGATTAGCGCGGTGATGTGGCGGTGATGGAACGGGCGCCCCGCCCCACCGCGACCATGCCGGACTGCACGAGCTCGCGGATGCCATACGGCTCCAGCATCCGCAGCAACGCACCGATCTTGTCGGACGTCCCGGTGGCCTCGACAGTGAGTGCCTCAGGAGAGACGTCCACCACCTTGGCCCGGAAGAGCTGGACGGTTTCGAGGACCTGGCTGCGCACGGTGTTGTCGGCGCGAACCTTCACGAGCAGCAGTTCACGCTGCACCGCGGTCGACTGTTCCAGCTCGACGATCTTGATCACGTTGATCAGCTTGTTGAGCTGCTTCGTCACCTGTTCGAGCGGTAGCTCTTCCACGGCGACCACGATCGTCATGCGGGACACCTCGGGGTTTTCCGTGGGCCCGACGGCGAGTGACTCGATGTTGAACCCGCGGCGGGAGAACAGGCCCGAGACGCGCGCGAGCACACCGGGCTTGTTCTCGACCAGGACACTCAGCGTGTGGACGGTCATCTCAGTGCTCGCCACCTTCCGCGGCAGCTTCCGTGGTCTCCACCGAAACCTCGTCGTCGTCGAACAGCGGCCGGATGCCCCGGACCGCCATGATCTCGTCGTTGCCGGTGCCGGCCGCGACCATCGGCCACACCTGGGCATCCTTCCCCACGACGAAGTCGATCACGACGGGGCGGTCGTTGATTTCCATCGCGCGGCGGATGGTGGCGTCGACGTCTTCCTTCGTCTCGCACCGCAGGCCGGCGCAGCCCAGCGCCTCGGCCAGCAGGACGAAGTCCGGGATGCGGTGCTTGTGCGTGCCGAGGTCGGTGTTGGAGTACCGCTCCGCGTAGAAGAGGTTCTGCCACTGCCGGACCATGCCGAGGTTGCCGTTGTTGATGACGGCGACCTTGATCGGCGCGCCCTCGATGGCGCAGGTGGCCAGCTCCTGGTTGGTCATCTGGAAGCAGCCGTCGCCGTCGATCGCCCAGACCTGCTTGTCCGGGACGCCGAATTGGGCGCCCATCGCGGCGGGCACCGCGTACCCCATGGTGCCGAGGCCGCCGGAGTTGATCCAGGTGCGCGGGTTCTCGTACTTGACGAACTGCGCGGCCCACATCTGGTGCTGGCCGACACCCGCGGCGTAGATGGCGTCCGGGCCGACGATCTGCCCGATCCGCTCGATGACGTACTGCGGCGACAGCGACCCGTCGTCCGGCCACTCGTAGCCGGCCGGGTAGTTCGTGCGCCAGCCGTCGGCCTGGGTCCACCAGTCGGTGAGGTCGGGCGTCCCGCTGTGGTCGAATTCCGCCTTCACGGCGGTGATCAGCTCGCCGATGATCTCCTTGCAGTCGCCCACGATCGGGACGTCGGCCTTGCGGTTCTTGGAGATCTCGGCCGGGTCGATGTCGGCGTGCACGATCGCGGCGTCCGGCGCGAACGACGACAGCTGGCCGGTGACCCGGTCGTCGAACCGGGCGCCGAGCGCGATCAGCAGGTCGGCGCGCTGCATCGCGGCGACCGCGGCGACCGTGCCGTGCATGCCCGGCATGCCGAGGTGCTGCGGGTGCGAGTCGGGGAACGCGCCGCGCGCCATCAGGGTGGTGACGACGGGGATGTTCGTCAGCTCGGCGAGCTGCTTCAGCTGCTCGTGCGCCTCCGCCTTGATGACACCGCCGCCGACGTAGAGCACCGGCCGCCGTGACTTGGCGATGAGCTTCGCGGCTTCGCGGACCTGCTTGCCGTGCGGGCGCAGCGTGGGGCGGTAGCCCGGCAGCCGCAGCTCGGTCGGCCAGGAGAACGAGGTCATCTCCTGCAGCACGTCCTTGGGGATGTCCACCAGGACGGGGCCGGGCCGGCCGGTGCTCGCCAGGTGGAACGCCTCGGCGATGGTCCGCGGGATGTCGATCGGGTCCGTGACGAGGAAGTTGTGCTTGGTGATCGGCATGGTGATGCCGCAGATGTCGGCTTCCTGGAACGCGTCCGTGCCGATCAGCGCGCGGGACTGCTGCCCGGTGATGGCGACGACCGGGACCGAGTCCATGTTCGCGTCGGCGAGCGGGGTGACCAGGTTGGTCGCGCCCGGGCCCGAAGTGGCCATGCAGACGCCGACCTTGCCGGTGGCCTGCGCGTAGCCGGTGGCCGCGTGACCGGCGCCCTGCTCGTGGCGGACCAGGATGTGGCGGACCTTCGTCGAGTCGAGGAGGGGGTCGTAGGCGGGCAGGATCGTGCCGCCCGGAATCCCGAAGACCACCTCGGCGCCGACCGCCTCGAGCGCGCGCACGAGCGACTGGGCGCCGGTGACGCGCACCGGCGTTCCCGCCGGTGGGGCCGGCTTCGGACGTGCTCCGGGCGTTCCGGGCGTCGGCCCGGGTTTCGCGTCGCTGCGCGACGTCGCACTGGTCATCGGTTCTGCCTCGTGGGTCTCGGTGTCACTCGTTCGGGTCTTTTTTGAGCTCGATTGGTGCGGTGGGGCCAGGAATCTCTTCCCTTGGGCAACAAAAAACCCTCGCCGACCGTAAGGTCGCACGAGGGTTCGCGCGTCGACGCAGCGGAAAGTCTTCCCTAAGCGTCGACGCGCTTGGGAAGTACGAGGCCGGTCAGCGGTGTCACGGCCACGACGCTAGACCGAACGCCGGGCGGGTGTCAACTCTGCGGGACGGAGAGTCCGTATCGTGGACACCGGGGCGGCGCACGTCACCCCGGCCCGACCCGGGTTCCGGCAGCCCGGCGGCGCGGTGCACCATTTCCGCGTGGCCGAAAAACAGCAGGACGAAGGCCGGAAGGCCGTCTTCCGCATCCCCCGCACGTCGTTCATGGCGATCGCGCTCCTGACGCTCTGCGTGACGCCGATCGCGCTCGGGGAGATCCCGTACCTGCAGTGGCTCTACCTCTTCCCGATCGCGCTGACGGTGTTCGTGGTCCGCACCCGCACCGTCGCCACCCGCGACGGGCTCGCGATCCGCACGATGTTCGGCCACCACGACGTGCCGTGGTCGGCGCTGAAGGGACTCGCGATCACCAAGAAGGCGCGCGTGCAGGCCGTGTTGAAGGACGACACGAAGGTGCCGCTGCCGACCGTGCGGACCCGGCACCTGCCGGTGCTGTCGCTGGTCAGCGAAGGCCTCGTCGCGGACCCGAGCGGGGTCCTCGAGACCGGGGACATCAAGCCCGGCGAACCGGAGACGTCGCCCAGCGAGTAGCCGGCTCCCCCGCCACCCGCGACGGCCACGCCGGACCCGGCAGCGTAAATTGGTAGGACCAGTTTCGCTGGCCACCCTTTGACCTGGGAGTTCCCGTGCCGCCTCTCCGTTCCCGGACCACCACCCACGGCCGCAACGCGGCGGGCGCACGCTCGCTCTGGCGCGCCACCGGCATGACCGACAGCGACTTCGGCAAGCCGATCGTGGCGATCGCCAACTCCTACACCCAGTTCGTGCCCGGCCACGTGCACCTCAAGGACCTCGGCGAGATCGTCGCCGGCGCGGTCAAGGAAGCCGGCGGCGTCGCGCGCGAGTTCCACACCATCGCCGTCGACGACGGCATCGCCATGGGCCACTCCGGCATGCTCTACTCGCTGCCTTCGCGCGAGATCATCGCCGACTCGGTCGAGTACATGGTCAACGCGCACCAGGCCGACGCGCTGGTTTGCATCTCCAACTGCGACAAGATCACCCCGGGCATGCTCAACGCCGCGATGCGGCTCAACATCCCGGTGGTCTTCGTCTCCGGTGGCCCGATGGAGGCCGGCAAGGCGGTCGTCGTCGGCGGCGTCGCGCAGGCCCCGACCGACCTGATCACCGCGATCGCGGCGTCGGCGAGCACCGAGGTCGACGACGACGGGCTGGACATCGTCGAGCGTTCGGCCTGCCCGACCTGCGGCTCCTGCTCCGGCATGTTCACCGCGAACTCGATGAACTGCCTCACCGAAGCCCTCGGTTTGTCGCTTCCCGGCAACGGCTCGACGCTGGCCACGCACGCCGCGCGCCGGGCGCTGTTCGAGGACGCCGGGCGGACCGTCGTCGAGCTGTGCCGCCGCTGGTACGAAAACGACGACGACTCGGCCCTCCCCCGCTCGATCGCGTCGAAGGCGGCGTTCGAGAACGCGATGGCGCTGGACATGGCCATGGGCGGTTCGACGAACACGGTGCTGCACGTCCTCGCCGCGGCCCAGGAGGGCGAGGTCGACTTCACGATCGCCGACATCGACGCGATCGGCCGCCGCGTGCCGTGCCTGTCGAAGGTGGCGCCGAACTCCGACTACCACATGGAGGACGTCCACCGGGCCGGCGGCATCCCGGCGATCCTCGGCGAGCTGTACCGCGGTGGGCTGCTGAACACCGACGTGTGGTCCGTGCACTCGCGGGATCTGGAGTCGTGGCTGGGTTCCTGGGACATCCGCGCTGCTTCGCCCTCTTCCACGGCGGTCGAGCTCTTCCACGCGGCGCCGGGCGGAGTCCGCACGACGCAGGCGTTCTCGACGTCGAACCGCTGGTCGTCGTTGGACAAGGACGCGGCAGGCGGCTGCATCCGCGACGTCGAGCACGCGTACACCAAGGACGGCGGCCTGGCGATCCTCCGCGGCAACCTCGCCGAGAACGGCGCGGTGATCAAGGCGGCGGGCATCGACGAGGACCTGTGGCACTTCGAGGGCCCGGCACGGGTGCTGGAGAGCCAGGAGGAAGCCGTGTCGGCGATCCTCAAGAAGGAGATCCAGCCGGGCGAGGTGCTGGTGATCCGCTACGAGGGTCCGGCGGGTGGCCCGGGCATGCAGGAGATGCTGCACCCGACGGCGTTCCTCAAGGGTTCGGGCCTCGGCAAGAAGTGCGCCCTGATCACCGACGGCCGCTTTTCCGGTGGATCGTCGGGCATTTCGGTCGGCCACATCTCCCCGGAGGCGGCGGCGGGCGGCCTGATCGGCCTGGTCGAAAACGGTGACAGGATCCTGCTGGACATCCACGAGCGACGCCTGGAACTGCTGGTCGACGAGGCTGTCCTGGCCGAGCGGCGCGCGAAGATGGAGGCGTCCGAGCGGCCCTGGCAGCCGAAGGACCGCCAGCGCCCGGTGACGGCGGCGCTGCGCGCGTACGCCCGGATGGCGACATCGGCCGACACGGGTGCGGTCCGCGACGTGAACAAGTAAGCCCGGCTCGAGCTGCGAAGGCCGTCCCGCTTCCGGGGCGGCCTTTCGGCTTCCCCGGCCCCGCCCGCAAAGAGGACCCCCGCGCGAGGGGGACCCCCGATTTCAACGTTACCGGCACGCACCGACAGTTTCGGACCACGGAACCGGAGTTGTCCACAGCCCCGCTCGGGCCCGCCGAGTTGTCCCCAGGCGCCGCTACCTCGTCAAAACAATGACCACGACGGCCGCCGCCGCCGCCAGCAGCAGCGAAACCAGCCCCAACGGCAGCGGCCGCCTCCGCCAGGGCGTGTTCCGCTCCAGCGAGATCGGTCCGGCCCCGGTGAACAGCAGGCTGAGCGCCACCGCCGCGAGCAGCAGCTCGAACTCGAAACCCTGCCCGTGGCCCTCGAAGAACCCGCCGTGGAACTTCGCGTACACGGCGTTGGCCGCGACACCGAGCAGGCCCGCGGCCGCTAGCGGGGTGAACAGCCCGACGATCACCAGCACGCCGCCGCCGAGCTCGGTCACGCCGGTGATCCACGACAGCAGCGTCGTCTGCTTGTGGTAGCCGAACGTCTCCAGCATCCGCGCGAACCCGCCGATGCCCGGCCCGCCGAACAGGCCGAACAGGTGCTGCAGACCGTGCGCGCCCATGGTCACGCCGAGCGCCAGCCGCAGGATCAGCAAGCCGAGACCGAGCCCGCCCTGGCGCGGCGCGTCGTCCGCGCGGTCGTCCTCGACCCCGGAGAGGAGGCTGGTGGGCTGCTGCGAAACGTCGTCTCCACTGCTCACCCGCGAAGGTTAGGGGATCCTCGCGGGCGTGGCGAGCTCAGTATTCGCCGTGCACCAGGTTGTCCGGCAGCTCCCCGCCGGCGTACCGGGCGATCTCGGCCGCGGCGACGGCGTACGAACGAACCCGGACCCCGCGCACGGCCCCGCCGACGTGCGGGGTCAGCAGCAGGCCCGGCACCGTCCACAGGGGGTGCCCGGCGGGCGGCGGCTCGGGGTCGGTGACGTCGAGGGCGGCCCGCAGCCGGCCCGTGGTCAATTCGGCGACCAGGGCGCCGGTGTCCACGACGGTGCCGCGGGAGACGTTGACCAGCACCGCACCGTCACGCATCCGGGCCAGGAACTCCGCGTCGACCATGCCCCGCGTGCGGGAGGTCAGCGGCACCATCAGCACCACGACGTCGTGCAGTTCGAGCAGCCCGGGCAGCTCGCGCACGCCGTGCACGCCCTCCCGCGCGGTCATCCCGACCATCGTGCAGCGCGCGTCGAACGGCTCGAGCCGGCGCCGCAGGTGCCGCCCCAGGTCACCGGCGCCGATGACGAGCACCCGCTTGCCCTGCAGCGTGTCGGCCGTCTGCCGCTCCCACCGGCCTTCGCGCTGCGCGGTGGCGAAGACGTCCAGCTTCCGGTACATCGACAGCAGCGCGGCGACGACCCACTCGGCGGTGCTCCCGCCGTGCGCGCCGCGGCAGGTGGACAGCAGGACACCGTCGGGCACCTTGCCGACCCAGTCCTCGGCGCCGGCGGACAGCAGCTGGATCAGCTTCAGGTTCGGCAGCGTGCGCCACAGCCGTTCGCCCGGCGGGTGCTTGCCGGGGATGAGTACCTGGGCCTTCGCGGCCTCCGGGGGCACGGGCTCACCCCACTGGTAGCGCACGGGCATGACCCGCGGGACCTCGGCGAGCACGGTCATGCCCTCGTCGTCGGGCACCAGCACGGTCAGCGTCATGATCCCCAACGTAATGGAGGAGTACTCACCCATGGTTCACGCACCGGCCCCTAGGCTGGGGGATCATGCGCACCCGGTACCGCTCGGCCCTGCTGGCGATCTTGGCCTGCGGCGTCCTGCTGCCCGCCGGCTGCGCGCGGTTCGACGACACCGCGGCGGGCCAGACGTTCAGCCCCGCGCCCGTGCCGAGCCCCGAATCGCCACCCGAGGTCCAGGGCCCCGGCGCGGATTCCGGGAGTGACGGCCAGCAGGCACGGCCGGGCCAGTCGGCCGCGCCGGTGCCGCCGCCGCAGGGCTGCAAGGACTTCGACCCGGCGGTGATCGCCACGTGCCTGGACACCGTCGCCGCGGTGGCCGGCCTGCCGGGTGACGGCTCCACGCCGAGCGCGCTGGCCGGCGAACGCAAGAGCGGCCGCGTCCTGCTGGCGACGGCGGGCAAGGACGCGACGGAGTTCGCGAAGCTCGACGTCCAGCCGGCCGGCGACGGCGGCCTGACCGGGCTCGCGCTCTCGCCGTCCTATGTCGAGGACCAGCTCGTGTTCGCCTACATCACGACCGCGACCGACAACCGCGTCGTGCGGTTCGCCAAGGGCCAGGTGCCGAAACCGGTGGTCACCGGCATCCCGAAGGGCGCGTCCGGCAACCGCGGCACGATCGGCACCGACAACCGGGGCGCGCTGCTGATCGCGACCGGCGACGCAGGCAACCCGGACGCCGCGGCCGACGCGAACTCCCTCGCCGGGAAGCTGCTGCGGATCGACACCTCGGGCAAGGCCGCGGCGGGCAACCCGAACGGCTCGCTCGTGGTGGCGGCCGGCCTGCACGCGCCGGGCGGGGTGTGCGCGTCCGCCGACGGCGGCCGCGTCTGGGTCACCGACCGGCTCGCCGACAAGGACGCGCTCTATCGGGTGCAGGCCGGCCAGCCGCTGACGACGCCGGCGTGGACGTGGACGGACAAGCCGGGCGTCGCGGGGTGCGCCGACTTCGTGGACGCGAACGGTTCGCTCTCGATCGGCACGTCACTGGCCGGCAACCTGCAGAGCCTGCCGGTGACGGCGGAGGGCGCGATCAGCGGCAGGCCGACGGTGAGCCTCGACGGGAAGACCGGCAAGCCCCCGGTGACGTACGGCCGGCTCGCGGGCATGAGCATGATCAACCCGCAGCTCGCGGTGGCGGGCACGGTCAACAAGGACGGCGGCACCCCGGTCTCGAGCGACGACCGGGTGGTGCTGATCACCCCGGCCACCTCCGGCGGCGGGAACGGCAAGGACTGAGCCGGGGTTGCGCTCGATCGCCGGTCGTCGATTGTCGACCAGGGCGTGATGCGGGTGAGTTTGTCAGCCGTCACGCACCGGTTCGCCGATTGTCGACCAGGGCGAGCTCGTCAGCCATCGCGCACCGGTTCGGAACGCGACGCAGCCCTCGCACCCGAGCCGCGGAGGCGGCTGCAGGTCCGGACTTCGCTACGGCTCGCGCGGCCGAACCTGACCGCCACGACGACAGGTCCCGACCTCATCCCATCCAGCCCAGCCTGGCCCGCCGCGGGTAGCTGCCGTAGGCCGGTCCGCGGACCGGACGTGCCGAACCCCCATCCGGCACGTCCGGTATCCGCCGGCCCGCTCTTCGTCCGGCCGCCGGTCAGCTCAGCGGCTTCAGCTCCACGCGGCGCCCCTCCGCCGACGACGCCAGGCCGGCCTCCGCGAGCTGCAGCCCGCGGGCCGCGGAGAAGAAGTCGTACCGGTGTTGCCGCCCGGCGACCACGTCCCGCACGAACTCCTCCCACTGCGCCTTGAAGCCGTTGTCGAACTCCGTGTTGTCCGGCACTTCCTGCCACTGGTCGCGGAACTGCTCGGTCGCCGGGAGATCCGGATTCCAGACGGGCTTCGGCGTCGCCGAGCGGTGCTGGACGCGGCAGCGCCGCAGCCCGGCGACCGCGCTGCCCTCGGTGCCGTCGACCTGGAATTCCACCAGTTCGTCGCGGAAGACCCGGGTGGACCACGACGAGTTGATCTGCGCGATCGTCCCCGACTCCAGTTCGAAGATGCCGTACGCAGCGTCGTCCGCCGTCGCCGCGTACGCCTCGCCTTGTTCGTCCCAGCGGCGCGGGATGTGCGTCACCGCCTTGGCCGTCACCGCCGAAACGCGGCCGAAGAGGTTCTCGAGCACGTAGTTCCAGTGGCAGAACATGTCGAGGATGATGCCGCCGCCGTCTTCGGCCCGGTAGTTCCAGCTCGGGCGCTGCGCCTCCTGCCAGTCGCCCTCGAACACCCAGTAGCCGAACTCGCCGCGCACCGACAGGATCCGCCCGAAGAACCCGCCGTCGATCAGCCGCCGCAGCTTCCGCAGCCCGGGCAGGAACAGCTTGTCGTGCACGACGCCGTGGCAGATCCCGGCGTCCCGCGCGAGCCCGGCCAGCTCCAGTGCAGCCTGCAGCGATTCGGCGAGGGGTTTCTCGGCGTAGACGTGCTTGCCCGCGGCGATCGCCGCGCGCACCGACGGCTCGCGCGCCGACGTCAGCTGCGCGTCGAAGTAGATCTGGACGTCGGACAACGCGGAGTCGGCGTCGGTGGTCCACGACGTCAGGCCGTGCCGGTCGGCGAGGTCCTTGAGCTTCGCGGCGCTGCGGCCGGCGAGGATCGGCTCGAGCTGCACGCGGCTGCCGTCCGGCAGGGCGACGCCGCCCTGTTCGCGGATCGCCAGGACCGACCGGAGCAGGTGCTGCCGGTAGCCCATCCGGCCCGTCACCCCGTTGAGCAGCACTCCGATGCTGGACTGGTTCATCACTGCAAGCCTTCCTGGTCGAGGGATCCGTCCCACGGGATGTCGTATTCGGCGCGGCGTCCGCACATGCCGTAGCCGTCCGGGTTCGACGGCGTCGCGACCCGCAGGCCGGACAGATCGAGGTGGCTCCCGTCGCCGTCGGCGAGGGCCTTGAGGTGCGCGCCGGTCAGTTCGGCGGCTCGCAGCGCACCCGCCCGCCAGCGCGGTACCCACTCTGCGACCTTCGGCGCCACGAGCGCGACGGCCGCACGGTGGAACGCCCGGAGCGGCTCAGGATCACCGTCTCGCAGGGCAGCACGCAACGGCAGATAGCCAAGAACGGCCAGGTCACGGCGGTGCCGCGCGGCGTCGTCGGTTTTCGGCAACGCCGCGGCCTCGGCGTAGGCAGCCGCGTCGGCGAGCACGTCGGGCGGAAACGTGAACACGGCGTCCCCGGCCTCCGGCAGCCCGCTGTTCTGCATGAGCACCGTGACGCGCAGGTCGTCCTCCTGCACCATCCGGTGCACGGTGCCGGGCGCGAACCACGCGATCACCCCGGCCGCCAAGGGCGTCTCCACGTAGCCGTCGACGCTCAGCGTCTGGACGGCGCCTCGGCCGCCGGTGACGACGTAGGCCTCGGTGCAGGCGAGGTGGACGTGCGGGCTGCCGCCGCAGACGCCGTCCTCGGCCGCCCAGTCGTAGGCGCGCAGGTGCGAGACGCCGATGCCACCCGGTAGCGGGAATTCGTGCATGTCCTGTCCTCAGAATCCGTGGCTCTCGAGGTACCGCGTCACCCGATCGCGGTCCCAGGCCCCGTCGGCGACGACGATCCGGTAGCGGTAGGTGAAGCTCTCCCCCGGCGGCAGGGCGAATTCCTCGAAAAACGCCCAGGAGAAGGCGACCATGGGCGTGTCCTCGGAACGAACGAACCAGTGCGACTCGTGGATCGCCTTGTCGTTCTCGGGTGCGTGCGCGAAGAGGAGCGTCGAATGCGCGTCGACGTCGTCGTGCTCGCCGACAAACGCGAGCCACGGCGCCTGCGCGCCCATCATCTTCTCGCCCTCGAGATCGCCCGGCCCGAGGACCCGGCCCCCGGCGAAGTCCCGGGGACCCCGCCAGTGCAGGCCGGTGTACCCGGCCAGTTCGCGGCCGGCCGTGGTCGGGCTGCCGAACACGAGCGGGGTGTCGCGGATGTTGGTCAGCTCGATCCCCCAGTCGAGCGCCCAGGCCCCTTCGTCCGGCTCGACCGAGTGGACGACGATGTCGCGCCGCTCCCGCGCCCACTCGTCACCGCCGTTGGCGACCCACGTGAGCCGTTCGGTGAGGTTCAGCCGATCGCGCTCGACGGTGAAGTCGGCGAATTCGTCGTGCCGCATGGAGCCGATGCGGTCCGGCAGGTCCTGGTACCACTCGCCGGGGACGTAGGTGTGGCCACCCCAGAAGTTCTGTCCGGACAGGTGACTCGACGTCATCTGCAGGCCCTTGTGCCACCGGTGGTCGGCGGGCCGGTAGCCGCTGACGTGCCGGCCGCCGAGCGTGCGCAGCGGGTGGGTGTAGGGCTTGCGCGACTCGAAGGCCACCGGATCCGGTTTGTACACATAGGACATCAGCTGGACCCCGCCCGCCTCGATGGAGACGTGCTCGCCGTGCCGGTGGGTCACCGTGATCGCCGCGCTCATCCGCGTGCTCCCGTCTGCGCGGAGGTGCCGGCCATGGAGCCGTAGAAGGCGTCGCCCGGCCCGATCTCCCCGCGGTGCACGCCGAGCCCGGTGGACGCGGACTTGTACAGGGCCGCGACGAACTCCAGCACTCGCCGCCCGTCGTCCCCGCTGCACGGCGGCCGTCGTCCGGCCCGGTAAGCGGCAAGGATCGGCGCGAACGCGGCGGCGTGCGAGCTGTCGACGTCGGTGGGCGGGGTGTGCCAGCGCGCCACGGCATCCCCGCCGACGTGCGGGGCCGGGGTGTAGTGCCAGTTCTTGACGCCGTACCCGTAGAGGTGGGTGAGTTCGGCGGTGGCGTGCTCGCAGTCGATCCGGATCCGGCTCACCTCGTCCGGGGAGAGGACGCTGTTGACGACCGTCGCGAGGGCCCCCGACTCGAACCGGACGAGCGCGGTGGAGACGTCTTCGGTCTCGACGTCGTGCACCAGCCGCGCGGTCATCGCGCGCACCTCGGCCCACTCGCCGAGCAGGTGGAGCAGCAGATCCATCTGGTGGATGCCGTGCCCCATGGCCGGCCCGCCACCCTCGGTCTCCCAGCGCCCGCGCCACGGCACGGAGTAATAGGCGGCATCGCGGTACCAGGTGGTCTGGCAGTGCGCGACGAGCGGACGGCCCAGCTCTCCCTCGGCGAGCAGGCTCCGGAAGTGCGTGGCGGCCGAACCGGACCGCTGCTGGTAGACGAAGGCCGCGTACGGACCACCGTCCCGCTCGGCGGCGGTCATCTCGTCGTATTCGGCGAGCGATCGGCACGGCGGCTTCTCGCACCAAACCCAGGCGCCGCCCTCGAGCGCCTGTTTGGCCTGCTCGACGTGCAGGCTCGGCGGCGTGCAGATGGAGACGAGGTCGGGTTCCTGCTCGGCGAGCAGGGTGCCCAGGTCGTGGTAGGGACGGGCGTGGTCGGTCTCCGCGCAGAACGCGGCGACCCGGGCTTCGTCGACGTCGACGGCGGCCACGATGTCGACGTCATCGCGGTGGGCCCGGTAGGCGGCCCGGTGGCTTTCCGCGATGGCCCCGGTACCGACGACGGCGACCCGCAAGCGCTTTCCCTCGGCCAACCCGGGTCTCCCTCCTCGTTCCGGCGCCCCTGCAGCGCCGATCCGCGCCGGCCCGTTCGCCCGCGGGACGGCAATCTCCGCGGCCGGGCTGCGCCTCTCCGACCGTTCCAGAAAGCGCTTTCTGACGCAACGGGCGGCCGCGATGTCAACGTTGTCAACGAGCGCGATCAACCGGACGGACGACTCGACCGACCGGTCGGAAATTCTCCAGCGGTAAGACTGTTACCGAAGTGGCGGCGTTGGGCCACCGAAGATCACTGCCTCTGGCTGCGGGTCTTCCGCGGTTGCCGGCTCTCGGCACGCATCGCCCGCACGTCCAGGAAAGCGGCAACGCCCGAAACCAGCGCCGCGAACAGCCCGAGAAACCGGCCGAGCCCGGGTCCGATGGCGACCCCGGCGGCCTCGAAGATGCCGCGCTGATCGGCGTCGAACTCCCAGTCCAGCGTGAGCCAGCCCAGCGCCATCAGCAGCAGCGACGCCGCTGCGGCTATCAGCCACAGGTGCGGCAGGCCGCTGACCCGCAGGTTCCGGACTCGCCCGAAAACGACCACGACCAATCCGGCCACCACCAACGGCAGCGGCGGACACCAGGCGAAGAAGCTCGAGTGCCAGGCGTCGCGGACGACGTCACTGTGCGGCAACTGCGCCAGGATGTCTTCGATGTCCGGTCTGGTCGCACTCAGCGTGGTCCACGGCAGGAACGTCGAACCCAGCGCGAGCAGCCCGGCCGCCAGGCCGAGCCACTCGCGCCAGGTGACGCTTTTGACGGAGAACGGCTGTGTCATGGAACCGGTCAGGAACCGACGCGCTCGATGATCAGTTCACGGACCCGCTTGGCGTCGGCCTGCCCCTTGGTCGCTTTCATGACCGCGCCGACGATCGCGCCCGCCGCGGCGACCTTCCCGCCACGGATCTTCTCCGCGACGTCCGGCTGCGCCGCCAGAGCCTCGTCGATCGCCGCGAGCAGGGCCGAGTCGTCCGAGACGACCTTCAGCCCGCGCTTCTCGACGACCTCCCGCGGTTCGCCTTCACCGGCGAGCACGCCGTGGACGACTTCCTTCGCCAGCTTGTTCGTCAGTTCGCCGGACGTGACCAGCCCGATCACCTCGGCCACCTGAGCCGGGGTGATCGCCAGTTCGGCGAGCTCGACCTCTCGGGCGTTGGCCTCCTGGGCGAGGGTGTTGACCCACCAGCCACGCGCGTCGTCCGGCGACGCGCCGGCCTCGACCGTAGCCGCGACCAGGTCGACGGCGCCGACGTTCAGCAGGTCACGCAGGGCTTCGTCGGAAAGTGACCACTCCTGCTGGATCCGCTTGCGTCGCTCCGAAGGCATCTCCGGCAGCGTGCCACGCAGTTCCTCGACCCATTCGCGCGACGGCGCGATCGGGACCAGGTCGGGTTCCGGGAAGTACCGGTAGTCCTCGGCGGTCTCTTTCGTCCGGCCGGACGACGTAGTGCCGTCGGCTTCCTGGAAGTGCCTTGTCTCCTGCTTGATCGTCCCGCCCTCGGCGAGGATCGCCGCCTGCCGGGTCATCTCGTAGCGAACCGCGCGCTCGACGCTCCGCAGCGAGTTGACGTTCTTCGTCTCGGTGCGGGTGCCGAACTCGGTCGCGTCCTTCGCCATCAGCGACACGTTCGCGTCGCACCGCAGCGAGCCCTGGTCCATCCGGACGTCGGACACGTCGAGCGCGCGAAGCAGGTCACGCAACGCCGAGACATATGCGCGCGCGACCTCGGGCGCCCGCTCAGCGGTGCCCTCGATCGGCTTGGTGACGATTTCGATCAGCGGCACGCCGGCCCGGTTGTAGTCGAGCAGCGAGTGCTCGGCACCGTGGATCCGGCCGGTGGCGCCACCGACGTGCAGCGACTTGCCGGTGTCCTCCTCCATGTGCGCGCGTTCGATCGCCACGCGCACGACCTCGCCGTCGTCGAGCGTGACGTCGAGGTAGCCGTTGAAGGCGATCGGCTCGTCGTACTGCGACGTCTGGAAGTTCTTCGGCATGTCCGGGTAGAAGTAGTTCTTCCGGGCGAACCGGCACCACTCGGCGATCTCGCAGTTCAGCGCGAGACCGATCCGGATCGCCCCCTCGACGGCCTTCCCGTTGAGGGCCGGCAACGCCCCGGGCAGGCCGAGGCAGGTCGGGCAGACCTTCGTGTTCGGCTCGCCGCCGAACTCGTTCGCGCAGCCGCAGAACATCTTCGTGTTGGTGTTCAGCTCGACGTGCACCTCGAGCCCGAGCACCGGGTCGAACCGCTCGACGACGTCGGCGTAGTCCATCAACTCGGCCACGGCAGTCACTTCGTTCCTCCCAGCTCCGGGACCTTGTGGATGAGCGCCCCACCGGCGGCGGCGTCGCGGGCGGCCTCGTAGGCGGCACCGACCCGGTAGAGCCGGTCGTCGGCGAGCGCCGGGGCCATGATCTGCAGACCGACCGGTAGGCCGTCCTCATCGGACAGCCCGCTCGGCACGCTCATGGCGGCGTTTCCGGCGAGGTTCGACGGGATGGTGCACAGGTCGGCGAGGTACATCGCAAGCGGGTCGTCGACACGCTCGCCGATCTTGAACGCCGTGGTCGGCGTCGTGGGCGAAACGAGGACATCGACCTGGCCGAAGGCGGCGTCGAAGTCACGCGCGATCAGCGTGCGCACCTTCTGCGCCGAGCCGTAGTAGGCGTCGTAGTAGCCGGACGACAACGCGTACGTGCCCAGCATGATGCGGCGCTTGACCTCGGGGCCGAAGCCCTTTTCCCGCGTCAGCGCCATGACCTCTTCGGCACTGTGCGTGCCGTCGTCGGCGACGCGCAGGCCGTAGCGCATGGCGTCGAACCGCGCGAGGTTCGACGAGCACTCGCTGGGCGCGATCAGGTAGTACGCGGGCAACGCGTAGACGAAATGCGGACAAGAGACCTCGACGACCTCGGCCCCGAGCGCCCGCAGCTGCTCGACCGCGGCCTGAAACGACCGCAGCACGCCGGGCTGGTAGCCGTCGCCGCCGAATTCCTTGACGACGCCGACCTTGACGCCCTTCAGGTCACCGTTCGCACCCTGGCGCGCAGCGGCGACGACCGGCGGCACCGGCGCGTCGATGGAGGTCGAGTCCCGCGGGTCGTACCCGGCGATGACCTCGTGCAGCAGCGCGGCGTCGAGCACCGTCCGCGCGCAGGGCCCGGCCTGGTCGAGAGACGACGAAAACGCGACGAGCCCGTAGCGCGACACCCCGCCGTAGGTCGGCTTGACCCCGACGGTCCCGGTCACGGCCCCGGGCTGCCGGATCGACCCGCCGGTGTCGGTGCCGATGGCGATGGCCGCCTCGAAGGCCGCGATCGACGCCGACGAGCCACCGCCCGACCCACCCGGGATGCGGGCGTGGTCCCACGGGTTGTGCGTCGGGCCGTACGCCGAGTTCTCGGTCGACGACCCCATGGCGAACTCGTCCATGTTGGTCTTGCCGAGGATGACGACACCGGCCTCGCGCAGCTTGCGCGTCACGGTCGCGTCGTATGGCGGAATCCAGCCTTCGAGCGTTTTCGAACCACAGGTCGTCGGCACGCCCTCGGTGGTCAGGACGTCCTTGAGCGCGAGCGGCACGCCGGCCAGCGGCGACGCGGGCGCGTTGCCGTCGGCGAGGCCTTCGTCGACCGCCTTGGCCGCGGCCAGCGCGCCCTCGGTGTCGACGTGCAGGAACGCGTGGATGTGGTCGTCCACCTCGGCGATCCGGTCCAGGTGGGCCTGCGTGACCTCGACCGCGGACACCTCGCGCGAGTGGATCTTGTCCGCCAGCTCCGCGGCGGTCAGTTTGATGAGCTCGGTCACTGCTCTTCCCCCAGAATCCGCGGCACCCGGAAACGCCCGTCCTCGGCGGCCGGCGCACCGGCCAGCGCCTGCTGCTGTGTGAGCCCGGGACGGACGACGTCCTGCCGGAAGACGTTCGTCAGCGGCACGGCGTGCGAAGTGGGTGGCACGTCAGCGGCGGCGACCTCGCTCACCTTGGCCACCGAGTCCAGGATCTGGTCGAGCTGGCCGGCGAAGACGTCGATTTCGTCGTCGGTCACGGCCAGCCTGGCCAGCTTCGCGAGGTGCGCGACCTCGTCTCGGGAAATGTTGGGCACGCGGGTGACTCCCGGGTTGTGCTGTGCGGGTTGTCTCGGAAGCTGCAAGTCTATGGTGGCGGCGCGGGCGGACTCGACTGGGTTACGCCCGGCGCAGGCCGGCTGCCGTCCGGCGACGCTCACATCCCGCCCGGCGGACAGCAGGTCCGCAAGCCGGGTGCGTCTGTCACAATCGGCGACCGGCATCGAGCGTCCCACGGCAAGGCTGGGACGCCAGAGGTGAGAGGGGCGCGTGGTGTCGTTCCTGATCCGGGTCCTCCTTCCGGACAGCCCGGGGACCCTCGGCGCGGTCGCCACGGCGCTCGGCACGGTAGGCGCCGACATCCTCAGCGTGGACGTCGTCGAACGCGGCAGCGGAGTCGCCGTAGACGACCTCGTGGTCGAGCTCCCGTCGGGCCGTCTGCCCGACGCGCTGATCACGGCGGCGGAGAGCGTCGACGGGGTCGAAGTGGACGCGGTCCGTCCCTACGCGGGTGTCCTGGACACCCATCGTGAGCTCGAACTCGTCGAAGAGATCGCCGCACAGCCGAAGTCCGGCCTCGACATCCTCGCCGAGGGCGTTCCCCGCATCGTGCGCGCCGGCTGGGCGATGATCGTCGAATACGCCGAGACCGGCGCGGTTCGGCTGGCCTCGTCCAGCGCAGCCCCGGAGACGCCGATCACGGACCTGCCTTGGCTGCCGCTCGAACGCGCGACGGTCCTCGACAGCGAGGAAGCCTGGATCCCGGAGACGTGGAAGGAACTCGGCACCGAACTGGCCGCGACTCCACTCGGCAAACCGGGCAAGGCGCTGCTCGTCGCCCGCCCCGGCGGCCCGAACTTCCGCGCCGCCGAAGTCGCCCGGCTCGCCCACCTCGCCGGCATCGTCGCGGTCGTCCTGGACGGCTGAAGCGGAACAGGCGTTGTCGGATCGGAGGACGACAGCTTGTCCCCGATCCGACAACACCCAGGTCAGACCTCGATTTGGTAGGCGATCAGCCTGATGTGCGGGAACGGCCGCCAGTCCCGCTCGGCCAGGCGCACGAACCCTAGGCGCTCATAGAGCCGGTGCGCGCTGTGCATCGCGTCGACGCTGCTCAGCACCACCTTGCGGATGCCCAGCGTTCGCGCGCGGTCGAGCACGGCTTTCGTCAACGCTTCGCCGATGCCACGGCCACGCGCCGACGGCGCCACCGCCAGCATCCGGAACTCCAGCTCGCCCGGACGCGAGACCTCGGCATAGGCCGAGCCGGGACGCACGATGGTGACGGTGCCGAGCACCTCCCCGGCGCCGTCGACGGCGACGAGCACCTCGGCCAGCTCGACGCGCCGCGCGACGTCCCGCAGCTCGGCGTCGTACCCGACGTCGCCGGCCAGATGGCCGTCGGCTTCGTATGCCTGCACCGTGACCTCGCCCGCCGCCGCGTACTCCTCGGGCCGTGGCGGCCGGATCTCGACATCACCCATCCGTTTCCCCAGTCTCTTCGTCAGCGGACTCGCCGCCGGCCGGCAGCGCCACCTCCCGCGCAGCGTCGGGGCCCTGCTCGAGCAGGACGCGGAAGCCGGCTTCGTCGAGCACCGGTACCTTGAGCTGAACGGCCTTGTCGTACTTCGAACCAGGAGAGTCCCCGACGACGACGAAGGCGGTCTTCTTCGAGACCGACCCGGCGGCCTTGCCACCGCGGGCCATGACGACCTCTTTGGCCTCGTCGCGGGAGAAGCCGTCGAGCGAGCCCGTCACCACGATCGACAGGCCTTCGAGGTGGCGCGGGATCGACTCGTCGCGCTCCTCCTCCATCCGCACGCCGGCGCGTCGCCACTTTTCGACGATCTCGCGGTGCCAGGCGACGTCGAACCACTCCTGCGTCGCGTGAGCGATGGTCGGGCCGACACCGTCGACCTCCGAGAGCTCCTCCTCGGAGGCCTGCTCGATCCGTTCGATCGAACCGAACTCACGGGCCAGCGCCTGCGCCGCGGTCGGCCCGACGTGCCGGATCGACAGCGCGACGAGCACCTTCCACAACGGCCGGTCCTTCGCCGCGTCGAGGTTGGCGAGCAGCTTTCGCGCGTTCGCCGACAACTCGCCCGCCTTGGTGCGGAACAGTTCGACCTCGGCGAGGCTGTCCTCGTCGAGGTCGAAGACGTCGCCCTCGTCGGCGACCACCCGCGCGTCGAGCAGCGCTACCGCCGCCTCGTAGCCGAGGACCTCGATGTCGAAGGCGCCGCGCCCGGCCAGGTGGAAGAGGCGCTCCCGCAGCTGCGCGGGGCAGAACCGGGTGTTCGGGCAGCGGATGTCCTTGTCGCCTTCCTTCTGGTAGGCGAGCTCCGTACCGCATTCCGGGCAATGGGTTGGCATGACGAACTCACGCTCGTCGCCTGTCCGCGCGTCCACCACCGGCCCGAGGACCTCGGGAATGACATCGCCGGCCTTCCGGATGACGATCCGGTCGCCGATGAGCACGCCCTTGCGCTTGACCTCCTCCTGGTTGTGGAGGGTGGCCCTGGCCACGGTCGAGCCCGCGACCGTGACCGGCTCGGTGACCGCGAACGGGGTCACCCGCCCGGTCCGCCCGACGCCGACCTGGATGTCCAGCAGCGTGGTGATCGCTTCTTCCGGCGGGTACTTGTACGCGATCGCCCACCGCGGCGCACGCGACGTCGTGCCCAGCCGCCGCTGCAGCGTGACCTGGTCGACCTTGATGACCACGCCGTCGATTTCGTGCTCGGCGTCGTGCCGGTGCTCGCCCCAGTAGGCGATGTGCGCGATGAGCTCGTCGGCCGAAGTCAGGACCTTGCTGTGCGGCGACACCGGTAGTCCCCAAGCGGCCAGCGCGTCGTACGCCTCCGACTGGCGCTGCGGCTCGAAGCCCTCGCGCTTGCCGAGCCCGTGGCAGATCAACCGCAGCCGACGCTCGCGGGTGATCTTGGGATCCTTCTGCCGCAGCGAGCCGGCCGCGGTGTTGCGCGGATTCGCATACGGCGGCTTGCCCGCGTCGACCATCTTCGCGTTCAACTCGAGGAAGTCCTCGACGCGGAAATAGACCTCGCCGCGCACCTCGACCAGAGCGGGCACCGGGAACTGATCGGTGCCGGTCAGCGTCGGCGGTACTTGGTCGAGTGTGCGGACGTTGAGCGTGACGTCCTCACCTGTCCGGCCGTCACCCCGCGTGAGCGCCCGGGTCAGGTGGCCGTTTTCGTACAAGAGGTTGATCGCCAGGCCGTCGATCTTCAGCTCGGCGAGGAACTCGGTGCGCCCGACTTCCTTCTCGACGCGTTCCACCCACGCCAGGAACTCGTCCTGGTCGAAGACGTTGTCGAGGCTGAGCATGCGCTCGAGGTGGTCGTGCGCGGTGAACTCGGTCGAGAACGTGCCCCCGACCCGCTGAGTCGGCGAATCGGGCGTGACCAGCGCCGGGTGGGCGTTCTCGAGGCGCTGCAGTTCGCCCAGCAGCTCGTCGAACTGCCCGTCGGAGATGATCGGCGAGTCCAGGACGTAGTAGCGGAACTGGTGATCGCGCAGTTCCTCGGCGAGGGCGCGGTGCCGCTCGCGCACGTCGGCCGGGACGTCGGTGACGTCCTCCGCGGCCACCGGGGCGTCGACCGCTGCCACCTGGTCCTGGGGAAGTTCGGTGCTGCTCACGGGTGGTAACCCTAGCCGGAGGTACCGACATTTTCGTCCGTCCCGCTGCCCAGTCCGCGGACCAGTTCACGGAACTCCAGAAGGGTGATGGCACCGGCCGGCTCGGCCTCCGCGGTCTCCACACGCCGTAACCGTTCGGCGGCGAGCCGTTCACCCAGTGTCGCATCGAGTGGCAGGAAGGTCATGGTCTGCCGGGTCGCGTCGTCGAGGCCTTCGAAGCCCGGGTGGAAGACGGCGACGTCGACCACGTGCTCGTCGTCGTCCACTTGGGCAGCCACCCGGACGTCGGCCAAGGCGATCCGGTGCTCGCCGAGGTTCACCGTGACCTCGGTCGGATCGGGCACCGGCGGCACCGAGTCGTGGTACTCCCAGATCGCGTCATCCGGCGGCGCGGCGGCACGCCAGGCGTCGGTGAACGGGCGCACTTCGGGATCTTCCTGACCGGTCACGACCAGGGCATAGATCGCTTGACGACCACGCTCGAGCGAAAAGTGCAGCCTCGGGTGCAGAGCCTCGACCAGCTGGCAGAGCTCGTGCTCGACCCGGTGCGGCTCGCCCTCGCCCAGTGCCGCGCTGACCATCGGGAGCAGGTCGAACCAGCCGTGCCAGAACGCCTCCGCGGCGACCGCCGGGTCCTCCGGTACGGGCTGCTCGGGCCATTCGGTACGCGGGTCGGGCGGATCAGCAGCGGCGTTCTTGCGTCGGAACAGTCGCATGGGTACGGATGGTCCTCATTCGGTCGGCTACCCGACACGCTACTTGCCGGCCGGAGGGGACGTCGGCGAGCCGCCGGATCCCGTCACCAGTCTTCGGGCGGCTCGACGAAAGCTTTGCCGAGGTCCCGCGTCAGCGCGAGGGCCCGCCGCAACCATTCCGGCGTCGCGCCGGCGAGGCCGCAAGCGGGTGTCGGTACGGCCCGTTCGGCGAGGACGCTGCGGTTGAAGCCGAGCCGATCGGCCAGCCGGAACGCCGGCTCGCCGATGTCCTTCAGGCTCGGCCAAGTCGCGGGAGCCGTTGCCGGGACCGCGCCCATGAACAGCGTTGCCCCGCCGTCCCACACTTCGCCGATCTCGTCGAGGAACGCGGCGGAGGCACCGTCGAGCGCGGCCAGGTCGAACGCCAAGGCGTCCGCACCGGCCTCACGCAGCAAGCCCAGGGGCGGCTTCGCGGCACAGCAGTGCAGGATCACCGGCCGGCCGGTGATCCGCCGGGCGCCCTCGATCACGGTGGTGAGCAGCTGACGGGCCTCGGGCTCCGGCACCGCCGCGACGTTCCCGTAGCCGGACGGCGTCGACAGGCCACCGGCCAGCACATCGGGCAAGGACGGCTCGTCGAACTGGACCACCACCGGCGCGCCGGTCCTGGCCTGCACTTCCGCGACATGCTCGGCGAGGCCGTCCAACAGGGAGGACGTGAAGTCGCGCAAGGCGCCACGATCGGTGAGCACCCGATGGCCCCGAGGCAGTTCGATCCCCGCGCCGAGCGTCCACGGCCCGGCCAGCTGGACCTTGAAGAGCGGCGGCGTGACCCCGGCCTTCTCCCGCACTTCCTGCACGGCGTCGAGATCCCAGCGAAGCAGGTCGACGGCCCGGCGATGGTCATGTCCGGACCGAGGCACGACGCGGTAGCCGCTCGGCACCACGTCGACGGCCAAGTCGACGAGGAGGGCCGCGGTCCGGCCGAGCATGTCCGCTCCGACACCGCGATCCGGCAGCTCGGGCAGATGCGGGAAGTCCGGCAGCTCGCCGAACACGACCGCCGCCGCTTCGGCCGGATCGTTGCCAGGCATCGAGCCGATCGCCGTTGCGGCCCCACTGGGCCAGATTCGCTCACTCACGACCACCGATTCTCGTCGACCCCGCAGTACCGGCACCGGCCGGGGCACCACGATGCGGACATTCACCGCATTTCCGTTGAGCGACACCATGAACCGGTCCACGGCGATAGGCTGACCGGCCATGACGAGTTCGCCACCGCAGCCGGGCTGGTACCCGGACGCGCGGGACCCCCGTCTGCACCGATGGTGGGACGGCCAGACCTGGACCGCCGACACCCGGCCGGCCTACCAATCCCCGCCACCGAGCGACTCCGCGCCGATCGAACTGGACATCGAACGCGCCCACGACCCGGCCCGGATCCAGAACCAGGTGAATCGCGGGACACGCGGCCGAGGCGGCACGCACAGCGGGGGCGGGACCCTCTTCAGCGAGCCGATCCTGGTGGTCAACCAGCGCGCGAAGCTGATCGAGATGGCCAACGAGTTCGGCGTCTTCGACCAGCACGGCACCCGGCTCGGCGGGGTCGTCGAGGTGGGCCAGAGCACGCTGAAGAAGGCGATCCGGCTCCTGACCAAATACGACCAGTTCCTGACCCACAAGTTCGAGGTCCGCGACGCCAACCACAGCACCGTGCTCAAGGTGACCCGGCCGGCGAAGGTGTTCAAGTCCAGGTTCCTCGTCACCAGAGCCGACGAGACCCCGATCGGCGAGATCGTCCAGGAGAACGTCTTCGGCAAGATTCGGTTCGGCTTCCTGGTCGACGGCCGCTCGGTCGGCGGGATCTTCGCCGAGAACTGGCGCGCCTGGAACTTCTCGATCCGCGACCACGCCGGCACCGAGGTTGCCCGGGTGACCAAAACCTGGGGTGGATTCCTCAAAGCCGCCTTCACCACGGCCGACAACTACGTCGTGGAGATCCCGCGCCCGCTGCCGGATCCCCTCGCCAGCATGGTGGTAGCCGCCGCCTTGACGATCGACACCGCCTTGAAGCAGGACACCGACTGAACGAGTGACCGGCATCTCATCTCGTCCAGGTGGACAGCGGGCCCGGCACGGCTCAGGGTGAAGAAGAGCCGGGACGCCGCAGTCTCGCCGGGACGGAGGTCACCGTGGAGCCGTTGCCGGAAAGCAGCGGACGGAACTGGACCGAGCCCGGAATCTACGAGGTCTCGGCCGACGTCTACCGGATCCCGTTGCCATTGCCCAACGACGCCCTGCGCGCGGTCAACGTCTACGCGGTCACCGACGGCAAGAAGCTGGTCCTGGTCGACTCCGGGTGGGCGCTGGACGTGGCCCGGCAACAGCTCGCGGATGCTCTCCGCGGGATCGGTGCCGAACTCGCCGACGTCAGCGAGTTCCTCGTTACCCACGTGCATCGGGACCACTATTCGCAAGCTGTGGTCCTCCGGCGTGACTTCGGCTCGAAGATCGCCCTCGGCCAGGAAGAAGAACCATCACTCAAGGCATCCGGCAACCCCGACCGGCTGCCGATGGAAGCCCAGGTCGATCTCTTGTTCCAGGCCGGGGCCGGCGAAGTCGTGGAAGCGCTGGGCCGGGAGTTCGGCACAAGTCGGCGGCACACGGAAGCCGACCTCTGGGAAGCACCCGACGAATGGCTGACACCGGGCACCCGGTCGATCCTGCCCGGACGCGAATTCGAAGTCGTCGCCACTCCGGGCCACACTTCCGGGCACGTCGTCTTCGTCGACGACACCGCCGGCCTCTTGTTCTCCGGTGACCACGTGCTGCCGCACATCACGCCGTCGATCGGGTTCCAGCCCGTGCCGGCCGAGTTGCCGCTCAACGATTTCATCGGCTCACTTCGTTTGGTGCGCGCCATGCCGGACCGCCGCATGCTTCCCGCGCACGGCCCAGTGTCCGGAAGCGTGCACACGCGGGTCGACGAACTACTGGAACACCATCGGCAACGCCTCGAGACGCTGGGCGCCCAAGTCGCGGCCGGAGCAAGCAGCGCGTATGAAGCCGCGCATCGGATCAGCTGGACCCGCCGCAACCGTAAACTGTCCGAAATGGACTTCTTCAACCAGATGCTCGCGATCCTGGAAACCGCGGCACATCTGGATCTTCTGGTGGCGCAGGGCAAACTGAACGCCCAAGCTGTCGACGGGATTCGGCGCTACACGATGAGCTGAGGCCGCGCGGCCGACACAGCGGGTAGCCGGCTCGTTGCAGTTATGTCCGCTGTCCAGCCTCCTGCATACTGGGTGAAATGGATGTCATCAGACGTGCCCGGGCGACTGACGTGGAGGCGCTCGTGCGCCTGTTCGGCGCACGGGGCGAACCGTTGGCAGCCGCGCTCGGGGAACTCATGAACACCCCGCACGTCACGCTGGTCGTCGCGGAGGACGACAACGGCGTCGCCGGCACCGCACAGCTGACGGTGCTCCGAGGCCTGGCATGGGACGGCGCACCCCGTGGCCTGCTCGAAGGAATCCGCGCCGCTCGGCGTGGGGTGACGAGCGCGCTGCTGACCTGGGGCATCGACGAAGCGCGCCGACGCGGGTGCACGCGCGTCCACCTCGATTCGGGCCTCAACCGCGGCGACCTGCGGGATTTCTACGCACGCTTCGGCTTCGAGTACAGCTACCAAGGATTCACCCGCGTCCTGTGATACTGGCGCCGTGGCCGACTACATCATCCGCAGGGCACGGCGCGAAGACGTCGGTGCGATCGTGCGCATGCTGGCAGATGACCAGCTCGGCGCCACCCGGGACGATCCTGGCGATCTCAAGCCGTACCTACGCGCCTTCGATGAGCTGGACGCGGATCCGAACCAGCTCCTGGTGGTCGTCGCGTCCGGCGACGAGCCGGTCGGCACCCTGCAGCTGACGATCATTCCGGGTCTGGCCAGGCGTGGTGCACTTCGTGGTCAGATCGAGGCCGTGCGGATCCACGCCGACCACCGAGGCACCGGTCTCGGTGCCGATCTCATGCGCTGGGCGATCGACGAGTCACGGCGGCGCGGGTGCGCCCTCGTGCAACTCACGTCGGACACCTCCAGGACGGAAGCGCACCGCTTCTACGAGCGCCTCGGGTTCACGCCGAGTCACACCGGATTCAAGCTCAAACTCTAAGCAGCAACGACTGTCCATTTCAGACATTCACCCTCCTGTGAGCGCGACGCGGACGCCGACACACGCGAACCATCCCGAAACAATTGCGATCCGTCAAGCAGCGAAGGGCGCGAACGGACCGTTCGCTACCTTTTGCCACCCATTCCTCTGAATCTCGGTGACTTTCCTCGCGAGCCGTCGTACGGTCGGGTTCATGACACCTTCCCAACCAGTCCGCAAGCTCGTCCCCGCAACGGCGTCCCAGAGCGACGACGAACTTCCGTTCGTACTGCGTTCAGTCCGAGCTGACCCGAACACCTTGCGGCACATGAAAGACGAACAGGTCGTCGATGTGATCCGCAATAGCGAAGCCGAGATCTCGAAGTTGCAAGCACTGCAGCTAAGAGCGATCGCGGATCTGAGTGTGCGCCGGAGACGGGCGCCCAGCGCGTCATCGGAAGTCGCGTTGGCCTTGTCCATAACGGAACACCGCGCCGGCGCCATCGTTTCCGCGGCCAACGCGCTGATTGCACGTCTGCCCCGGATGCTCAACCTCATGGACGACGGCCGGCTCGACCTCTATCGCGCCATGAAGGTCACCGATGCGACAGCATGGCTGTCGGGAGATCACGTACGCGTCGTCGACGCGATACTCGAGGATCGGGTTCCCGGCCGGAACGCCACGCAGGTCCGCCGGGCGGCAGCCTATGCGGCCGCACAGACCGATCCTGAGGGCGCAGCGCTCCGCACCGAGCGAAAGCTTGTCGAGCGCCGGCTCACCGTGCATCACCAGGACGCCGGCGTGGCCCATCTCTCGGTCAACAACGCGCCGACCGAGAAGGCAACCGCCGCCTACGCTCGCGTCGACCAGGCCGCCCGGGCGTTGAAGACGCCCGACGAGCCGCGGACGCTCGATCAGCTCCGCGCGGACGTGGCCATCGATCTGCTGCTCAGCGGCACCGGAGGCCCGAGCGAACGCGCCGAG
Source organism: Amycolatopsis sp. NPDC026612 (assembly GCF_040638285.1). Classification (NCBI taxonomy): domain Bacteria; kingdom Bacillati; phylum Actinomycetota; class Actinomycetes; order Pseudonocardiales; family Pseudonocardiaceae; genus Amycolatopsis; species Amycolatopsis sp. NPDC026612. The sequence goes on from NZ_JBEZYB010000005.1 coordinate 294,466, forward strand.
GTCTTCCTGCACATCGACCTGGCCACCTACCTCGGGCTCAACCAGTCTCCGGCAGCGTTGGCCGGTCGCGGGCCCATCGCGGCTACGCTGGCTCGCCACATCGTCAGCGGGCCCAACACGACGCTGCGGCGGGTTCTCACCGACCCACGAACCGGTCACGCCGTCGAACTGTCTCCGACGCGCTATCCGCTCGATCAGGACGAATTCATCCGGGTCCGGGACCAAGAGTGCCGGCAGCCCGGCTGCACGCGCCCAGCGCAGAGTTGCGGGATCGAAGCGACGCGCACGAAGGGTGCGGCCGAAGCAGGCGCGGATCAGCCCGTCACGTTCTGCTCGCGGCATCGCAAGCTGAAGGGCCAGCCTGGCTGGGACTACGAAGTCACGCCGGATGGCACCGTGAGCGTCGCGACACCGGCCGGGCAGGCGCATTCGACAGCGCCACCGTCGATGCACCCAGGCCGCCGACGGGCGAATCGACTCCGGAAGAAGCCGCGGAGGTGACCGACGATCAGCGGGTGCCCGAGATCTTCGCGCTGCCGAGCACGACATCCCCACCCTCGGGGTCAGGGCGGTAGAGAACGACGACCTGGCCCGGAGCGACTCCGCGCAGCGGCTCCCGCAAGTGCACCGTCATGATGTCGGAGTCCACGTCGGCGACCGCATCCACGATGCCTCCGTGGGCCCTGACCTGAACCACGCACTCCGTAGGTTCGGTCAGCGGCCGACCGCTGGGCCAGATCGCCCGGTCAGCTTCGATCACCTTGACGCCGAGCCCGGCCACCGAACCGACCTTGACGGAGCCGGACACCGGTTCCAGCGAAAGGACGTACCGAGGACGGCCATCCGGCGCCGGAGCGTCGATCCCGAGGCCCTTGCGCTGGCCCACCGTGAACCCGTGCACTCCGGTGTGCTGGCCGAGGACCGCACCCGTCTCCGCGTCCACGAGCTCACCGGGACGCTGCCCCAGCCGGTTCTCCAGGAATTTCTTGGTGTCGCCGTCCGGGATGAAGCAGATGTCGTGGCTATCCGGCTTGTTGGCGACGGACAGACCTCGTCGCTCCGCCTCGGCCCGCACATCGGCTTTCCAGGAGTCGCCCAAGGGGAACATGGCGTGGCTGAGCTGTTCCGGCGTCAGCGAGGCGAGGACGTACGACTGGTCCTTGCCGCTGTCGACACTGCGACGCAACTCGGGCACGCCGTCCACTACGGAGAGGCGTGCGTAGTGGCCTGTCGCAACCGCGTCGAATCCAAGCGCCATCGCCTTCTCGAGGAGCGCTTCAAACTTGATCTTCTCGTTGCAGGTGACACACGGATTCGGGGTGCGTCCGGCGGCGTATTCACCGACGAAGGTCTCAACGACCTCTTCGGTGAAACGCTCGGCGAAGTCCCAGATGTAGAAGGGGATTCCGAGGATGTCAGCGGCCCGCCGGGCGTCGTGCGAGTCTTCGATCGTGCAACACCCGCGCGAGCCGGTCCGCAACGTTCCCGGTTTGGCGGACAACGCCAAATGCACGCCGACGACGTCGTGTCCGGCGTCGACAGCTCGTGCTGCGGCGACCGCCGAGTCCACTCCTCCGCTCATCGCGGCCAAAACCCGCATTGCCTTACACCTCTTGCTTCTGGGTCTGCTTACGCATTCCGGCGAGACCGGCCTGCCGGGCGCGCATGACGACGCCACCGATCTCCGCGGCGACCGCCTCGACGTCCGCGGCGGTCGATGTGTGGCCAAGGGAGAAACGGAGAGAACCGCGGGCCGCCGCCGGGTCGGCCCCCATGGCGAGCAGTACGTGGCTGGGCTGGGCGACGCCTGCCGTGCACGCGGAGCCTGTCGAACATTCGATGCCCTTGGCGTCGAGCAGCATCAGCAGGCTGTCGCCGGCGCACCCGGGGAAGGTGAGGTGGGCATGGCTGGGCAGCCTCTCACCATCTCCACCGTTGAGGACGGCGTCGGGTACCTCGCGCTGAATCGCCTCGATAAGCGCATCTCGGAGTTCCTCCACGCGCTTCGCATACTCGGCTCGGGTCCCGACGCTGATTCGGACAGCGGCCGCGAAACTTGCGATCGCCGGGACGTCCAGGGTGCCGGAACGGACATTGCGCTCCTGGCCTCCGCCGTGCAGCAGAGGCGCACACGGCACGTCACGTCCGAGCAGAAGTGCTCCCACTCCGATTGGGCCGCCGAGCTTGTGTCCGGTCAGGGTGAGCGCAGCGGCGCCACTGGCCCCGAAGTCGACCGGAGCGGCACCGACGGCCTGAACGGCGTCAGTGTGGAAAGGAATGGCGAACTCGGCGCACACTGCCGCCAGCTCGGCGATCGGGTTGATCGTGCCGACCTCGTTGTTCGCCCACATCACGGTGGCCAGCGCCACGGCTTCGGGATCCGCGGCGATGGCTTCACGGAGAACGTCGGGCGTGACCCGGCCCTGACTGTCCACGTCAAGCAAAATGACCTCGGCGCCGCTGTGGGCTTCGAGCCATTCGACGGTGTCGAGCACCGCGTGGTGTTCCGCCGCACCGCACAGGATGCGACGACGCTGGTCCTGCTCGTCGTGCCGGGCCCAGTAGATGCCCTTGATCGCGAGGTTGTCGCTCTCGGTGCCGCCACCGGTGAAGATCACCTCGGAGGGACGGGCGCCGAGTGCGTCGGCGATCGTTTCGCGGGCTTCCTCGACCATCCGGCGGGCCCGGCGGCCCGAAGAGTGCAGCGCCGAGGCGTTGCCCACGGTGGACAGCGCCTCGGTCATCGCCGCTATGGCTTCGGGCAACATCGGAGTGGTCGCCGCGTGGTCGAGATAGGTCATCGCTCCTTCAGGGTAGTCCGCTCCAGCGCGTGACGAAGCCCACCCTGGCTCTGGAAGTGGGCTGTCACACGTTCGACGGCCACCGGCCGGTCAGCCGGACGCCCACCATGGCGAGCGCCACCAAGGCCATTGTGAGCAGGGCCATCGCCGGCGACGGCTCGAGGACCGAGCCGACCAGGCCGAGAAGGACGCCACCCAGGCCGATGAGCAGCGCGGAACCCACCCAGTCCGCGAGCTGCATCGCCGAGGTGTTGAACCCACGCTCACCTTCGGGTGAGTAGCGGAGCAGAAGGACAGAGATGGCGGGTATCGCGATGCCCATGCCGGCGCCGCCCACCGCACAGGCCACGAATGCCACCCAACCGGGGAACCACGGCTGGGAAACCAGGCCGAAGCCGACCAGGCCGGCCGCGACCAGCCAGAAGCCGGTGCGCAGCGATGCCTCCCTCGACCAGCCGAGGTACCGGCCTTGCGCCGCCGAAGCCGCGGACCACCCCAGAGCCGTGATCGTCAGCGGCAGGCCGGCGAGGGCGGGACCGTAGCCGTGGACCGAGCTCATCGTCAGGGGCAGGTACGCCTCCATCCCCGCGTACGCGCCGGCGATCAGGGCACGGGAGGCGATGACCGTGGGCAGGCCGGGGCGGGAAGTCAACGTCCCGGCCGGCAGCAGCGTCCGGAGGGCGTAGCCCAGCGCGATGAGCCCGACTGTGCCGTACCCCAGCGCGATGAGCGACTGGTGCTGGGCCGCCCACGTCAACGCCGCGACGCCGAGCGCGGCAATGATCGCCTGAGGAACGCTCGCTTGCCGGCCGCCTGTGATGGGTGTGTGCACGGGTAAGCGTCGGACGACGACGACCAGCATCAGCACGCCGGCGGCCACGAGAGGCACCAGGCCGAGGAAGATCCACCGCCAGCCGACGCTGACCGTCACGACCCCGGCCACTGACGGCCCGATGACCGCCGGCAGGACCCAGGCCGCAGCGTTCGCGGCGTAGATGACCGGACGTTCGTGGTCGGTGAACGTCAGCGCGATCAGGAGGGAGACCGAGACCAGGAGCAATCCGGCGCCGAAGCCCTGCAACGCGCGGCCGAAGAGGAACATCGGCATTCCGCTCGCCGTTCCGGCGACGACGAGGCCCGCCGCGAACAGCAACGGTCCCGCCAGCAGCGCGGGCGCCGGGCCGCGACGGTCGCCGATCCGGCCGGAAAGCACCGTCGCGACCACGCTGGAGATCAGGAAGATCGTGAAAGGCCAAGAATAGAGCGACAACCCGTCGAGGTCGGCGACCAAGGTGGGCATCGCCGTCGCCACACCCATGCTCTCGAACGCGACCAAAGTCACCACGAGCAGCAGCGCGATCGTGGTCAGCCGGTGTTCCGCGCTCCAGAGCACGCTTCGGTGACGGGGTGTGGAGTCGATCGTCGAGGCCATGATCAGCAGCGTGCAACCTCCAGCCCGCTGGAGGTCAAGGTTGTTCAGGCGGAGCGGTACGCCACCGGTTCCAGCGGCAGGTCGCGGGCCAACGCGGCCGCTCCGCCGCCGAACTGACGTCCCGCTTGTCCAGGATCTGCCGGTTGCTCAGGCCTTGGGTAGATGCCCCGAAAGAACCGCGAGCTCCCGCAGGTGAGCCGGTCGCGCAGACGCAGCTCCGGCGGTTCGGCCACGCTGGGGGCGCACTGCGGTGACTATCGTGCCCCGCCCGAAACGGCGTCGACCTCCCAGCGGCCACCAGAGCCGTGAGCCGCTCGGTCAGGCCCGGCGGGCGGGATTGCGTCGGCGACTTCGAGGCGATTGTCACGGACTGTGATCCGCACCACCGATCCGTCGACGCGCCGGGACCCCGCAGGCGTGTTGTCGCGGGCAGCGAGCACCAGGCCGCGGGTCAGGGTTCGTGCCATGTGGCATGTCCTGCGCGGTGAGGCTGGTGAACGCCGCTTGTCCGGACGGTTCGGCGAGTCCACCGGGCGAGTTGACTTCCGGGGGAGGACATTCGAAGCCGGAGTCACGAACCAAGGAGCGAAACACCATGCGAGCGATCACCTTCTCCACGTACGGCGGGCCGGAAGTCCTGCAGCTGTCCGACGTTCCGGTGCCGGAGCCGGGTCCGGGGCAGGTGCGGCTGGCTGTCCGGGCCGTCGGGGTCAACCCGATCGACTGGAAGATCCGCAGCGGCGCCATGCGGCAGAACAGCCAGATCGCCTTCCCGCACATCCCCGGCCTCGAGGTCGCCGGGGTCGTCGACGCCGTCGGTGACGGCGCGGACTTCGCCCTGGGTGACGAAGTGTTCGGGTGGTCGGAAACCGGCGCCTACGCCGAGTACGCGCTGGCGAAGGCGGTCGCGCCGAAGCCGGCGAACCTCTCGTGGCCGGACGCGGCGGCGTTGCCGGTCGCCGGGGAGACGGCGCTTCGCGTCCTCGGGCTGCTCGGGATCCGTGAAGGCGAGACGCTGCTGATCCACGGCGCGAGCGGTACCGTCGGCCGGTTCGCCGCTCAGGTCGCCGTCGCGCGGGGGCTCACCGTCATCGGCACCGGCGGGAGCCGGAGTCTCGAGGACCTGAAGTCACTGGGCGTCGTTCCGGTGCTCTACGGCGACGGCTGGCTGGAGCGGGTTCGCGAGGCCGCGCCCGGGCCGGTGGACGCCGTGTTCGACGCCGCCGGTCGTGGGGCGCTGCCCGGGTCCGTCGAGCTGCGGGGCACGAAGGACCGGATCGTCACCATCGCCGACGGGGCCGCCTTCGAGCTGGACATCCCGTTCTCGAGCATGGGTGAGCAGACCCGGGAGGTCCTGATCGAGGTCGCCGGCTGGGTCACCGATCGCGGCGTCGACATCGCGCACGGCAGGAGCTACCCGCTCGAAGAGGCGGCCGCGGCGCAGGCCGAGAGCGAGGGCGGACACCCTGGCGGAAAGTTGACGATCGCCGTCAGCTGAAGGCCGTCCGCCGGGGACGAACGGGCTCTCCCACCGGAGAACAGTGGCAGGGCCCTGTCGCCGGATCGCGGCGACAG